>NZ_CAIJDS010000042.1:0-66009 GCF_903819475.1 Rhodococcus sp. UFZ-B548
ATCGGCGTCGACAACAAACCCTGGTTCATCCCACCACCCTCGATCGACCCGCAGCGGCATCCGCGGCCCGCGAACACCACCTTCAAAACCTGAGAAGAACCTCGGGCACAACAGAACACGGGCCAGCACCGCATCGAAGGGATCCTCCGATGCGGTGCCAACAGGCCGTGGGGGAGTCGAATCAGTGCTTCGAGCGCTTGTGGCGGTACATCTCGGCATCGGCCGTATCCCAAGTCTCGGAAAGGCTTTGGAACATGGAAAAGTCGGCTCGACCGATCGAACAACAGACGTCGGCATTCCGGAACGCCTTCTCCAAACACTCGACCAGGTAGTCGACGGCGCGCGGCTGTGTATCGGGCAGAGCGATTCCGAACTCGTCTCCGCCCAACCGTGAAACCACCGCACCAGGGTGCGCGCATGCTGCCAAGATCTTGCCGGCCCGTTGAACATATTCGTCACCCGCGGCGTGACCGAGTTCGTCGTTGATGGTCTTCATGCCGTCCAGATCGACGATGATGATAGATCCCGGATCGGCGAATTGGCGGTACCGAGTTTGCTCGGCCTCGAGGATGCGGTTCCACCCGCGCCGATTGAGAAGACCTGTCAACGGGTCGGTCTCGGCATCGAGTTGCGCAGTTTCGGCCAGTCGCACTGACTGCGCGCGCTGATAGTCGACATCGAGAATGGTTCCGAGGAGTCGGCACAGGAGAGTGAGGAGGGCCAGGTTGTCCTCGAGTACGGAGTCGCCCGTAATCGGGTCGGCGCCACACAGAGTGCCGAAGAGACTGCCGTCGTTGTGAAGGATTGGGATGCTGACGTATGCGCCTATGCCTTCCCACCTGTCATCTCGGGAAAGTGCAGGTACGAGTGCGCGATTCGATGAGACTGGCGGCGCATTTCCGAGGACTACCTCGCTGCACATGGTGTTTTGCCAAGTACGGGTCTCGCCGACTTCGATGTGAAGTGGGTTGGGTGAGACGGTGAGAAAGATTTGATTCGACCCGTCGAACCGCGTGATCGACCACAGTGCCAGCGGAAGATATTCGTCGAGGTAGGACACGACCGAGCGACTTGCGTCGTCGAAATTCGTCAGTGGTGGCAGGAGTGGCAGCATCGGGATGGTGCGCGCCTGGCCGTGCGGCATTTGGTGACCTCCTGATCGACCCTAAGATTCTGTCGATGTTCAGGCTCTTGGTCCCGCGTGCGACAAATCTTCCACGAACAGTCTGCCTCGAGAATCCTGTCGATTGCTGAAAGTGTGCTGTGATTCTTCCGACCGCGGGGCCGTTGATTCTTTGGTGGCCCGCTAATCTTCCGGTATGGAGCTGGCGCGTGGAGCGAACACAGTCGTTGACGGAACTTCGCTGAAGGTGGCGGTGAACGGTAGCGCCCCGGGCACGGTGGACCTGATGGTGTTCCAGCTCGACGAACGGAACAAGGTGCGGAACGACGCAGATTTTGTCTTCTTCAATCAGCCGGTGTCGCCCGAAGGTGCGGTGCGCTTGGAGTCCGGCGGCGTCATCGAAATCGACATTGCGAGGTTGCCCGCCGACATCCACCAGCTGAGTGTTGCCGTGGCGCTTGATGCGGCGGCAAACGGAACCCTTTCTGCTGTCGGGGGCCTTGGTGTCGTGGTGGAGCAGGCTGGTTCCACCGCTATCGTGGCTCAGGCTTTGGGTTTGACGAGTGAGAGGGCAGCGGTCCTCGTCGAGATCTATCGCCGCGGCACGGACTGGAAGGTTCGGAACGTTTCGGCGGGTTGGGACAGCGGATTGGCAGATCTGGTCACTGCATTCGGAGTCTCGGTCGACGAGGAACCGCAGAGCCGACCCGACTCGGCTGAATCGGCAGATGGCATTCGGACCGTGCCCGACGAAGCCAAACTCTCGATGGTGAAGCGGGAAAAGCTGGACCTCCGAAAGCGCGAAGTGGCCAAGGTCTTGCTGACCAAGGGTGGCAACGGAATTTGGGCGCGAGTGGTCCTGGTGATCGACAAAACCGGAAGTATGGCCAAGCAGTACCGCACCAGAGTGGTGCATCGTGTTGTCGAACGCATGGTTCCCGTTGCGATCCAGCTCGATGACGACGGCAAGCTGGAGCCGTACTTGTATGCAGTCAGCTTCGTCAAGCTTCCCGAGATCTCTGTCCATGACGCGGAAGAGTGGTCGGATACCTACCTGCACTTGCGCGGCTCGCACGGCGGATTCAACTATGACAAGATCGGCGCCGCAAATCGTGAAGTGCCGATCATGACTGAGATTCTCTCCGGCCTGACACGTGGTTCGGCGCCGACGCTCGTCCTGTTCTTCACCGACGGAGGCTTCAGCGAGCGCAAGGAAATCACGAAATTGATGCGTGAAGCGTCTGGGCTCCCGGCCTTTTGGCAGTTCGTCGGAATCGGCAAGGCCAACTACGGAGTGCTGGAGAAGCTCGACGACCTCGACGGCAGGGTGGTCGACAATGCCGGATTCTTCGCGCTGGACGACATCGACACCGTCGACGACGCCAAGTTGTACACCCATTTGCTGAGTGAATTCCCGGATTGGCACAAGGCAGCTGTAGCCGCGGGCATCACGACGCCGTGATTTAGCTGGTCGAAACCAACTGCGGTGCATTCTCTTTCAAGAATTCGTCGATGTGCGCCCAGGTGGAGTCTCTCGCGGTGGGGCCGGCAACGAGCCCGAGGTGACTTCCCGGCGCCTTCTCGAACCGGACCGACGGCGCGCCGGTGAGGACCGACGTGATTGCTTCCACCGAAGCGATGGGTGCAATCACGTCAGTGGTGCCGCCGATCGCGAGAACGGGAACGCTCAGAGCTGACAGTTTGATCTCGCGTCCGGCAAGCGTGACGGCGTCGTTGTAGAGATTGTTGCCGAGCATGAGTTGTTCGCAGATCTGCTGAAATGCCTTGCCCGGGTATCCAGGCATGGCTGCCATGAACTTGTCTATCGATTCCATGCGAGCCAGAGTCTCGGTGTTGTGGAGGTTGCGCACGATGAACCATGGCTTGAGGACTTCGCGCTGCAACCCCGTCACCTTGTAACTCGCCTGAACGAGTGGAGCAGGTAGTCCGCCGACCAGATTGGTCGCGGAGGTGAGCGGGGTGTCGCCCGTGTATTTGCCGATCAGTCTCAACGGGCTGATAGCGGGAATCTTCGTGTAGTCGATTGGCGTGCCGATTGCCGTGATCGATGCGATCGGAAAGTCGGAGTGAGCGGAGCCCGTGAGCAGAGACATGGTCCCGCCGAGGCTCCACCCGATCAGCGAAACAGGTGCGCCGTCATGTAAGTCCGAGATCGTACGGATCGCTTCCGGGATGATGTCGTCGACCCAGGCCTCGAAACCCATTCCGCGGTCGGAGTACCGCATGGTCCCGTAGTCGAGGAGGTAGGGCGTGTTTGCGCCATCCAGTAGGTGTGCGGCGAGGCTCTGGCCTGCACGAAGGTCGTAGCAGTCGACTGAAACCGCGAGGGGAGGTACGAGGAGAACCGGATTGCCTCTGGGCGTCCACAATGCGCCGAAGCGATACAGATCGCGGTGTAGACCTTCGCTGATCAGTACCGACGGCGTGCGTTCGGCCTTCTCGACACCGTCGCCGAACGAGAGTCCCCATGCATTGCGCGCCGCGGTGTCCAGCGTCGGACGCCACGTCGCGATCAAACCACTGATATCGAGCACTGGTTCCCCTCGGAGTCGAATCGGCGGACGGCCGAGTCAGCCGCGCTCGGTGTATGTTACCTGCCTTCACATACATCGATCTCGGGGGTGCAAAAACCCAGCTCGGCAACGGAGCCACCGTGCCGAGCTGGGCTGATCGGGGTGATATGGCAGTGATCGGGTGGGGACGATCAGGCGGGGACGATCAAGCCGGTCGAGGCTGTGGCCGTCGCATATCGCTGTGCAACGTCTTCCCAGTTGATGACGTTCCAGTAGGCCTTCACGTAGTCGGCCTTGACGTTCTTGTACTGCAGGTAGAAGGCGTGCTCCCACATGTCGAGCATGAGCAACGGAACGATACCGATGCTGATGTTGCCTTGCTGGTCGGTGAGTTGCTCGATGACCAGGCGCTGCCCGACCGTGTCGTAGGCCAGTACCGCCCAGCCGGACCCCTGCAAAGTCGTTGCTACAGCAGAGAAGTGGTTGACGAATGCGTCGAAGGTGCCGAAGTGCTCGTCGATCGCGGCTGCCAAATCGCCTTCTGGTCGCTCACCGCCGTTGGGGGAGAGGTTCTTCCAGAAGATCGAGTGATTGGTGTGGCCGCCGAGGTGGAAGGCGAGGTTCTTACTGAGCAGCGGCGCCTTCGCAGTGATCGTGCCGTCTTCGCGTGCAGCAGCCAACTGCTCGATTGCGCTGTTGGCGCCCGCCACGTACGTGGCGTGGTGCTTGCTGTGGTGCAGTTCCATGATCTCGCCGGAGATGTGCGGTTCGAGTGCGGCGTAGTCGTAGTCCAGCTCGGGGAGAACGTATTCAGTCATGTGACATGCCTTCCTTTGAGGAAATGTTGTGAGACGAGAGATTTCGATAGGTTCGATCGTGATAGACGAGCGGCGCTGACACGTGCTGCGGATCGATGACGTCGACGACGCGCGCGGTGACAATCACTGCGGAGCCACACGTCGTGGCATTCAAGGGAACCGCCCGCAAGGCGTGGCCCGTGCCGTGCAGGAATGGTTCACCCGTCGACAGAAACGACCAGCGCATGTCGTCTCCGAAGCGGACAGCGCCGCGGGTCGCGAACGTGGCCGCCAGTCGCGCGTTCGCCGAATTTGCCAGGTGAACAACAAAACTGCTTGCGGAAGCAATGACGCTCGCAGAACCACGCAACGACTGCAGTGAGAACGCCAGAACTGCCGGATCGGCGCTGATCGAGATCACCGAAGACGACGTGATGCCGGCCGGGCCGTCATTGCCCGTCGCGGTGATGATCGAGACGCCGGCGGGATGATTTCGGAATGCCTCAACGAATGCGCTTCGGATGGACGGCGCCGAATCAACAGCGACATCCGAAACAGGTTGGGTGCCAACCAATTTTGTCGTCACACTTAGCACCTCTTCTGACTCGGGTTTTGCTGTCGTTGCACTGTCTTGTGCAATACCGACGTTAAAACCTCGAGTGCAGTTGAGGTCAAGGTGCTGTGGCGGACCTCACCGTCCGAGCTTGGCTGCCAGACGTTCCATGTATCCGACCACCTCTTCGGGGCTCTTGTCCGGAGTGCCGAACATCGCCTCCGTGACACCGATATCTGCCCAGTGGGCGAGCTTCTCCGGATCGGGTTTGCCTGCCAGGACGGTTATTTCAGGCTCGCCGACTCTACCTGCTTCGGCCCAGATCTTTCGGAGCAGTTCCACGTTTCCGTCGATCTCCTGCTCGATCGGTGTGGTGATCCACCCGTCGGCAGACTTTGCGATCCACTTGAAAGTCTTCTCGTTGCCGCCGCCGCCCAACAAGATGGGAGGACGGGGCTTCTGAACGGGCTTGGGCCAGGCCCAACTTGGCCCGTACTTCACGAATTGGCCATCGTACGAAGCTTCTTCCTTCGACCACAGTTCACCCATGGCTTCGAGATACTCGCGGAGTGCGGTCCGGCGTTTGTTGGGCGGTACGCCGTGGTCGGCGAGTTCCTCTGCATTCCAGCCGAATCCGACGCCGAAAACCACGCGTCCGCCGGAAAGATGGTCCAGCGATGCGATGGTTTTCGCGAGAGTGATCGGATCGTGTTCGAGGGGGAGGGCCACCGAGGTGCCCAATCGGATGGTGCTCGTGACCGAAGCGGCGGTGCCGAGGGCAACCCATGGGTCGAGTGTGCGCATGTAACGGTCGTCGGGCAATTCTGCCGACTGGGTTCCGGGGTGATCGGAATCCCTCGATACGGGGATGTGAGTGTGCTCCGGAACGTAGAAGGCGTCGAATCCATTCGCCTCCGCAGCCTTTGCTGCATCGGCAGGGCGGATGCCGCGATCACTGGTGAACAGGCTGAGTCCGTAGCGCACTGGTTCTCCTTCGATGGTCCGTCGAAAAACTGTAACCTGTTGCATCTTCGTTCGGATAGGTTTCCAGCCCAGTAAATCGATTGCCGACGTGACCGGGGGCGTGGTGAACTCGGGCGGAGTTGTTGTGGGCCGAGAGGTGGATGCAGTAGAGATGGACGCAGTGGAGATGAATCGGTTGTCGTGGAATGCGGCGACCGTCGCTCACAACAGTCACAAAGGTGACCAAGCACAGTTCTTTCGCAACGGCGGGTCGACCTTGTTTCCGGAAGAAGTGGCGCTGCTCGGCGAGATCGACGGCTCCTCGATTCTTCATCTGCAGTGCAATTCCGGTCAGGATTCGTTGAGTTTGGCTGCTCTCGGTGCCGCGGTGACCGGCGTCGACATCTCGGATTCTGCGATCGACTTCGCCCGAACGTTGTCTGCGGAATCCGGCATTGCCGCCGATTTCGAGCGAGCGGATGTATCTGCGTGGCTCCGAGCTGCTGGCGCTACCGGGAGGAAGTTCGATCGAGTCTTCTCTTCGTACGGAACGGTGATCTGGTTACCCGATCTCGACGAGTGGGCCGAGGGGATTGCCGGTGTTCTGGCGCCGAACGGTCGATTCGTTCTGGTGGAGTTTCATCCGTTTGCCATGTGTTTCGACGAGAAGTGGTCGCTGACATACCCGTACGGAGGCGGGACTCCCGTGACCGAACCCGGTGGCGTTGGCGACTACGTGGCAGATTCAGCCGATCTCGTCTTGCCGGGCGCTCAGGGAGACGGAGTCGAGGACTTCGAAAATCCCTTCCCTTCATGTGAATTCAACTGGTCCATCGCCGAGGTGCTCGGCGCCCTGCGGCGTGCCGGATTGACGCTCGAGTCCTTCGACGAGTACCCGTACGCCAACGGTTGGCAAGGATTCGAGGAGATGGCAGAACTCGGCGGCAAACGTTGGGGAGTCCAGGCCGGACGACCAGAGATACCGCTGATGTATTCGCTGTCTGTTCGCTTGGCCGACTGACGCCTATTTCCCCCGCATTTGCGGGTAATTGCAGACACAGGTAGTAATTACCCCCATGCCCACGACGCCACTGACACGACGCATCGCCGTCGACCTGTGCCGTCTTGGTGCCAACTGCTGTTGCTGTTGATTCCTTCCGACTCTCCTGAGTGAGAATGGCGCCGCTCTGTGTGCCTTCGCCCCTGCATGTGCGCTCGTTGCTGCATGTGTGCCGGAATTTTCCGTACGTCGAGGAAGAACAGCGATGTCGACTCCTGTCGAAGCAATAGAACCAACATCAGTCGCGGAACCGAACCGTGAGCCGCGTCGGCCGTGGACTTCGAGTGTGACCACTGTCGGACTGCCGGTGCTTTCCGTGATCGCATTCTTGGCCTTGTGGCAGGTCGCCGCGGCGAGCGGCACCTGGAGTGAGACCTTCGTGCCCTTTCCGAGCACGGTCTGGCATGCCTTCGTCAACACGATGACCACGCACGACGGAGTGCGTGGCTACCAGGGGTATTTGCTCTGGGAGCACCTCTACATGACGCTGCGACGGGTGCTGGTCGGTGTGATCATCGGCGTCGGATTGGGCGTGATCTTAGGTTTGGCAATGGGATCGGTGACATGGCTGCGGAGCCTGCTCGAACCGTGGTTGACCTTCCTGCGGGCACTGCCGCCCTTGGCGTACTTCTTCCTGCTGGTGATCTGGCTGGGAATCGACGAGGCGCCGAAGATCACGCTTCTGGCGCTGGCTGCGCTACCGCCGGCAGCAGTGGCCACCACAGCTGCTGTTGTCGCGGCACCCGTCGGGCTGGTCGAAGCTGCCAGGGCGCTGGGAGCCTCACGGGCGCAGGTGATCCGAGACGTGGTCGTCCCGTCGGCGCTGCCTGAGACTTTCACGGGCATTCGCTTGTCGGTGGGTATGGCGTACTCGTCAGTTGTCGCGGCTGAATTGTTCAACGGCATCCCCGGAATCGGCGGAATGGTCAAGGATGCAAGCAATTACAACAACACTCCGGTAGTGCTGGTGGGGATCTTCGCCATCGGATTCTCCGGTTTGATCATCGACGGACTGTTGCGGGCTGCTGAGCGCCGCGCCGTTCCCTGGAGGGGAAAAGTATGACCGACAATGAGAAATATGGCAGCATTTCCGAGCCCAGCGGCAATCTGAAGCGCAACAGCAATCCGAACCGCAACGAGGGAAGGGCTTCCCGGACGGCGTTCACGGTGCTGATCGGCGTTCTTGCCCTTGTTCTCGGTGCGTGCTCGGTGGATCATTCGGGCCAGGATTCGTCCAAGGAAACGATCCGTATCGCCTACCAGTCGTTCCCGAGCGGCGACTTGATAGTCAAGAACAATCGCTGGCTCGAAGACGCACTGCCCGAGTACAACGTGAAGTGGACGAAGTTCGATTCGGGAGCCGACATCAACACCGCCTTCATCGCCGGTGAAATCGATTTCGGCGCAATCGGTTCGAGTCCGGTTGCTCGTGGTCTCTCGGCACCGCTGAACATTCCGTACCAGGTCGCGTTTGTTCTCGACGTGGCCGGCGACAACGAAGCCCTGGTGGCGCGCAACGCAACCGGAATCAAGACCGTCGCAGATCTGCGTGGCAAGAAAGTGGCCACGGCATTCGCCTCGACCGCGCACTACAGTCTGCTGGCAGCACTGAACCAGGCCGGACTCAGTGCCGACGACGTCCAGTTGGTGGATCTCCAGCCGCAAGCATCCCTCGCTGCCTGGCAGCGCGGTGACATCGATGCCGTCTACACCTGGTTGCCCACGCTCGACGAACTCCGTAAGGACGGAACACAGTTGATCGCCAGCCGCGAGCTCGCGACGGCTGGAAAGCCGACACTCGATCTTGGTGTGGTGTCGACCGCGTTTGCCAAGGACCACCCCGAGATCGTCGACACCTGGCGAAAGGTTCAAGCCCGCGCGCTCACGACAATCGCCACAGACCCGGACGCGGCAGCGGAAGCTGTTGCCGCGCAATTGGGTGCCTCGAAGGAAGACGCGGCAGCACAGCTGAAGCAGGGAGTGTTCCTCACTCCCGAGCAGATCTCCTCGCCGGAATGGCTGGGCACCGAAGGCGCTCCCGGGAATCTTGCAGTGAACCTGCAGAGTGCAGCGCAATTCCTGGCCGAGCAGAAGCAGATCGACAGTGTGCCTGATCTGGCGGTCTTTCAGAATGCTCTCTATGTGAAGGGGCTTCCCGATGTCCTTGACCAGTAGCGAGACCGCACAGCAGGCCGCGGGAGGATTCGCTGCCGACCGCCCGGGCGCGATCCGAATCGACACCGTCTCGCACAAGTACGGCCACGGTCGAGAGTCCGTCACGGCACTCGGGCCGGTATCGATCGACGTCGCCCCTGGTGAGTTTCTGGTCCTCGTCGGAGCCTCGGGTTGCGGCAAGAGCACGTTGCTGCGGCTGATTGCGGGTTTCGAAAATCCTTCCAGTGGAACAGTTCAGGTATCAGGATCCGACCCGATTCCCGGGTCGAGTGCCGGCGTGGTGTTTCAGCAACCACGACTGTTTCCGTGGAAATCGGTGGGCGGCAACATCGATCTGGCACTCAAATATGCCGGGGTGACGAAGAGCGAACGCGGGCGAAGGCGCGACGAGCTTCTCGACCGCGTCGGTCTGGGCGGCACAGCGGACCGGCGTATCTGGGAAATATCCGGCGGGCAGCAGCAGCGGGTGGCAATTGCCCGGGCCTTGGCGGCCGAAACGTCGTTGCTGTTGCTGGACGAGCCCTTTGCCGCATTGGACGCCCTCACTCGCGAGCGTCTGCAGGAGGACCTCCGCAGTGTCAGTGCCGAATCGGGGCGAACAAGTGTCTTCGTCACTCACAGTGCCGACGAGGCGGCCTTTCTCGGCTCCCGCGTCGTAGTTCTGACAAGCCGGCCCGGCAAGGTCGCGCTGGACCTGAAAATCGATCTGCCACGAACCGGCGTCGATCCCGACGATCTCCGAGGCTCACCCGAATACGCGGCATTCCGAGCCGAAGTCGGCCATGCGGTCAAGGTTGCTGCTGCAGCGTAGGTACCCTGCGCGTCGACTACCAGGTGGCCGCGTCGATAATAGGAAGGAGAACGTGCAGGACACGACGAACAAGGAGTGGTCATGGCAACTGAGGTGGAGTCCGGTGACCTCGTGCAGGCAGCCGGCCATGCGGGTCCGTGGACGGTAGTCGAAGTTCGCCAGGGCATGGCGTTGCTCGAACACAGTGACGGGCACAGGTTGTCGCGTCGAACGACGACGTTGACCGTCGTCCGCAAGGGCTCGGGCAAGAAGACGACGGCGGTCGACGACGGGAAAGACGAAAACGGGTCGCCTACCCTGTTCGACTGACCTTCTGTCAGCCCGAGACGGCGTCAGCTGGAGAAGACGTCGTCGACGCGTTTGTCGAAGTACTCGGCGATTCGGAACGCCAGCGACAGACGCGGGTCGAAGTGGCCCTTCTCGATCGAGATGACGGTTTGGCGCGTGATTCCGAGTGCGTCGGCGCACGCTTGCTGTGACAATCCGGCTGCCGTACGAAGTTCTTGAAGGTTGTTGCGCATCAGATCTCGATCGTGGGGGCGCGGTCCCTCGACACCGCCCAGTACCGAATTCCGAAGTCGACCAGGCCGAGGGCAGTGAAGATCAGGAGCGGCAGTTCGGGAGCGCCGAAGACATTGTGCGCGATCAGCGCGATTCCCATGGCAGTGATCAAGTCTGTGAACGCGCCGAATCCGGCCTTGCGACTCCATTCTGTTTCGACGGTGTCCTCGGGATAGGCGGGAGCCTTGTTCTTTTCCGATGGGAAAAGGGCCCATACCGATCCGATGCAAGCCGGCGCCATGACGATTGCGAAGACGACGAAGGTCAACGTCTTCTGGTCGCCGGCGGTCAGTGCTGCGAAAAAGCCGAGGGTCAGCGTTACTGCGACGCCGATGCCGATAACCAGGCTCCACCGTGCCGTGGTGCTCATGAAGCCTCCCGGATGTAAGAGTTCTTTGACAGGGTTGAGCGTAGATTCACGCACGCCGTATGTCAAAGAACTCTTACATCGCGCTCCGGGTCACGCGATTCCGAAAGGCGCTGCGTATGAAAACTTCCCCGTCTGATCAGCGCGATGTGTGGTGAGCGTTCTGATCTGAAAGTGAGCGCCCCACTCAGCTTCCGGAGACTCCACTCCGACGTCCGTGCTGGTGACGAATCCGAACCGCGGGTAGTACTCGGTGCTGCCCAAGAGTGCGATCAGCGGCACGTCCAGGGCGTCGCACGCGCCGACCACCGCGTGCATCAGTGCCGAACCAACCCCGCTGCGCTGGTTACCCGGGGTGACAGCCAGCGGGCCGAGGCCAACAGCCTCCACGGGACCGACCCATCCGCGTGTCCCGATCACGAAGCCGACGATCTCACCGCCGGCTACGGCGACCAGCGACAACTTCGGTAAGTAGTCGTCCGAGGTGAAGAGTTGGCGTGTCAGTTCGATCTCGTAGGGAGTCTCGCCGGGCGGTGCCTGGTCGGCAAACGCCGCCCCGAGCAGTGAATAGATGGCGTCACGGTCGGAAGAAGTTTCGCGGCGGATGTACATGGCCACGAAACTACCCGGTTCACTTCGGATTGTGCTCCCCGTTTTCGGCCTGACGTGCCACTCGCTTTTCGTAGTCCGCACGCCCGTTCGGATCTACCGATGTCAGTGCGCGGCGATCATCGATCACCCGGCGGCCGATGTTGATGATCCATTCGGGGACCAGTGCGTCGACGAGATCCCAGCCCGCAAGGTAACGGGGAACTGCAGTTTCGGCTCGCCGATGCGCGACCGTGTCGACGACGGCCTTGGCCACTACCTCGGGCTCAACCGTCGGCATTCCCTTTCCGAGTGGCACGCCTGACGAGAGGCCGGTCCGCACCGCGCTGGGCAGGATCGCGCTGACGCTGACCCCGGAATCTGCGAATTCGACACGGGCAGAAGCCGAAAGACCCACTGCGCCGAACTTGCTGGCGTTGTACACGGCCATCCCGGGTACCGGAAGTTTGCCTGCCATCGATGCGATGTTGACGACGTGTCCGCGTCGTCGATCCACCATGCCGGGCAACACGGCGCGCATCCCGTGAATAGGCCCCCAGACGTTGACGTCGAGGGTGACTCGACTGGTGGCGTCGGACTCGTCGAGGAAGCTGCCGAGCGGCATCACTCCCGCGTTGTTGACGAGAATGTCGATGTGGCCGAATTCGCCGATCACCTTGGAGGCGAACACATCCCAGGAATCGCGCGAGGTGACGTCCAGCAGGTAACCGCGGGCACGTGGGCCGATGGACTCCGCTGTGTCGACGGCCGTCTCCTCGTCGAGATCGCCGACGCATACGAGTGCACCGCGAGCAGCGAACAACTTGGCTGTCGCCCTTCCGATTCCGCGGCCACCGCCCGAGATGACGACGACCGCTCCGTCGAGATCGATCGGCGGGTAGGTGGTGCCGAAGAGGCTCATGCGGTGTACTCCGGTTCCGGACTGGTGGTGGGCTCGGATGGCGTGGGTTCAGATGGCGTGGGTTCAGGGGGCGTGTTGTCTGACTCAGGGTTCGACGTGTGGTTGTAGGCATACGGATCGAAGTCCCGTAGCCGTCGACGCATGGCGCCGGACGACCACGGCCAGTTGAAACTGTTGCGGCCGTTGACGTCGAAGAAGTAGCTTTCGCAACCACCGGCGTTGTAGACCGTGGTCCCCAATGCCTCCTGAACCTGAGAGTTGAAGGCTGCCTGAACTTCCTCTCGCACGTCGATGGTCTGCCAGCCGTGACGACGGGCGTGGCCGATTGCCTGCGCCACATAGTTCAGTTGGGCTTCCAAGATCATGAACGCCGATGTGTGCCCGGTGCCGAGGCTCGGGCCCAGCAGGATGAACGCGTTGGGGAATCCACTGACGGCGGAACCGAAGTACGCCCGCGGGCTTCCCTGCCAATGATCGTCGAGTGATCGACCTTCTCCGTCGAATACCTTGGATGCGATGGGCATGTCGAGGATGTGGAAGCCCGTTCCGAAGATGATGGCGTCCACCTCCGCCTCCACTCCGTCGGCGCCGATCACGGTGTTACCGCGGATCTGCTCGACGGCGTTGGCATGGACGCTGACGTTGGGTTTGCCGAGGGCCGGATAGTACGAGTTCGACATGAGCAGTCGCTTGCAACCTAGGGTGTAGTCGGGAGTCAATGCCTTGCGCAGCTTCGGATCGCGTACCTGCAGGCGCAATTGGGCTGACCCGAGTTTCTGCACGATTCGCAGAATCCATGGATTACGGAATCCCAATCCGAGCGCTTCCATGATTCCGTATTCGATGCTGCGCAAGGCTTTCTGTGCTCCCGGCACGAATCGCATGACGGACCTTTCGATCCGCGGTACGTAGTGATCGGGTTTGGGAAGAACCCATTGAGCGGTTCGCTGGTAGAGGTGAAGGGCGGAGACCTGGGAGACGATGCGCGGAACGAACTGGACAGCCGAGGCTCCGGTTCCTACGACAGCGACGCGTTTTCCGGTCAGGTCGTAGTCGTGATTCCACTGCGAGGAATGAAACACCTCTCCCTCGAACGCTTCCAGTCCGGGGATCGCCGGTGTCAGGGGTTCGTTCCATGGGCCGGCAGCGGCTATCACGAAGCGAGCAGTCAGTTCGCCGCTGGAAGTTGTTATCTTCCAGAGTGATTGCGACGCATCCCATCGCGCGGAGAGCATTTCGACCCCGAAGCGAACGTGTTTGTCGACTCCGTGCGTGCCCGCCGTGGTCTCGATGTATTCGCGGATCTCCGGTTGCTCCGCGAACAAGCGCGTCCAATCCGGATTGGCGGCAAAGGAGTACGAGTACAGACCGGATGGAACGTCGCAGGCGCACCCGGGATAGGTGTTGGCGCGCCAGGTTCCACCGAGGGAGTCGGCCTTCTCGAGGAGTGCGAAGTTGTCGATTCCGAGACGCTGCAGGTGGATAGCCGCGCCGATTCCGGAAATTCCACCGCCGATGATCACGACCTCGAAGTGGTCAGATTCGTAGTTCACTGAGTCTGCGCTTTCACTGGTGGGAACGAGTGGGCTGGAACGGGTGCACATCGAGTTCGCGCTTGACGCTCGCACGTGTTGTACGCAGCGATGATTCGAAGGTGGCGAGCCGTCGGCGGCCGTCCATGAAGTTGGCGCCCATCACGGCAAGGTCGTCGTCGGTGGCATCGATTCGTATGACTCTGGTACCCGCGGAGCGGACCAGTTCGATCTCCTGATCGAGCCCCTTGGACATGGCATTGCGCAGTGCACCGCGTTCGATACGGGCGGCTCCGCGCGCCGGCCTCAGGGTTCGAGAAGCCATGGGCGCCAGTACAACCAGCTCGTCCAGTTGGAGGGGGAGCAGAAGGTCTACCGAAGCCGTGGATGCGGCGCCGCCGTCGATGTACCTGACGCCGTCGATCGTGACGGGTGGAAACCAGCCGGGAATCGCCCATGACGCTCGGAGTGCTTCACCGACGGTCACTTTCGGAGCCCCCTGTGCCCCGAATGCGACCCGTCGCCCCGTTCTGTAGTCCATGGATACCATGTACGCGTTCGGATGTGGGAGCCACGAATCGCCCGGAGCAAGTGATTCGGCGAGCGTAGTGAGCCAGGACGGGTCGCCGCCACCAACCGGTGCGATGCCGCTCATCCGGCTCAGAACCGGAAGGTCTCGACGCGTGAGGAGTCGTGGATTGCCGACGCCCAGTCTCGGAAGTGGCGGGAGCTTTCCGGGCGCCGACGCGATGTGGGTGAGGAGCTCGGGGCGTGCGGCGGCGTTGCCGAGTTGCATGGCAACCAACTCGTCGACACCGACTCCGCTGCCGAGCATCGTCACGAACTCGGCGCCGGCGGACGTCCCGATGATGGCTGTGGCTTCCCGTGGATCCCAGTCGAGCGCATCCCGGACCGAGGCGAGCGCGGCAACAGTCCAGGCAAAACCGAGAGTGCCGCCGCAGCCGATGGCCAAGCCGCGTCTCGGTGCGCTGTTTTGGCGCACGGTGGTACCGGTCACATCTGAAGTCATGTTTCGGAGACTATCAGTATCCGAATAACGTTGGTACCCCAAAAATTGGTTTCAGTACTCCACTCGACGACCGTTCGCGGTATTCGGCTACCGTGGGAATCTCGATACCGAGGACCACTGGGAGGTTCCGATGGCACGATTGACCAGGCAGGAAGCGCAGGCGTTGACCCGCGAGACCCTGTTGGCGACGGCCGTCGAGCACTTTCTCGATCGCGGATACGCCGCGGCCTCTCTCGATCAGATCGCCGAGGACGCCGGGTACTCCAAGGGGGCGGTGTACTCGAATTTCAAGAACAAGGATGAATTGTGTGCCGAAGTTCTCGGCCGGATCAGGCTGACCAAGGTCGGTGAGATCACTGCGCAACTCGGGGCGAAATCGACCCTCGACGATGCGGTGGCTGAATTCGCGCGGTGGGCCGAGCGAACAATCGGGGACCAGAGGTGGACGCTGCTCGAGGTCGAGTTCTCGGTGAGATCGCGGCACAGCGAGGACATTCGGGAGAAGATCGCGGCGGGTGCCGACCAGGTGCGCGGACTGATCGCCGGATTGGTCCAACACCTCACGGAATCCAACGGGGTGACGCCGACGCTGGATCCGGACGCAGCCGCGCTGCGAATGCTCAGCGTCGGAATCGGTTTGGGGCTACAGCGCGCAATCAGCCCAGAGCTTCCCGTCGATCCGCTGGTGGATACGGTGCGGGAAATTCTGTCGGGCGGCTGAGGAGTGCGCGGAGCATGCCGCCGATCTCGGCGACCGCTGCACGGGATCCGGCACTGGGCCCCAGAACGTTGACGAAGCCGTGGATGAAGCCGGGATAGCGTCTATCCGTGACGTGAACACCGTTGTCTCGCAATCGTGCTGCGTACGCTTCGCCTTCGTCTCGGAGTGGATCGAATCCCGCCGTGATCACGATGGCTGGTGGCAGTCCGGCCACGTCTGGGGCGCGTAGCGGCGATACCAACGGGTCGAGTCGATCGGCATCCTTGCCGAGGAAGCTGGACTCGTAGAAGTTCATATTGGCCTCGGTCAGGAAGAAGCCTTCACCGAACGTCGTTCTCGAGGGAGCCTTCTCGTGAAAGTCGGTCGCGGGGTAGATCAACAGCTGTGCTGCCGGTGGCGTCTTGCCGTCGTCGCGGGCACGCAACGCCACCGTCGCGGACAGGTGCCCGCCCGCACTGTCTCCTCCGACAGCGATGCGTGTCGGGTCTGCCCCGAACTCTTCGGCGCGGTCGACGATATCCTGGTACGCGGCATAGGCGTCGTCTACCGGTGTGGGGAAAGCGAATTCGGGTGAAAGCCGGTAGTCGACCGAGATGACCCGTGCGCCGGAGGTCTCGGCCAACAGGCGACACGGAGCGTCGTGGGATTCGATGCCGCCCTGTACCCAGCCGCCGCCGTGGAAGTAGACGAGCAGAGCGCCGGTGTCGGCAGTCGGAACGTAGAGCCGGGCGCGGAGCGGGCCGTCGGCACCCGAAACGGAGATCTCTTCGGTGCGGACCTGCGCGGGTCTGCCGCCCATCATGATCGCGGTTCGGGTGAGATTGGCGCGAGCAGCGGCGAGTGACTGGGGATCGGTGGAATGTGAGGGGAGTGGCCGCGTCTTCGCGAGCGTGAGCAGCAGGTGTGCGTCGGCGTCGAGCGTGTTGCCCTCGATGACGACGGGTGGCCCGGTGATTCGACGTTTCACCGCGCTGGGCAGCGCGAATGCGGCTGCTACCAAGGACGCTTCGGCGCGATCTCGAATGCTGCGGCTGCTGGCCTGCTTCACGGATTCCGACACGTGGCGCACACTACCAAGCATGACTACTGCGGCACTGTCGATCACGCAGATCGAGAACACACATCTGGTTCGGTGCGGTCACGCCAATTGGGTCCTGGTCGAAGAGGGGGCCGATCTGACGTTGATCGACGGCGGATACCCGGCCAACGGCGCCGACGTCGAACGCTCGATCGAGCAGATCGGTCACCAGCTCGGGGATGTTCGGGCAATCCTCGTCACTCACGCGCATGTCGATCACATCGGTGGAATCGCGGACATCGTGACTCGGCTCGAGGTTCCGGTCCTGATGGATCCGTTGGAAGTGCCCCACGCGAAGCGGGAGTACCTGCAGCAGTTGTCGCCGGCCAAAGTTCCGTTGCTGTTGTGGCGGCGAGGCGCTCCGAAGTGGCTACTCGACGTGATCGGAGCAGGCGCGTTGAAAGGCGCGGAACTGCCTCGAGCACAGGCCTTTGCGGCAGGTGGTGCGCTGGACGTTCCCGGTCGGATCGTGCCGATTCCTACCCACGGGCATACCGACGGCCACAGCGCTTACCTTGTCCCCGAGGCAGGAGTCATCGCGTCGGGTGACGCTCTGGTGACCGGACATGCGACGTCGAGCGTCGCCGGACCACAATTTCTGGTGTGCCCCTTCAACCATGACCGTGGAGCGACGGACCAGGCGTTGGACAATATTGCCGCTGCGCCCGCCGGCGCGCTGTTTCCCGGACACGGGCCGGTCTACGAAGGCAGCTTGGCTGCCGCAGTCGAACAGGCCCGAGCGGGCCGGACAAGGATGCGTCCATGAGTACTGTCGAAACGGTCGACGAAGGCGCGGTGCACGGTTTCCTGCACCGCCCCGAGTCAGTGCCCGTCGCAATCCTGGCATTGACCCACGGCGCCGGAAGTGATTGCGACACTGTGCTGTTGCGCGCTGTCGCCGACGGCTTTGCTGCAGCAGGAGTGCAAGTTCTGCGCTTCGATCTCGCGTTTCGGGTGCGTCGAGCTTCGGGGCCGCCGCATCCGTCGCGTGCTGCGGAGGATCGTGCGGGCATTGCCGAGGTGATTGCCGCTGTTCGCTCGGACTACTCGGTGCCCGGACCCGTTCTGCTCGGCGGACATTCGTACGGCGGTCGGCAGGCGTCGATGATGGCAGCGGAGAACCCGGGACTTGTCGACGGCCTGGTCCTGCTGTCCTATCCACTGCATCCACCGAAGAAGCCCGAGAAGCTCAGAACCGAACACCTGCCCGACCTGAACACCCCGACCGTTGTCGTCCACGGATCGAAGGACGAGTTCGCGACGACGGAGGAGATACAGGCAGCACTCGACCTGGTTCCCGCCGCGACACGTCTGGTGGAGTTCGAAGGAGCGCGACACGACTTGTCCGTGGTGAAATTTCCGGTGGTGGAGGCGACAGTCGCGGCCGCATCGGCTTTGTTCGTGTTCTGAACGCCGAGCGGGCAGTTGCCCGTGTCGGTGGTTCCTGGTGAGATCGAATCATGAGTGCCCAGCCGTATCAGCCCAGTGCCCTGTTCGACGTCACGGTGAGCGTCGACGGGGACGACACAGTCGTCAGCTTCCCTCGGGTGCTGCCGTATCCCGTCGAGAAGGTGTGGGAGGCGATCACCGACCCGGAGATGTTGGCGCAATGGACGCCGTACACCGCCGATCGGAATCTGAGCCGTACCGGTGACGCCGTGATCACCATGCTCACCGAGGACGGAGCCCCCGAAATGTCGCTGCCGGTCACCGTTCACGTTGTGGAGACCACTCGGCGGCTCGAACACGAGTGGGGCCCGGACGAATTGGTGTGGGACCTGACCTCGGTCGAGGGCGGCACCCGCGTCGTACTGACGCAGAGGTCGCGCGCCGAGGGGATGGCGTCGGCACTCGCTGCCGGGTGGCATTTGTGCTTCGACGTACTCGATGCCCTTCTGGCAGGCGAGCCCTTCGGACCGATCGTGGGCGAACGGGCGCGCGAGTACGGTTGGGACGCACTCAACTCCGGTTACGCGCGACAGTTGGGCATCGACGAATCTCAGGTTTGGTAGCTGCTCAGAGTTTGTGACTGGCAGGTTTTCTGGTGGAGGCTCGCACGATCAGTTCGACGGGAAGTTTCACGGATTCGACGTTCTTGCCAGAGATCAGTGCGAGTAGGTGCTCGAGCCCGGTCGCGCCGATCTTTCGGGCGGGGGACCTCACCGTTGTCAGGGGCACCGGGAGTTGGGAGACAACCGGAATGTCGTTGTAGCCGACCAGCGCAAGATCGTCGGGAATGCTCAACCCGAGATCACGGGCCACACCGAGTACGCCGATCGCGATGGTGTCGCTCACCGTGAAGACGGCGTCGGGGCGTGAATCCCCACCGAGCAATGTGGCCGCCGCATCGACACCCCCTTGAACTTCGAACTCGGACGCCACTATTCGGTTCGGCGGCAGTTCCAGACCGGCTTCGGTCAGGGCATCGCGGAAACCCGCGACGCGTTCCCGCGACGTGCTGGCGTGATCCGGCCCCGCGATCACTCCGAGATCGCGATAGCCGCAGTCCAGTAGATGCTTCCCCGCGAGGTAGCCGCCGAGTCGGTCGTCGCCGCTGACAAAGGGAAGACCTCGGTTCGGAGACGACGTCGCCGAGTCGATGTGCCGGTTCAGCAGCAGGATCGGCAGTGAGCGCAGGGGGAGCGAGTCGACGAAATCGGTACCCGGCAGGTGGATGCTGCTCAGCATGAGACCGTCGACCTGTCGGCTGACCAGGAACTCGACCGCTTTGCGCTGCGCGTCCAGATCGTCGGGTGGGCTGGAGAGCAGGACGGAGTACCCGGCTGCGGTGGCGGCTTCCTCGATGCCTTGGAACATCGTGGCCACCACGACGTCCGTCAGCCTCGGCATCACGACGCCGATGGTGGTGGTCTTGCGGGTACGCAGGCTGGCCGCCCACAGGTTCGGTTGGTAACCGAGTTCCTCGGCAACCTGACGAACTCGGAGTGCGGAGTCGGACCAACCGTCGGCGGGCTCGGGCTGACGGAGGACCCGCGACGCCGTCGAGATGTGGACCCCGGCCTGGTCGGCGATTTCGCGCAGCGTTGGCGGACGGCCGTTGCTGCGGTTCGACGGATCGGGCGTCATCTGCGTCGGGGCTCCTGGTGTGCGTCGGTTCTGAGTTGGTTCTGAGTCGGTTGGCTGTTCGGGGATTGACGGGTGTGCAACTGGGCTCTACTCTAGGCGATGCAAACGATTGCGCAATCGTTCTCGCAAAGGATTGCGCCCGAGAACACTGGAGGCCCCGTGACCACGCCGCAGTCCCTGTCCGAGCTTTTTGCCATCGACACCCTGCTGGACGCCGAGGAGATCGCGATCCGCGACACGGTCCGCAAGATGGTCGACGATCGCATTCGCCCGCACATAGGTGAATGGTTCGAAGCGGCAGCACTGCCGGCGCGTGAGCTGGCCAAGGAACTGGGCGCGCTCGGCGTTCTGGGCATGCACCTCGAGGGCTACGGCTGTGCCGGAATGAGTGCCACGGCGTACGGGTTGGCCTGCCAGGAACTCGAAGCTGTCGATTCGGGCATTCGCAGCCTCGTCTCGGTCCAGGGCTCGCTCGCCATGTTCGCGATCCACCACAACGGAAGTGAAGAGCAGAAGGAAGAATGGCTCCCGCGGATGGCGGCGGGTGAAGCCATCGGCTGCTTCGGTCTCACGGAACCCGATTTCGGATCCAACCCCGGCGGTATGCGAACCAACGCCAAGCGCGACGGCGACGACTGGATCCTCAACGGCACCAAGATGTGGATCACCAACGGCTCCATTGCGGACGTCGCCGTGGTCTGGGCGCGAACCGAAGACGGCGTGCGCGGATTTGTCGTTCCCACCGACACTCCGGGGTTCTCCGCCCCCGAGATCAAGAACAAGATGTCGCTGCGCGCGTCGGTCACCTCGGAACTGGTGCTCGAGGACGTGCGTCTTCCTGCCTCGGCGATGCTACCCAAGGCACGCGGACTTTCCGGGCCCCTCGGCTGCCTCAACGAGGCACGCTTCGGCATCATCTTCGGCGCGATGGGTGCCGCACGTGACTGCCTCGAGACCGCGATTTCCTACGCGCGTGATCGCAAGGTCTTCGACAAGTCGCTCGCTGCGTACCAGATCACCCAGGCCAAGATCGCCGACATGGCAGTCGAATTGGGCAAGGGTCAGTTGCTCGCCATCCACCTCGGACGCCTCAAGGATGCAGGGACGGTTCGCCCCGAGCAGGTCAGTACCGGCAAGCTCAACAATGTCCGCGAGGCCATCAAGATCGCCCGTGAATGCCGCACCATTTTGGGCGCCAACGGAATCACGCTCGAGTACCCTGTGATTCGCCACGCCAACAACCTCGAATCCGTTCTCACCTACGAGGGCACCTCCGAGGTTCACCAGCTCGTGATCGGTCGCGCTCTCACCGGTGAAGAAGCGTTCCGGTGACGGTCGACGCTGTCGGAGCGCTCGACGGGCTGGTGATCGCTGATTTCGGTCGCGTCCTCGCCGGCCCGTACGCCACGATGATTCTCGCCGACCTCGGCGCGGAGGTAGTCAAGATCGAACGTCCGGGTGTCGGCGACGACACTCGTAGTTGGGGTCCGCCATGGGTCGGGGACGAGTCGAGTTACTTCCTGTCGGTGAACCGCAACAAGAAGTCGGTCACTCTGGATCTGCGCGAGCCGGAGGATCTGGAGAGTGCGCGTGAGTTGGTTCGCGGCGCGGATGTAGTGGTTCAGAACTTCCTGCCGGGAACGATGGACCGGCTGGGATTGGGTTACGACTCTGTGCGAGAAATGAATCCGCGTGCCGTCTACTGCTCGATCAGCGGCTTCGGTGGCAACAACTCTTTGCCGGGATACGACCTGTTGATCCAGGCGGTGGGCGGATTGATGAGTATCACCGGCCCCGATCCCAAGACTCCCACCAAGGTCGGCGTCGCGGTGGTCGACGTCATCACGGGCCTACACGCCAGCGTGGGAATCCTTGCAGCGCTGCGCCATCGCGATCGAACGGGCGAAGGACAGCACGTCGAGGTCAATCTGTTGTCCTCGTTGCTCTCCGCGCTCGCCAACCAGTCGTCCGGCTATGTTGCCGCGGGCGTGGTGCCTCAGGCAATGGGCAATCGACATCCGAGCATCGCACCATATGAGGTATTCGACACCGCGGACCGTCCGCTGGTCCTCGCTGTCGGCAACGACCGGCAATTCGGTTCGTTGACAGAGGTTCTCGGAGTTCCCGAACTTGCCGCGGATGTGCGGTTCATCTCGAACCGGGATCGGGTCGCGCATCGAGAAGAGTTGTTCGATGCCGTCACTGCTGCGTTGGCCAAGGGCACTGCAGACTCGTGGTTCGAGGCGCTGACCGAGCGAGGTGTCCCGTGTGGACCTCTCAACGACATCGCCGACGCGATAGCGCTGGCGGAGCGACTGAATCTCGATCCGGTGGTGTCCATCGACGACCCGCGTCGCGATGCACCGACCCGGCAGGTAGCCAATCCGATTCGGATGAGCGGCACGCCGGCAACCTATCGGTCGGCCCCGCCGCGGTTGGGGGAGGACAGCGTTCCCACTCCGTCGGGAGTCAGTTGACCCAAGCGAATCGGCCACCGGAATACCCGGTGGCCGATCTGCGTGTGTGGGTGACTCAGCTGACCTTCAGGACCAGCTTTCCGGTGTTCGCACCGGCGAAGAGAAGATTGAGGCTGTCGCCGAACGCGTCGATACCCCCGTCGACGACGTGCTCGCGGGCAGTCAATTCGCCACTCTTGATCCACTTTCCGATCTGCTCCTGCGCTTCTGCGTAGCGATCGAGGTAGTCGAAGACCACGAAGCCGGCCATCGTGGCCCGATTGACGAGAAGTGACAGGTAGTGCGCGGGGCCTGGCTGAGGCTCGGTGGCGTTGTAACCCGCGATGGCGCCGCAGATGACCACCCGAGCGCCCAGGCGCAAACGGGAGAGAGCAGCGTCGAGAATTTCTCCGCCGACGTTGTCGAAGTAGACGTCGATACCGTCGGGAGCGTTGGACTTGAGCGCCTTGTAGACGGATTCGTTCTTGTAGTCGATGGCGACATCGAAGCCGAGGTCCTCGGTGAGCCACGCGCACTTCTCCGGACCGCCGGCGATGCCGATGACCTTGCATCCGTGGAGCTTTGCGATCTGACCGACCAGGCTGCCGACCGCGCCCGCGGCACCGGATACGACGACGGTGTCACCGTCTTTCAGCTTTCCGACGTCGAGCAGTCCGAAATATGCGGTGACGCCGGGGAATCCGAGAGCTCCGAGCCAGGTCGGTAAGGGAGCGATCGATTCGTCGACCCGGGTCACATCTGTTCCGTCGGACACTCCGTACTCGGAAGCGCCGAACGATCCCGCCACGATGTCCCCGACCTGGTAATCGGGGTGTTGGGATTCGGTGATGCGTCCGACGCCGTGGGCGCGCATGACGGAACCGAGCTTGACCGGCGGAACGTACGACTTGACGTCGTTGAGCCAACCGCGCATCGCGGGGTCGAGGGAGAGGTATTCGACCTTGACGACAAACTCACCCGGCCCGGCGGACGGGATCTCGGCGTCGACATATTCCCAGGTGGAAGCGTCGGGAAGTCCTGTCGGGCGGGCGGCGAGGCGTACTTGGCGGTTGGTCATCTCTCCCCTTCGGCGAAACGAATTGAACTTGAGGCCGGATTCAATATAGGTGATGGATCACGAACTGGGAAGAGTTGGATGAACCGATTGACGACTATGTATGTTCGATCGATGAGCAATGTCGTCGAAGACGCGCCTGGTTGGTTCACTCGGGCGCTGGAAGCGCCGGTCGAGACGGGGTCGGTGGAGGTCGAGGGCGCTTCGGTGCACTTTCGGGCTTGGGGGTCGGCGGGGCCGGGAATTGTGCTGATCCACGGCGGCGCAGCCCACAGTCGCTGGTGGGATCACATCGCGCCGCAGTTCGCCGAGGGGCGGCGCGTCGTCGCTCTCGACTTGACGGGCCACGGAGACAGTGACACTCGCGATGCCTACGCGATATCCCAGTGGGCTCGCGAGGTGCTGGCGGCGGCCGAGGCCGGGGGAATCGACGGCAAGCCGATTCTGGTGGGGCACAGTATGGGTGGGATTGTTTCCTTCGTGGCCTCGCATCTGCACGGCGAACTGTTGGACGGCGTTGTCATCATCGATTCGCCACTCAAGGCGCGGACGCCCGAAGAGGAGGCAGCTCGACGCCAGAATGCGTTCGGCCCCAAGAAGGTTTACCTCACCAGGGAAGACGCGATGGGTCGATTCCGCTTCGTTCCGCCCCAGGATTCGGGACTGCCTGCGGTGCGTGACCATGTGGCAGCCACGTCCATGGAGGAAGTCGATGGCGGTTGGTCATGGAAATTCGATCCGAACTTCTTTCTCCGAGTTGGTGCCGAAGATGTTCTCGACAGTGAACCACGTTGCCGCGTAGCCTATTTCCGAGCTGAGAACGGTATCGTGTCCGATCGACTCATGGAGCACATGCGCGGACTGTTCGGACCGGAGGCCATCGTGGCGGAGATTCCCGAAGCCGGCCATCACGTCATGATCGATCAGCCGTTGCAACTCGTGACCGGGGTGCGAACTGTGTTGAGTGCGTGGGCCGTCGCAAGTCAAGTGCCGGTAAATCAAGCGGCAGGTAACATCGAGGAAAGGGTAGAAGCATGAGCACGGAATTGACTCTCGAACCGAAAGTTGAAGCTGCACTGCAGTTGTGGCACACCATGATCGAAACCGGTGACCTGTCGGCACTACCGACCATTGTCGCGCCCGACGCGCAGTTCCGATCGCCCACCGGATTCAAGCCGTACCAGTCCGCGGATGCCGTTGTGCTCATTCTCAATACGGTGATCCAGGTGTTCGAGAATTTCGAGTACCACCGTCAGTTCGCCGGAGCCAACGGTCGGCAGGTCGTTCTCGAATTCAGTGCGAACATCGGAGACAAGAGCCTCAAGGGAATCGACATGGTCGAATTCGACGAGGACGGCAAGATCGTCGATTTCGAGGTCATGGTGCGTCCGGCCAGCGGGCTCGCCGCATTGGCTGCCGAGATGGGCCGCAGGCTCGGGCAGACGCTACCGACCTACAAGGCCTGACCTGAGTCCGGGCGCGGGCCCAGTCTGCCTGCTCAGCTGGTGCGGAATCCACCGTTGGAGTGAAGGAGTTGTCCTGTTATCCAGCCTCCGGCGTCGGACATCAGAAATCGAACGAGGTCTGCAGTGTCGCCGGGAGTACCCAGCCGGCCGGCAGGGGTCTGGAGGGTTGCGGCCTGTCTGATCTCCGGTGTCATCCACCCTGTGTCGATCGGTCCTGGGTTGATGACGTTTGCCCTCACGCCGCGTGATCCAAGTTCGAGTGCGGCGGCGATGACGATGCGGTCGAGAGCGCCCTTGCTGGCCCCGTACGGAAGATTGTGGGCCGCATGGTCGCTGGTGAGTGCGATGATCCGCCCAGTCACCTGACTGACGTCGCGCTGCTCCGGAAGGCGTTCAGCGAACGCTTTGATCAGCAGCCAAGAGGCGCGGGCGTTGACGGCGAAATGTCGTTCCCAGCTCTCGACGGTGGTATCGAGGATCGAGCTGTCGACGCTTTCGCAATGCGAGAGCACCAGCCCACGAAGGTCATTCCGCGATGCGGCAGCGTCAACGAGCTGTGCGGCCGCATCCGGCGAGGCCAGATCTCCGGGAACCAGGTCGACACGGCTCCCGAGTGCGCGACACTTCTCGGCAACGTCCTGCGGATCGTGCGCTCCGCGGACGAACCCGACGCGTTCGTCATAAGGCGCCCAGTAGCCGATCGTCAGATCCCAACCATCCTCGGCGAGACCCAATGCGAGGGCTGCTCCGATCGACTTGCTCCGGCCGACGCCGGTGATCAACACGGTCCCGCGCCTGTCAGACACTGCTCGCCTCCAGAGATGTCCTGCAATTCAAATGGGGTGAGGTCACTTCAGTTGGAAGCATCACTGTAGCGGGCGAGCTGTCGACTGTATCGAGCGAGCTGTCGCCGTAGGTGCCTCGACCTGACCAGTGTCTTGACACGGCGCTGGTCACAGCGTTTGACTGAGATGCAAGCTCGAGTTGATTCGCCGGACTGTGTCCCGGGAGGTTGACCTATGCGCGGCAATGGAATTGCAGGCAAGGCTTTCTCAGGCGAGGGCTGTAGACGTGGACAAGAATCTCACCGAGCAAGGTCTCATCGCGGGACCGTCTCGGTTCTGGCTTTGGTTGGGGTGTGCGTACTTTCGTTTGCCACCACTCAGATGGCCGGCGCGCAACCGGTTGCAGAGAATGTCGATACCGGGTTCGTGATCCCTTTTGCCGGGGCACCGGTCTACGAGAGCGTCGCGCCCACGCAGATGACTACTCCGGATCAACTCAACCAGCCACTCGGTCAGCAGACTGCGGAAGAGATTGCCGCGCAGATCGGACTCGAGCCAGCCGACGCTTTGACCGAGGAGCAGTATCGCGACCTCATGACCGGCGGTGGGATCGGTGGCAATCTCGAGGATGCCGAGGTGATCGACGAATGCGCTCGGATTCTCACCAATACGAACGGGCGGCCCCTCTATTCCGGCACTACGCCGTCGGTTCTGGCCAGTTACGGGTTGTACGTGAATCCCGACGGATTGCTGGAGAGTCCGGCCAACGCGGATGCGCCGACGCGACAGGTGAATACGCTGATCGCCCCTGGCGGTTTCGTGGGCACCTGGTTGCGCAACAACGGTGCGACGCACACTCTGATTGCGCTCTATCACTCGGCATACACGGTGCAGGCAGTCTACGGATTTGCAGCGCAACAGATTTCGGGAGAAGCACAGCTGGTGACCAACACCAAAGGCGATGTGAGTTCGGAAGTCGGCATGTCGATGGCGCCGCCGCTCTGGATAGTGAACTTCGCACTGCTCTACATCTTGAAGCCGTCACTGGCGGCGGCCATGCCTGCGCACTGGGCTCCCATTCCGCCTGCCGTTGCCGACGCCGTGAAGGCGAGTCCCACCGGTCAAATCGCCTTCAGTGACTATGCGTCCTATTTCGAGTGATCGGTCTGCCGGACAGCGCTGACGAACTTCTCGATCAAAGCGTGGTCCTTGACGCCGCGGGAAGACTCGACGCCGCTGGAGACATCGACGCCCCAGGCACCGGTGGCATCAAGAGCGTCACGGACGTTCTCCGGGGACAGTCCGCCCGCCAGGATCCACTGGCCTTGGGGGCGCGATTGCTGTTGTGCCCAGTCCCACGGCACGCCGGATCCGGCGTCGGCGCCGTCGATCAGAAGTTCGTCCTCGCCGAGGTCGAGGTTGTAACCGTCGCGGACGTTGCTGGAGACAACAGCGCGGATGACAGTGAGGCCGGCGTCGTGCAGCCGCTGCACTTGCTCGGCGTCGACCAGATCGTGAATCTGCACGGTACGAAGACCGGTGATCTCGGCGATCTCGAGGACCTGATCGATCGGGTTCCCGAGAAATACTCCGATTGCCCGGATGTGTTCGGGGATTCGTGCAAGAAGATCGACTGCGAGTGCGGGGTCGACTTTGCGGACGCTCTCGGCGAAGACGAAACCGATGGCGTCGACGCCCAGGCCCACCGCGAGGTCGACCGTGTCAGCGTCCCGCAGCCCACAGACCTTGATGAATGTCACCTGATACACAGTACTAGCGTCGTCGCCGTATCAGCGTGGTCGTCTAGCCTCGTGTGTGCGACATTTCTACGTGCGAGAGGCTTGACGTGGACTGGCTCTACCGAATCAGTTTGATCTCGGGACCACTGCCGGTGATCCTGACTGTGCTCGGGGTCCTGGGTGGTGTGTGGCTGCTCGGTTCGAGCGTTCGCTGGTACTACCGCAGAGCGGTACCGATCGCGGGGCTGATCGCACTGGTGATCATGATCGCCGTCTGGATCACCGTCGAAAAGGTGATCGTGCCGTTCCCGGATCCCATCGAGATGTCGATCTACGTGTGGATCGGAATCGGTATCTACGCGGTGCTACTTCTCGGGCCGCGAATCAAGGCGGGCGGAACGATCGCGAAGGCGGTGGTGTCCGTCGTTGCGACCGTTCTGGTCATCGTCACCGCCGCGACGCAGATCAATCTGGTCTTTGCTGCCTACCCGACGGTGGGAATTGCCTTCGGACACGATGATTTCGACCGCATTTCACTCAGCGAAGTTCCCGGTCCGACGGATCCTGTTGTCACCGGCGATCCCACCGACACGGTGTGGAAAGCGCCGGAAGGCATGCCGATTCGCGGACGAGTCACGACTTTGCCTGTTCCCGGAACGATTTCGGGATTCTCCGCGCGCGATGCCCAGGTGTATCTGCCGCCGTCGTACTTCACCAATCCGCGTCCACTACTGCCCGTCCTGGTGCTCATGGCCGGTCAGCCTGGCAAGCCCGAGGACTGGCTCCAGGGCGGAAAGCTCACCGCGACAATGGATGCTTTTGCCCGGGATCACGAGGGGTTGGCGCCGGTCGTCGTGATAGCCGATGGAACAGGCTCGCAGATGGCCAATCCGCTGTGCACCGACTCGTCGCAGGGCAAGGTCGGCACGTACCTGGCAAAGGATTTGCCCGCTGCAGTGGCGAATGCGTTCCAGATCGACACGAACCCGAGGGCGTGGGCCATCGGCGGACTCTCTTACGGCGGTACCTGCTCGCTGCAGATGGCTACCAACTACCCCGACGTGTATCCGACGTTCCTCGATCTCTCCGGTCAGTTGGAGCCCTCGCTCGGTGACCGACAGCGAACCGTCGACGAGATATTCGGCGGCGACGAGGCGGCATTCGTGAAGGTGAATCCGATGGACCTGCTGGCGACCCGGAAGTTCCCGAACTCGGGCGGAGTGTTTGTGGTCGGAACAGATGACAACGAGTTCAAGCCCGGCCAGCAAAAGGTGTACGAAGCGGCCAAAGCGGCCGGAATGGACGCCAGATATCTCGAGCTTCCCGGTGGTCACAGCTTTTCGGTGTGGTCGGCCGGCGTCGAGCAGGAGCTGACGTGGATCTCGCAGCGAATGGGTCTGATCAGCTGAATCCTGTTCCGGTTTTGGAACGTGTTCTATATTCGGTGTGTGGCTGCCGTTCGGCAGTCTCTCGATCGTTCACCGACTGGAGTTCAGGCACATGTACGAGTGGTCCGACACCGACCTGATGTTCCGCGACGCCTTGCGGGGCTTTATCGACAAAGAGGTGCGACCTCACGTCGACGAGCTCGAAAGTGGTGCGCTACCGCCGTTCGACATCATTCGCAAGCTGTACTCGACCTTCGGTCTGGCCGACATGGCACGCGAGGGCCTCGAGAAGTCGCTCGCACGCGAGCGCGGCGATGCTCCGTCCGGTGACGGTGAGAAGTCGAGCGCCTTCAGTGGCGCCGGCAGCATGGGCGTTGTGCTCAACAGCGAATTGGCCGGCGTCAGCCTCGGTCTTGTCGCGTCGTTGGGCGTCAGCCTCGGATTGGCCGCTGGAACTATCCGCAGCCGCGGCACACTCGCGCAGAAGGAACGCTGGCTCCCTGGCTTGGTGACTTTCGAAACCGTCGGTGCATGGGCGATCACCGAACCGGACTCCGGCTCGGATGCCTTCGGCGGTATGAAGTCCTACGTACGCCGCGACGGTGACGACTACATCCTCAACGGCAACAAGACCTTCATCACCAACGGTCCGTACGCCGACGTGATGATCGTCTACGCAAAGCTCGACGAGGGGGACGCGTCGGTTGATCGTCGTGACCGCAAGGTGCTCGCCTTCATCCTCGACAAGGGCATGGAGGGGCTCACGCAGAGCCCGCCGTTCAAGAAGATGGGAATGAACTCCTCGCCCACCGGTGAGCTGTTCTTCGACAACGTCCGCATCACCAAGGATCGTCTGCTCGGCGAAACCGAGGACAGCGGAAAGTCCGACGGAAAGTCCAGCGCCAAGGAGAGCTTTGCCGCCGAACGCATCGGAATCGCGTCGCTCTCACTGGGCATCATCAACGAATGTCACCGTCTGAGCATCGAATACGCGAAGTCCCGCAAACTGTGGGGACGTGAGATCGGGCAGTTCCAGCTCATCCAGCTCAAGCTCGCAGAGATGGAGGTCGCTCGAATCAACGTGCAGAACATGGTCTTCAACGCGATCGAACGCACCGCGGCCGGAGACAAAGTGAGCCTGGCGGAGGCGTCGGCGATGAAGCTGTACTCGTCGCGCGCAGCGACCGAGGTCGCGATGGAAGCCGTGCAGCTGTTCGGTGGAAACGGCTACATGGCCGAATACCGAGTCGAGCAGTTGGCGCGTGATGCCAAGTCGCTCATGATCTATGCGGGCAGCAACGAAATTCAGGTCACCCATATCGCCAAGGGCCTCCTGGGCTGACACCGGAACGTTTTCGCTGGTCGGTCGACCGCAGCAGGAACCGGATAGTCTTGCTGCGGTCGGCGACACCGCGCCGGCGGATTGGAGTAAGCAGTGAACGAGCCAGATCCCACAAATGTTCATCCGATGGCCGGGCAACCACGAGTGGTGTTGCTGAAGCCGTTGATCGACAACCCGTTGATCGAGGTAGGGGAGTACACCTACTACGACGATCCGGAGTTCGCCGAAGAGTTCGAGACTCGAAACGTGTTGCATCACTACGGTCCCGACAAACTGGTGATCGGAAAGTTCTGCGCCCTGGCCACCGGTGTCACCTTCATCATGAACGGCGCGAACCATCGTATGAACGGTGTCTCCACCTACCCGTTCCCGATCATGGGCGGCGATTGGGCCAGGCACATTGATTTGGTGCAGGATTTGCCGTCGCGCGGTGACACCGTCGTGGGGAACGACGTGTGGTTCGGCGGGAACGTGACAGTCATGCCCGGTGTCCGGATCGGCCACGGGTCGATCGTGTCCACCGGCGCCGTCGTAACGCGCGACGTCCCGGACTACGCAATTGTCGGCGGCAACCCGGCGATGGAGATCAAGCGCCGCTTCAGCGCTGAAGACATCGAGAAGTTGGTGCGAATTGCGTGGTGGGACTGGCCGATCGAGAAGATCACCCGCCACGTCCGAGTGATCTCGGACGGAAGTGTCGCGGAACTCGAAGCGGTCGAGTGATCTCCGCGCCCGCTAGTTCGTTCGTGTGAGCGAGTAGTTCCGGACATAAAGCAGGGCGGCCGCGAGAAGGCCGACGGCAAGACCTGTTGCGGTGAAGGTGATCAGGTTCGGCTCGAGGTCGAAGTGGATAACGGCCGATGCCGGGTAGGGGTTCTGAGGGTCGCGCGGTTCGGGAAGGACCACCGAATAGAAGGTGGGCGGCCAGATTCGTCCGACAACGGCAACCGCGAGTCCGTAGGCTGCGCCGAAAGCTGAAAGGGCAAGCGGAAGAGCAAATTTTCTACCGTGCGCGTCGCGGGCCAGTCGCCATCCCGTCGCGTTCAGTATCGCCGAGACGACAACGGCGACAGCCGTTCCGACCATCAGGAACCAAGCGGCCGCGGGGAACCAATGTGGTGCGTCGGAGTAGCTGTAGCCGTCGATCACCCACATGTACCCCGTCTTGCCGTCCTCTATCGGCGGCGGTGGTGGAGGTTGGATGCCGATATGTTCTGTCCGCGTGGATGGCGTGGCAAATCGCCAGGCGAGCACTCCGAGGACGCTCAGGAGTAATCCGGTCGCGATGAAAACTGCGAAGAGTGGTTCTGCAACACGGTCGCGCAGCGTTGTGAATCGCATTCGAGGATCGTCTCATCTCAGCCCGAGATCGAGACTCTTTGTCGGTGGCTTGTATTAGCTTGTGCGCATGACTCTCACACTCGGCATGATCACTTTCGACAGTCTCGATCCCGGTCCGCTCGCAACGTGGTGGGCGGCGCAGTTGGGCGGAAACATCGTCGAGGAGAACGACGGTTGGTTCTACATCGTCGCGGTCCCTGACAGCGCCACCAACTTCGCATTCCAGAAGGTCCCGGACCCCACTGCCGGCAAGAATCGCATCCATCTCGATTTGGGGAGTCCGGATCTCGACGCCGAGGTGGCGCGGCTCGTCGAGGCCGGAGCAACCGAGCACCACCGGGAGAACATGGACGGTTTCCGTTGGGTGACGCTCCTCGATCCTGATGGGAACCAGTTCTGCGTGTCCGGTCCTCACGCCTGAGCTGACAGGTTCTGAGCTCACCCGATTCGCGCCCACTGATTTCGTGCCCACTGATTTCGCGGGCACCGATTCGGGCATGATGAGGGGCATGACTTCTCAGACTTCTCGGACCGGGGCCGACGCAGTCGGCCTGTGCAGCTTCGTCGATTCGTCACCGTCGCCGTTCCATGTGTGCGCGACGGTGGCGACCGAGCTGACGGCCGGTGGGTTCGTCGAAGTCCACGAAACGCAGTCGTGGCCCGCCGAGCCCGGACGGTACTTCCTCGTGCGCGGTGGTTCGCTGATTGCCTGGAGCACCGAGGGCGTGGGAAACACCGCTCCGTTCCGGATCGTCGGAGGTCATACCGACAGCCCGAACCTGCGGGTCAAACAGCATCCCGACCTCACTTCGGCCGGGTGGCAGATGGTGGGCCTCGAACCGTATGGCGGTGCGTGGCTGAACTCCTGGCTCGACCGCGATCTCGGTATCTCCGGACGATTGAGTGTCCGGGTGGGAAACACGGTGGAGCAGAAGCTGGTTCGCATCGACGACCCGATTCTGCGTGTTCCGCAGCTGGCTATCCACCTGTCCGAAGATCGCAAGGGCGTGACGCTGGATCCGCAGCGGCACGTCAACGGAATCTGGGGCGTGGGTTCGAAACCCAAGTCGTTCATCGGATTTGTCGCCGAGCGTGCGGGTGTAGCCGCGTCGTCGGTTCTCGGCTGGGAATTGATGACACACGATCTTGCGCCCAGCGCAGTCGTGGGGGTGGACAAGGAATTGGTCAGCGCCCCTCGGCTGGACAATCAGGGCACGTGTTATGCAGGGACACAAGCACTTCTGGCCGCAGTCGAGTCGCCCGGTCAGCAGGTCCCGGTGCTCGCACTCTTCGATCATGAAGAGGTCGGCAGCATGTCCGACCGTGGAGCTTTCTCAGATCTGCTGAACACCGTGCTCGAACGGATCGTGTTGGGGCGCGGTGGTGGCCGCGAAGAATTCCTGCAGGCGATGGCGGGCTCGGTGTGTGCGTCGGGCGACATGGCTCACGCGACGCACCCCAACTACCCGGACCGCCACGAGCCCGCTCATCGGATCGAGATCAACGGTGGGCCTGTACTCAAGGTGAACCAGAACCTGCGATACGCCACCGATGCGGCCGGTGCAGGCGAATTCGCGCTCGCGTGTGATCAGGCGGGAGTGCCGATGCAGCGCTACGTCCACCGCGCCGATCTGCCGTGCGGCTCCACCATCGGACCCATCACGGCATCACGGACCGGACTGTCCACCGTCGACGTCGGCGCACCCCAGCTCGCGATGCACTCGGCCCGCGAGTTGATGGGCGCGGCAGACGTCCGCATGTATGCCGACGCGCTCGGTGCCTTCCTCACGCCTCGAAGTTAGAGGGCGCGTAGTCAAAGTGCCGAGAGCCCGGCGGGTGCGGCCGGGAGACCCTCGAAGAAGTCGGCGCTCGGTGTGAAGAACATCGAGCCCGTCACGGCCGTCGAGAAGTCGAGTAGTCGGTCGTAGTTGCCGCGGGGGTCGCCGAGAAACATGTTCTCCAGCATCCGTTCGGTGATCGCAGGCGTGCGGCAGTAGCCGATGAAAAAGGTGCCGATCTCGTCGTCACCGAGGCGCCCGTACGGCATGTTGGCACGCAGGATCTCGAGAGCCTTGCCGTTCTCGTCCTTGATTGCGTTGAGCGCGACGTGCGAGTTGGCCGGCTTCACGTCGGACGTCATCTCGATGTCCTCGAGCTTGCTGCGCCCGATCACACCCTCCTGCTCGTCGACGGTGATTGCTTCCCAATCGCGCATCTTGTGGATGTAGCGCTGGATATGGACGTAGCTGCCGCCGGTGAACGCAGGATCCTCGTCGCCGACCGTCACTGCAGCGACGGCGTCGCGGCCGACCGGATTCTCGGTGCCGTCGACGAAGCCGATGAGGTCGCGGTTCTCGAAGTACTGGAAGCCGTGAACCTCGTCGACCACCGTGGCCGCGCCGTGCAGTCGCTTCGTGATCTGCCGAGCCACCTCGAAACACGCGTCCATACTCATCGCGCGGATGTGGAAGAGCAGATCACCGGGAGTCGACGGCGCCGAGTGAACGTCACCCTGCAAAGCGGTGAACGGGTGCAGCAGCGCAGGGCGCTGACCGGCGAACAGTCGATCCCAGGCCAGCGAACCGATGCTCGTCACGACGTCCAAACCCGATCCAGGGACACGCAGCCCCACAGCCCGCTGCAGGCCGGCGACATCGGCGAGCACTTCTCGTGTGGTGTTCTCGCCACCCGGATTCACGGTCGCGACCAGGAAAATTGCAGCCGGAGTGAGGGGAGTGGTCACCGACTGGGACTGTGCCGTGAGGTCGGCTTGACGAACATCCTGGGGCATGCGAGACCTTTCGAGGGAAAGAATGAACCGGCCTGACCTTAAGAAAACCGACCGGATTACCCAAACCGGGGCGGGTGTGACGGGCGATACTTCGCAGGCCCGGAGGTGTTGCGGGTGCTGCCGTCTGCGGAAGTCGTCGGCCCACACCGATAGACTGTCCCCCGGCACGTTCTTTCGTTGGGCACATTCGTGGTGTCCCGCTCCGCGCCGGCTTGCCTCTTGACTCCCGTAGGGAAGGGACCACTCTCCAGTGTCTGCTCACCAGGTCGATACCGTCACGCACGCATCGGCTGATCCCGATGCCGCTCAGCCGTTCAAGGAGCTCGGTCTCAAGGACGACGAATACGCACGCATCAAGGAGATCCTGGGCCGCCGTCCCACGGACGCCGAACTGGCGATGTACTCGGTGATGTGGAGCGAGCACTGCTCGTACAAGTCCTCGAAGGTCCACCTCGGATACTTCGGCAAGACCACCACCGACGAGATGCGCGCCAACATGCTGGCCGGAATCGGCGAGAACGCCGGCGTCGTCGACATCGGTGACGGCTGGGCAGTCACGTTCAAGGTCGAGAGCCACAACCACCCGTCGTACGTCGAGCCCTACCAGGGTGCGGCAACCGGTGTCGGTGGCATCGTCCGCGACATCATGGCCATGGGTGCTCGTCCGATCGCCGTCATGGATCAGCTTCGGTTCGGTGCTGCTGACGCCCCCGATACCCGTCGCGTCGTCGACGGTGTCGTGCGTGGTGTCGGTGGATACGGAAACTCCCTCGGCCTCCCCAACATCGGCGGCGAGACGGTCTTCGACGAGTCCTACGCAGGCAACCCGCTGGTCAACGCACTGGCAGCCGGCGTCATGCGCGTCGAGGATCTGCATCTGGCCTTCGCTTCGGGTGCAGGCAACAAGATCATCCTGTTCGGCGCGCGCACCGGTCTCGACGGCATCGGCGGCGTCTCGGTCCTCGCGTCGGCGACGTTCGACGACGAGGGTGGAGACACCGGCGGACGTAAGAAGCTCCCTGCGGTTCAGGTTGGCGACCCCTTCACCGAGAAGGTGCTCATCGAGTGCTGTCTCGACCTCTACAAGGCCGGCCTCGTTGTCGGTATCCAGGACCTCGGCGGCGCCGGACTGTCCTGCGCCACCTCCGAGTTGGCTGCGGCCGGCGACGGCGGCATGCACATCAACCTCGAGAAGGTTCCGATGCGCGCCACCGGCATGACCCCGGCCGAGGTGCTCTCGAGCGAATCGCAGGAGCGCATGTGCGCCGTGGTCACGCCCGAGAACGTCGATGCGTTCATGGAGGTCTGCAAGAAGTGGGACGTCCTGGCCACCGACATCGGCGAGGTCACCGACGGTGAGCACCTCACCATCTCCTGGCACGGCGAGACCGTCGTCGACGTTCCCCCGCGCACCGTCGCTCACGAAGGCCCGGTCTACAACCGTCCCGTCGAGCGCCCGGCAAGCCAGGACGCGTTGATCGCGAACACGACCGCCGGACTGAAGCGTCCCGAAACCGACGCCGAGCTCGAAGCGACCCTGCTGAAGATGATCGCCTCGCCTGCCCTGTGCAGCCGCAAGTGGATCACCGAGCAGTACGACCGCTACGTCCGCGGTAACACCGTCCTGGCCGAGAACGCCGACGGCGGTGTCATCCGCATCGACGAGAAGACCGGACGCGGCATCGCACTGTCCACCGACGCTTCGGGCCGCTACACCGCGCTCGATCCGTACACCGGCGCCCAGCTCGCATTGGCTGAGGCTTTCCGCAACGTGGCAGTCACGGGCGCAACGCCCAAGGCCGTCTCCAACTGCTTGAACTTCGGTTCGCCCGAGGACCCGGGTGTCATGTGGCAGTTCCAGCAGGCTGTTCGCGGCCTCGCCGACGGTTGCGCCACCCTCGGCATCCCCGTCACCGGCGGCAACGTCAGCTTCTACAACCAGACCGGATCCACGGCCATCCTGCCGACGCCGGTGGTTGCCGTCCTCGGTGTGATCGACGACGTTCACCGCCGTATCCCGACGGGCCTCGGACTCGAGCCTGGCGAGACGCTGATCCTGCTCGGCGACACCCACGACGAGTTCGACGGTTCCATCTGGTCGCAGGTCGAGCACGGTCACCTCGGTGGCGTGCCGCCGAAGGTCGACCTCGCCCGTGAGCAGCTGCTTGCGGACATCCTGCTCGCCTCCTCGCGTGACGGACTGGTCACCGCAGCTCACGACCTCTCCGAGGGTGGACTGGCCCAGGCTGTCGTCGAAGCCGCGCTGGCCGGCGAAACCGGTTGCCGCATCCTGATTCCCGAGGGCGCAGATCCGTTCGTGACCCTGTTCTCGGAATCGTCCGGACGCGTCCTGGTTGCGGTTCCTCGCACCGAGGAGACCCGCTTCACCGGTATGTGCACCGCTCGCGGCTTGCCGTGGACGCGTATCGGGGTCGTCGACGAGGGCAGCGACTCCGTCGAGGTCCAGGGACACTTCTCCGTCACGATGGCCAAGCTCCGTGAGGCCTTCGAGGGAACGCTGCCCGCACTGTTCGGGTGATAGATGGTCGATTCCGGAGAACTGACTTCTTCTGACAGCCAGCCGCAGGAACACCACCTGCGGCTGGCTGTTCCCGCATCTCTCGAGAAGTTCGACAACCGCTTCACCGAGTGGGCGTGGGGGCTCCTCAAACTCGACTTCACCGGCATCGCGTTTGCCGCGTTCTTCTTCTGCTGGTCTCTGACGCCGTCGTTGCTGCCGCGCGATTGGCTCTTCCAAGGTCTGATCGGCGGCATCAACTCGGCCATCGGCTACGGCGTCGGCACCGCGATCGGTTGGGCTGTGGAGCGATACCTGCTCAGCGGTCGACGGTGGTGGCCCCTGCCCGAGCCGGTGCCTTCCGCGATCAAGGTCTTCGTACCGGTCGCATCCATCGTCGCGGCGATCATCATGTTGGTCTACGCCGCCGGGTGGCAACGCGAAATTGCGGCGCTGACCGACGCCGAAGGCACAACCACCTCCGGCTACATCCGAACCCTCGGATTGAGCCTCTTCATCGGCGGCCTGCTCATCTCGATCTGGCGGGTCCTCCACGATCTGGTGAAACTGATTGCCCGACAGCTGATGCGGCGGTTCCACTGGTCGCGGTCTGTGGCCAATGGTGTCGGCGTCCTGGTTGTCACCGTCCTGTTCTTCATGTTGGTCGACGGCGTCCTCGTTCGCGGAATCTATGCCGCGACCAACTCGATCTTCAGTCTGCAGAACTCGACCACTCGAGACGGCGTCGTCGAACCGCAGGATCCGATGAAATCGGGCAGCCCCGAATCTGCTGCTCCCTGGGACACATTGGGGTTCGAGGGGCGCAACTTCGTCTCGCGTGGACTGGACGCCCAGGAACTCGAAGCGGCAACCGGTAACCCTGCGATGGATCCGATTCGCGTGTATGCCGGACTCGAAAGCGCCGAAGATCCCGAAGAGCGTATGGATCTGGTCATCAAGGAACTGGAGCGAACCGGCGCCTTCCAACGCAAGGTCCTCGTGGTCATTCCGACGACAGGTACAGGGTGGGTCAATCCCACTGCGGCACAGGCAATCGAGCTTGTACATGGCGGCGACACTGCTCTCGTCGCCAGCCAGTACTCGTACCTGCCGAGTTGGATCTCGTTCCTCGCAGACCAGGAGAAGGCGCAAGCTGCCGGTCGCCTGTTGATCGAGCGGGTACACGAAAGATGGCTTCAGGAACCGGAAGCCACCAGGCCGAAGTTCATGGTCTACGGCGAGAGCCTCGGCGTCATGGCCGGCGCGGGGGCATTCGACACACTGCAAGCGGCGCGCGATACCGCCGACGGAATTCTGTGGGTAGGTCCACCGAACGCGACGCAGTTGTGGCGTTCGATCGAGAAGAGGCGCGATCCCGGCACTCCCGAAGTGGCGCCCGTGTACGCGGACGGTCTGGCCGGAGTCCGGTTCGCGGATCGCTCCGAAGACATCCCGACCGACGGTATGACGTGGCCGCAGCCGCGAGTTCTGTTTGTCCAGCATCCTTCCGATCCGGTGGTGTGGTGGTCACCCGACCTCATGTTCAACCGGCCCGAGTGGCTCAAGGAAGTACCGGGATTCGACCGCTCACCGTCGATGAAATGGTTCCCGGTCGTGACGTTCTGGCAGGTGTCTGCAGACCTCGGTAACGCCGCGGGAGTTCCGGACGGTCACGGTCACAATTACGGAACCTCCGTTCTGGACGCCTGGATCAGCGTCGCCCAGCCCGAGGGATGGACGGCCGCAGAAACCGAGCGGGTGCGTTCGGCGTTGGTTGTCGCCGTGAAATCCGAGGGCCCAGAGAAGTGAGGGGAGTCGCCTCGATCGCGCTCTCCGCCGCAGCGATCACCTGGAGCAACGTCGTGCTTCCGGCATTCGGTCTTTCGCCTCGCGCTCGCGCCGTGGTCAACACCGCGGCCGGTCTGTCGGCCATCGGAGTCTTACTCGCACGTGGTTACACCCGCGAGGAACTCGGATTGGCACACACCGGAATTCGTGGTGGTGCCCAGTTCGGCGGAGCCGCGGCCGGGGCGGTCCTCACCGGCTACAGCGCCGCTCTGGTTGTCCCGTCCTTGCGTGCGACACTCGCTGCCGACGAGCGAGCAGACGGCCGTGAGGACTTCCTCGAATGGATCATCTTGCACATCCCCTTCGGCACGGTGCTTTCCGAGGAACTGTTGTTCCGTAGCGCGATGTCCGCAGTCTGGAATCGTGAGCTGAACCGTCCCACCGCGCAGGCTGTTCATGCACTGACTTTCGGGTTGTGGCACGTCGCCCCCGCCCGCGGTGCCGGCGACAACGTTCCCGCTGCAGTGGCATTCACCGGCGCGTCGGCACTGCTGTTCGAGTGGCTGCATCGCAGGGGTGGCAGCGTCCTCGCACCGGCATTGCTGCACCTCGCGACCAATGCCGGTGGCGCACTTGCCGTTCGTATCGCTACTCGAAGACAAGGAGTGAACTGATGCCGCCCCGCCGCGCCGTCGACCCCGCCGAATTCCGTGCCGCAGTCCTGGCTGTCGGCCCGTGGCTTCGCGATCCGGAACTTCCGAAGCCTTCTCGCGCTGAACTCGGCGCCGCAGTGAAGATGAGTGCGCGCACTCTCGAACAGATCGCCCCCGGATCGAGCGTCGAGGTGCGGGTGCCGCCGTTTGTCGCCGTGCAATGCATCGAAGGTCCACGTCATACGCGCGGAACCCCGCCAAACGTCGTCGAGACGGACGCTCGCACGTGGTTGCAGATGGTCACCGGACTGCTCGAGTTCTCCGAGGCCGCAGGTGACGGACGAGTCGACGCATCAGGTAGCCGCGCCCCCGAAATTGCGCACTGGCTCCCACTGCTCCGGTTGGCGTAGTGACAGAGACCATCCGGTTCGCTTCGGCGTGATCTGAGGCCCAAGGCTGCCCTCAGGGGAAGTGTGTCCCAAAATGGCCGTAGACTGTGGATGCCCCCCAACCCCTGCCCACAAAGGGAGCGCCCGGTGACTCGTGCCGATCTGTCGGTCAACAGTCCAAATCTCCTCGCTTCGAACCCGTCCGACGAGGACGAGAACGAGCCCCGCGAAGAATGCGGTGTATTCGGCGTCTGGGCGCCGGGAGAGGATGTGGCGAAGCTCACTTATTACGGCCTGTACGCACTTCAGCACCGTGGTCAAGAAGCTGCCGGCATTGCGGTAGCCGACGGCTCCCAGGTGTTGGTGTTCAAGGATCTCGGCCTGGTCAGCCAGGTATTCGACGAGCAGACTCTCGCAGCGATGCCAGGACATGTCGCCGTCGGACATTGCCGTTACTCCACCACCGGTTCCACGACGTGGGAGAACGCGCAGCCCATCTTCCGTACGACCACTGCCGGTACCGGCATCGCGCTCGGCCACAACGGCAACCTGGTCAACACCGCTGAACTCGCGAGCCGCACCCGTGCAGCCGGCCTGGTCAACGACAAGCGCCCCAATGCCGCGACTTCCGACTCCGACCTCATCGGTGGTCTCCTGGCACACGCTGCCGGCGACAGCACCATCGAACAGGCCGCGATGGAATTGCTTCCCACGTTGGAGGGCGCGTTCTGCCTCACCTTCATGGACGAGCACACGCTGTACGCAGCGCGCGATCCGCACGGCATCCGCCCGCTCTGCCTCGGTCGACTCGACCGCGGTTGGGTAGTCGCCAGCGAGACCGCAGCCCTCGACATCGTCGGCGCGTCGTTCGTTCGCGACATCGAGCCCGGTGAGCTACTCGCGATCGACGCAGACGGCGTCCGCTCCTCGCGTTTCGCGAACCCGACTCCCAAGGGTTGTGTCTTCGAGTACGTCTACCTCGCGCGTCCCGACAGCGTCATCGGTGGCCGTTCGGTCCACTCGACCCGCGTCGAGATCGGCCGTCTGCTCGCCAGCGAGCACCCCGCCGAAGGCGACCTGGTCATCCCCGTTCCCGAGTCCGGCACCCCCGCCGCCGTCGGGTATGCCCAGGGTTCGGGCATTCCTTACGGCCAGGGTTTGATGAAGAACGCTTACGTCGGCCGTACCTTCATCCAGCCGTCGCAGACGATCCGTCAGCTCGGTATCAGGCTCAAGCTCAACCCGCTCAAGGAAGTCATCCGCGGCAAGCGGCTTGTGGTGGTGGACGATTCGATCGTCCGCGGTAACACTCAGCGTGCGCTCATCCGGATGCTCCGCGAAGCCGGCGCCCTCGAAATTCACGTCCGTATCGCCTCGCCGCCGGTCAAGTGGCCCTGCTTCTACGGCATCGACTTCGCCTCACCGGCCGAATTGATTGCCAACGGAGCAGGCGGACAGGATGCGACGTTCGAGGAAATGCTCGACGGTGTGCGTCGTTCCATCGGAGCGGACACGCTCGGATACATCTCCACCGAAGGCATGATCGCCGCGACCGAGCAGCCGGCCAGCCGTCTGTGCGCCGCGTGCTTCGACGGGACCTACCCGATCGCGCTTCCCAAGGAAACGTCGATCGGCAAGAACGTCCTCGAGGGGATGCTCGAGAGCACCGCAGGTTCGACGGCCACTCGCGACAACGACAACGCGAGCGCGCTCAGCCGCCCCTGAACACCGAAAGCTGCAGAGCACCGAAAATCGATAGCCGAGAATCTGCCGTCCACAACATGTGGGCGGCAGATTTTCTGTTCCACGACTTTCCGTTCGACGACACGGCATACGTCGTGAGCATCTGGCATAGTGCCCTCCGTGGCGCAACTGAGAATGGATGGGCACCGGGTACTGGTCGCAGACCTGGTGGGGGACACCATCAAAGCGATCAACGGTTCGATGGTGGCGTACGAGGGTGCGATCACCTTCAAGAACGCCGGTATGGGCGGTGGCGGAGGGTTACGTGCCGCGCTGAAACAGAAGGCGGCAGGTGAATCACTGTCCCTGATGGAAGTCAGCGGACAAGGCACCGTCTACTTCGCGGTCGACGCCCAGGACATCACGATCATCGAACTCGACAACGACGCTCTGCACGTGGAAGCGTCACAGTTGCTCGCACTGGTCGGACAGCTGCGAACCGATGTGAAATTTGCCGGCCTCCGCGGCGCAGGTTCCGGACAGGGCTTGTTCACGACGGTCGTCAGCGGCACCGGTCTGGTGGCCGTGCTGTCGAAGGGCGGACCGATCATCGCGCTCGAAGTCAGCCCGCAGTATCCGCTGGTTGCCGATCCCGACGCATTCGTCGCTCACCGCGGCCAGCTCAACCAGAGCTTCGTCACCGACGTCACCTGGCGCTCCGCGATCGGCGGTGGCAGCGGTGAAGCGTTCTCGCTGCGATTCGACGGATCCGGAGTCGTCTACATCCAGCCCGAGGAGCGCTGAACCATGCCGTTGGAATTGGTGAACAGCAAGGTCGTCAAGTCGACCCTCGCGCCTGGCCAGAACGTGCTCGCCCGCACCGGGTCGATGCTCTACTACACCGGTGACGTCCGCTTCATCCCGCACAGCATGGGCGGTGGGCCAGGCGCCATGCCGAACATGGGCGGTATCGCCGGGATGGCCGGCCGCATGATGTCCGGCGAGCATGCACGCATGATGGCGGCCGAGGGAAACGGTGAGGTCTTCTACGGGCACGCCGGTTTGTATGTCGAGGTCATCCACCTCGACGGTTCGTCGATGCTCACGGTCGAAGCCGACCGACTCCTCGCACACGACGGTTACCTCCAGAGTTCGATAGTCGCTCTCACGTCGCAGGGCGGTGTGCGCGGAGCGGTACGCGGAGCGATGACCGGTCAAGGGCTGTTCACGACGCAGTTGCACGGACAGGGAAGCGTCGCGGTTCTCTCGCACGGGGGCGCGATTCCGTTGCAGGTCGGTCCGAACAATCCTCAGGTCGTCGTCGACCCGCAGGCATACGTGTGCCACATCGGTCAGATCAACGTCGACATCTCCGCGAACGTCGGCTGGCGCGAGGCCGTCGGCAAGGGCTCGGGGGAGTCCATCCAGCTGAAGATGACCGGCGCCGGCACCGTCTGGGTCCAGGCGTCCGAGCAGAAGTTCTGAGAGGGCAAAGAGCATGGGTATCGAAATTCACAATCCGGCAACTCTGCCCGCCAACGACAACGTCCCGGGCAACGACTACGCCTTCTGCGTCGAGATGGCCGGACAACCGTGGTTCACGTCCAAGGGCGCGATGATCGCGTACTACGGAAACATCAACTTCGAGCCGCTCGGGCGCACGAGCATGACGGCGATCGTCGCGGCCAGGTTCTCTTCGCCGCTCTACGCGGACGACTGGGTGCTCGCCCAGGGGCAGGGCAAGTTGATCCTCGGCGACCGCGGATTCAACATCAATTCCTACGACCTCGACGACGGCAACCTCACGATTCGCGCGGCCAATCTCCTCGCCTTCGAGACGAGCCTGGACCTCAAACAGTCCATCGTCCCAGGCTTTTTGACGCTGCTGGGAACGGGCAAGTTCCTGGCGTCGTCCAACGGCCCGGTCATGTTCGCGGAGCCGCCGCTGCGCATCGACCCGCAGGCGTTGGTGGGTTGGGCCGACTGCCCGTCGCCGTCCCATCACTTCGATGCGGACTGGATGCAGAGCTTCCTGGGCGCGGTTCGGGGAAGCATGTTCGGCGCGAATACCGGTGAAGAACGCCAGTTCGATTTCACCGGAGCCGGCACGGTGCTGATCCAGTCGAGCGAGAAGGTCGTCCACGACGGGCACCTCCTCAAACACATCGAATCCGAGACCGTTGCACTCGGGCAGAACAGTCTGCGAGCGCTGCACTCCTCGATCGGTGCGCGGCTGCAGAACTGACGTCTCGGGGTACGCGAGGTCTCACCGAGGGGGGCGGTCCGGTAGCGTATGGGCGTAATCGTCGGTATTTGTGTGCGCGCTCTGGGTCTCGAGTCGAACGATCCATCTCGCGTCACGAGGATTGCAAACACTTCACATTGCAAGACCACTTACCTGTGCACGAGCAATACGTGCTCGCGAGAAATACAAGGCTGGAGTAGTAACCCGATGACCGAGGACAGTCACCGCACCGCAGGCGCCTCCTACGCGGCAGCAGGAGTCGATATCGCCGCAGGCGACCGGGCGGTGGAACTCTTCGCCCCTCTGGCCAAGAAGGCCAGCCGCCCCGAGGTCATGGGTGGCCTCGGTGGTTTCGCCGGCTTGTTCTCCCTCAAGGGTGACTACAAGGAGCCGCTGCTCGCCGCATCGACCGACGGCGTCGGAACCAAGCTCGCTGTCGCGCAGGCGATGGACAAGCACGACACGGTCGGACTCGACCTCGTCGCCATGGTTGTCGACGACCTCGTCGTCTGTGGCGCCGAGCCGCTGTTCCTTCAGGACTACATCGCTGTCGGCCGAGTCATCCCCGAGCGCGTCGCGGAATTGGTCAGCGGCATCGCTGAGGGCTGCATCCAGGCCGGTTGCGCTCTCCTCGGTGGCGAGACCGCCGAGCACCCCGGCATCATGGCCGACGGTGACTACGACCTCTCCGCCACCGGCGTCGGTGTCGTGGAGGCCGAGAAGCTGCTCGGACCGGACCGCGTTCGCCCCGGCGACGTCGTCATCGCCATGGGCTCGTCGGGACTTCACTCCAACGGTTACTCGCTGGCCCGCAAGGTCCTGCTCGAGATCGACCGCATGAACCTGAGCGCACACGTCGACGAGTTCGGCCGCACCCTCGGTGAGGAACTGCTCGAGCCCACCAAGATCTACGCCAAGGACTGCCTGGCACTCGCTGCCGAGACCGACGTGCGCACGTTCTGCCACGTCACGGGTGGTGGCCTTGCCAACAACCTCGCGCGCGTCATGCCCAAGGGCTTGGTCGCCGAACTCGATCGCGGAACCTGGAGCCCCGCTCCGGTGTTCGCGATGATCGCGCAGCGCGGACGCGTCGAGCGCGCCGAGATGGAGCAGACCTTCAACATGGGTGTCGGCATGGTTGCCGTCGTGGCGCCCGAGGACGTCGACCGCGCACTTGCCGTCCTGACTGCACGCCACATCGACTGCTGGACGCTCGGTAGCGTCAAGAAGGCGTCGGACGCCGCTGCAGAGCGTGCGTTCCTGGCCGGAGACCACCCGCGCTTCTAGACCGCAACGTCAGCTGCCCCATCGGAGAGATCCGGTGGGGCAGTTTTGTGTGTCCGTACAAGCAGGCGCGGGGCAGAAAATGGAACGCAAAAATGAGGAAGAGCGATCAGCTCTTCCTCATTTCACAGTCTGCGCGGTGGCAGTGCGCGGTCAACGCCGCCAGTCGTCGTAGTCGTCCTCTCGCGCATGCCCTTCCCTATCGGAAGTCTGGTCCGATCGGACACTGCTCCGATGCGAGTTGGTCGATCCACCTGCGAGCTCTCTTTGCAGGCTGTCGAAATCCGTGGTCGGTACGCTGTACTTCAATTCGCGTGCAACCTTGGTCTGCTTTGCCTTAGCCCGGCCGCGGCCCATGGCTGACCCCCTCGCGCTTTCGCGGGGCGGCCTGGGGAATTTGGCGGCCCCGTTTGAGTGTGTAAGTTTCCTGACACACACTCTAGCGTGGAAAAGTCGCTTCCGCTTCCACGAACGCCTCACCGCCGTGTCTGATTGCTCTCACTATGGCCGCGAGCTGCCAGGATGCTGAAAGAACTCGTCAGAACTTTGTGAGAACTGCTCAGAAGTTTCCGGGAATTGCGCGAATCGTCCCCACTCGGGCGTCCCCGCCGAAGACCGGAGCGGATGCGAGAGCCGCCAATTCCTCGGTCCACTCGGTGTTCATTCGCTTGAGCAGAGCTGCCGCCAATGGCAGGAGCGCCCGCTCGTGGCCGTCGTCGATCTTGAGGGCGAAAGCGGAACCGTCGGGAAGCGCTCCGGCGTAGATGCCGTCGTATCCGGTCTTGGAGAACAGACCCGGCACGGCGGACATCAGGCGCTGATCGTTGCGGCCCGTGCCCGAGACGAGGAAGGGGTTTTCGCGGACCGCGTCGGCCACAGCCCGTTCAGGGGAGTCCGGCTCAGCCGAGGGCAGGCGTCCGAATGCCCGAGCCAGGTTCGTGAGCGAAAGCGGGACGATCGGGAGACCACAACCGTCGATGCCGAGTTCCTGCTCTTCCTCGCCGCTGAGATCGAAGATCGTCTCCTGGATCGCGAGTTGGAGGGGATGGGTCGGCTCCATGTACGTCTCGAGCGGCCAGTCGTTCACGACGCACGTCGCGAGCATCGCGGAGTGCTTGCCCGAGCAGGTCATGTAGATCGGACTGGGAAGTTCGCCCGCTGCGATCAGTTCGGCTCGGGCCAGCTCGTTGCCCGGCAGATCGGAGGGGCACTGCAACTGGTCGACACCGAGCTGGTAGCGAGCGAGAAGCGCGGCGACCAATTCGATGTGATCGGCCTCGCCCGCATGTGAGGACGACGCGACGGCCAACTCTTCCGGACTGGTGGGTGCAAAGCCGTTACGAAGCGCAGCGACGGCTTGCAGCGGCTTGTTCGCCGAGCGCGGGTAGATGGGTGTGTGAATCTCCCCGAGTCCGACAACGACCTCGCCGTCGGCGCCCAGAATGACGGCCGATCCGCGATGCACGCATTCGCGGAATCCGGAGCGGACCACTTCCACCAATTCGATACTCACGAGTGCACCTGCGCTTCTGCTTGTTCGATGAACCTCTGGACGCGCGCGGCGACGTTCGGTGCAAGATCGGTGTGTTCTGCGAGGAGCCGTCGGAGTCTCTCGGGGTCGGTTCCGGCAAAGACTTCTCGAACAGTCACGCCGTGATCCGGTACGTGGACTCGGGTGACCGAGTCGCCCGCGGCGATCGTGCCGGTCCGGTTGACGCGAAGGTAGGCGCCGACGTCGGTCCGCTCGGTGAATCTTTTGACCCAGCCCTTTTCCGCGGCCCAGATGCCGAAGGTGCCGCACGGGACGCGGGGAGCGGTTACCTCGAGTTCGAGAACGTCCGACGCCTCGGCTCCGGTGATGTGCCAACGCTCGCCGATCACGGCGTCCGTGACGAGCATTCCGCTGATGTGGAGGTTCTCGCCGAACCACCCCGGGGCGAGCGGTCGGCCCAACTCGTCCGACCATCGCTGCGCTTCGTCGCGCTGATACGCGTAGACAGCTTGGAAGGCGCCGCCGTGGAATTCGGTGTCGCAGACGTAGTCGCCACCCAGGCCGAGTCGGCCGACCGCTACGCGGCCGTCGACGGGACGCTTGTCGATCGCGGTCCGGGGGACTCGCCTGACGCCACTGTCACGTTCGGTGTGGACGACGCAGACCGCGTCGACCATGCCCGTCACTTTCCGCGCAATCGGTTGACAGCCTCACGTCCGGCCTGGGGTGCGTCGTCCGCGACGATCGAATCCGGATCGATGGACGCAGCGCTGGGGCCGGCCATCAGTTCGGTGTCGACCGGAATGTTGCGCTTGATCAGAGCGAGCGCGATCGGGCCGAGTTCGTGATGATTGACGACGGTCCCGACACGTCCGACTGCCCGTCCGCCCGCCGTGATCGGATCACCCGGTTCCGGGACCGCTTCGGCGCTGCCGTCGAGGTGCAACATGACGAGATGGCGCGGGGGCTTGCCGAGATTGTGAACCCGGGCGACGGTTTCCTGACCGCGGTAGCAGCCCTTGTCGAGGTGGACGGCGCCGTGTTCGGCCGGCCCGCCGATCCAGTGGACCTCGTGCGGGATCGTCCGCTCGTCGGTGTCCAGTCCGAGGCGAGGCCTCCTCGCTTCGACGCGGAGCGCCTCGAAGGCCCAACTTCCGGCGGGCTTGGCACCGGCATCGGTCAGCTTGGTCCACCACGCCGCCAGTTGCTCACGTGGGACGAGCAGATCGAAAGAGTCCTCGGTGGGCCACGGCATGCGGCGGACGAACCCGCCGTCGGCCAGCGCGAGAGCGTCGTAGGCATCGGTTGGTGTCTGCACGCCGATCGCGGAGAGGACAGCTGGGGATTCGGGACCGACCAGGCTCAATACCGCGAGTTCGTTGCCGTCCCGAGGCTCGGCCTTGGACCAGAACACCATCTTCTTCAAGAAGGAGAGGAGGTCTGGCCCGCGGTCGGCTTCGGTGTCGATCCAGGTGACACCGGCCAGGTCCGTCTGCACGAAGTGGTGCTCGACGCGTCCGTTGACATCCAGGCTCAGGTTCTCGGCACTCTTGCCGTCGGGGAGCGCGGCGATGTGCTGGCTCGAAATCGTGTGCAGCCACGTGAGGCGTTCGTCGCCGGGAATGGCGATCACGAATCTGTGACTGCGGTCGACCACCACTGCTGCGCGCTGCGCGGTTCGCTGTTCACCGAGGGGATCGCCGTAGTGCCATGCGACACCGATGTCGGCCGAACCGTCCGGTGCGGTGACCGCGCCGGGGGAAGTCAGAAGTGGGCTGTTGGGCACAAGAGCGTTGTCGACCACAAGACCAGTCTAGGAGTGTGGGCGGGATCGCGGTTACAGGGCGGCCCCGGCGGCTTGGCGGATCGTTAGGGTTGATGGCATGCCTGATCGCGTATTGGTGACTCTCGACCATGAGGTGCTCGATGCTGACGCACCGTTTCTGCACGCCGACGACCTGGCGGTGGTGCGCGGCGACGGAGTCTTCGAGACGCTGTTGGTACGCGACGGTAGGGCGCGGGTGGTCGAGGGACATCTGAGTCGACTGGTTCTGAGCGCGCGGGCACTGGGTCTGCCCGCCCCCGTTCTCGATGACTGGCGTCTGGCGATCGAGATGGCAGCCGAGGAGTGGGGGACCGAGAAGGAAGGCGCTCTTCGTCTCGTTCTGACTCGCGGCAGGGAGAGCGGCGACAAGCCGACAGCCTTCGTGATGGTCGGTCCGGTGGCCGATCGGGTCAGACAGGTCCGCGAATCGGGGCTGTCGGTGATGACTCTCGAGCGAGGTTTCTCGGTCGATCTCTCTGCCCGGGCACCCTGGCAGCTACTGGGCGCGAAGACGTTGTCCTACGCAACCAACATGGCAGCGCTCCGATATGCGGCGAATTTGGGTGCCGACGATGTGATCTTCGTCAGTTCCGAGGGCAATGTGTTGGAGGGGCCACGCTCGACGGTGGTGATCGTTCGGGACAGGACTTTGATCACACCGCCTCCCGCACAGGGCATTTTGATGGGTACGACGCAGCGTGCCCTCTTCGACGTTGCCGGCAGTGCTCGCTTCGATTGCCGATACGAAACCCTCCGACCTGCGGATTTGATTGCGGCCGACGGAGTGTGGATGGTTTCGAGCGTCACGCTGGCCGCACGCGTCCATACACTCGACGGGCTCGCATTGCCAGAGCCGAAGGTCTCCGAGGAATTCGCGGAATTGGTTGAACGTGCAATTGATTCGGATTCAGCAGGGCGATAGGCGAATAGGAATCGCGACAGGTCTCTACTACATTTGGTAGTAGCAAAGTCCTGCGGTCCAAACCGGACAGCAGTACCGTGTCCGCAGGGGCCGAGCGACTGCCCGCGTCTCGAACCCCGAAGCCTGTCCCAGGGCCCTACTCTCGGAGTAGCCAATGGATACTTTGGACGTCTCCAGGTGGCAGTTCGGTATCACTACCGTCTACCACTTCATCCTTGTTCCGCTGACCATCGGACTTGCACCGATGATCGCGATCATGCAGACGATGTGGGTGGTCACCAAAAAGGACCACTGGTATCGCCTCACCAAGTTTTTCGGCAAGCTCTTTCTCATCAACTTCGCACTCGGTGTAGCCACCGGCATCGTGCAGGAGTTCCAGTTCGGAATGAACTGGAGCGAGTACTCGCGATTCGTCGGCGACGTCTTCGGAGCTCCGCTCGCATTGGAAGGCCTTGTCGCCTTCTTCATGGAGTCCGTCTTCATCGGACTCTGGATCTTCGGTTGGGGCAGGCTGCCCAAACTTGTACACCTGGCGTGTATTTGGCTCGTGGCGATCGGCGTCAACGCGTCGGCGTTCTTCATAATCGCGGCCAACTCGTTCATGCAGCATCCGGTCGGTGCGACGTACAACCCTGAAACGGGTCGTGCCGAACTCACCAGCATCTGGGAGTTGTTGACCAACAACACCGCTCTTGCTGCCTTCCCGCACGCGGTTGCCGGCGCCTTCCTGACGGCGGCGACGTTTGTTGCCGGCATCAGTGGTTGGTGGATGGTGCGGAACATGCGCCGCGCCAAGCAGGCTGAGGCCGCCGAAGCCGAGCGTCTCGAAACCGACGCACGAACGATGTACCGCCCGGCAACACGATTCGCCTTGCTCGTCATGATCGTGGCCGGGATCGGCATCATCTACACCGGTGACGTTCAAGGCAAGCTCATGTTCCAGCAACAACCCATGAAGATGGCGTCGGCAGAATCGCTGTGCGACACCGAGATGGATCCGGATTTCTCGATTCTCACCATCGGTACACACAACAACTGTGACAGCGTGACGCACGTTCTGAAGGTGCCGTTCGTTCTACCGTGGTTGGCCGAGGGCAAGTTCACCGGCGTCGAACTGCAAGGCGTGAACCAACTGCAGGAGCAGGCGGAGCAGGACTTCGGACCGGGCAACTACCGACCGAATCTCTTTGTCACGTACTGGTCTTTCCGCGCCATGATCGGTCTCGCCGCCGGTTCGGCAGCACTGGCTCTCGCGGGACTGTGGGTCACACGTAAGGGGCGGGTCCCGGACCAGAAGTGGTTCGGAATCCTCAGTCTCGTCGCGATTCCCACTCCGTTCATGGCGAACAGCGCCGGCTGGATCTTTACCGAGATGGGCCGTCAGCCCTGGGTGGTGCATCCCAATCCGACCGGCGTCGACATGATCAGACTGACTGTCGACCAAGGTGTTTCGGACCACGCATCGGCTACCGTCTGGGCTTCGCTGATCACCTTCACCCTCCTGTATGGAGCGCTGGGTGTGGTCTGGTTCAAGCTGATCGTGCGGTACGCGAAGGAAGGTCCGTTGGAGCACGACATGCATCCACCGGGCGATACGGATCATGACGAGCCGGAAGATCCGGACAAGCCCAAACAACTGTCGTTCGCGTACTAGGAGGCGATCATGGGACTTCAAGAAGTATGGTTCGTGCTCGTCGCAGTGCTCTTCATCGGTTACTTCGTCCTCGAAGGGTTCGACTTCGGTGTCGGAATGCTCATGCCGATCGTCGGCAGAGGCAGTGACCTCCCGGCCGATACGCGTCGACGGGTGGCGCTCAACACGATCGGCCCGGTGTGGGACGGCAACGAGGTGTGGCTGATCACCGCCGGTGGCGCGATGTTCGCGGCATTCCCGGAGTGGTACGCGACATTGTTCTCCGGGTTCTATCTGCCGCTGCTGATCATCCTGGTGGCCTTGATCGTTCGAATCTGTGCCATCGAATGGCGAAGCAAGATCGACGACGACAAATGGCGTCAGCGCTGCGACTGGGGCATCATCTTCGGCTCCTGGGTCCCGGCAGTTCTCTGGGGCGTGGCTTTCGCGAACATCGTTCGGGGCGTGGCGATCAACGCCGACAAGCAGGTCGAGTCGGGATTCTTCGATCTGCTCAACCCGTACGCACTGCTCGGCGGTCTGACCACCGCGCTGGTGTTCGCTCTCCACGGCGCTGTGTTCCTGGCGCTCAAGAGTGCCGACGAGGTTCGTGAAGACGCAGTGAAAATTGCTGCACGACTCGCAATTCCGGCTATTCCTGTCGCCGGCGGATTCGTCCTGTGGACGCAGCTCGCCTACGGCAAGGGATGGACGTGGATTCTGGTAGCCGTCGCTGCTGCTGCACTGATCGGCGTCGTCTTCCTGACGCGGGCCGAGCGCGAAGGCTGGGCCTTCGTTCTCACCTGTGTGGCCGTCATCGCCACCGTCGTGCTGCTGTTCGCCTCGCTGTTCCCGAACGTCATGCCGTCGACGCTCGATCCGGCGTACAGCCTGACCATCGAGAACGCGTCGTCGAGTCCGTACACGCTCAAGGTGATGACGTGGGCCGCGGCATTCATGACGCCGGTGGTGATCATCTACCAGGGTTGGACGTACTGGGTGTTCCGACAGCGCATCTCCTCCAAGCAGATTCCGGCGTCGATCGGTCTGCGATTCAAGGAGAAGACGTGGTAGTCACCAACCTTGAATCACGAAACATTCGAATGCCGAAAGAACTGACGGTCGAATTCACGTGACTATCGAAGTAGGCGACGCTCCCACCACTCGGGAGCGTCGCCGGGGGCCGATCGACCCGCGGCTGTGGCGACATTCCGCTTCTGCGCGCGGCTATCTGATCCTGACGGTCGCTCTGTCGATGGTGAACGTCGTGATGGTCATCGTCGCGGCGCTCATGATCGGCCGAGTCCTGGCCGGAGTGATCACCACTCGAACTGTGGATGTTTCTTCGTGGACAACCGAATTGGTTGTTCTGGCCGCAGCTGTGACGGTCCGAGTTCTGGGGACCTGGCTGCAGACCAGGTATGCGCACCGGGCGTCGACTCGCGTCGTTGCCGAGATCAAGAACGGCGTGCTGACGTCGGCGACGGCGATGAGTCCGCGCGATCTGGATCCTCGGCGTGACGAGATCGCGACCGTGGTCACCCGCGGTGTCGATGGCCTCGGTCCGTACCTGACGGGATACCTGCCGGCTCTGGTCCTGTCGGTGACACTGACGCCCATCACCCTGATAGTCATTGCGGTGCAGGACATGACGTCTGCGGTCATCATTTTCGTGACGCTGCCGCTGATCCCGATCTTCATGATTCTCATCGGCTTGCTGACGAAGGGTAAGTCGGAGAAGACACTGGCCGCGATGACCACGCTGTCTTCGCAACTGCTCGATCTACTTGCCGGACTGCCGACACTGCGAGCGCTCGGTCGTCAGCAAGGCCCTGCCGAGCGTGTCCGTGAACTCGGTGACGCCCATCGACGGACGACCATGTCTGCTCTGCGCGTAGCGTTCCTGTCCTCGATGGTGCTTGAACTGCTCGCAACACTCTGCGTCGCATTGGTGGCCGTGAGCATCGGCTTGCGACTCGTGTATGGGGACATGTCACTCGAGCCGGGGATAGTCGCGTTGATCCTCGCACCCGAGGTGTATCTGCCACTTCGGATGGTGGGAACCCAGTTCCACGCCGCCGAGGACGGAATGGCAGCAGCCGACAAGGCATTCGAGGTGATCGAGGCGGATTCTGCCGCACCGGAGGGTGGTATCACGACGGTGGTCGCTCGCGGTGCCGACATCGTCTTCGACGGACTCGGCGTGACCTCTCGTGGGGGAGTCGCACCGTCTCAACTTTCCGCCGTGGCGTTGCCAGGGGCGATCACCGTGCTCACCGGTCCCAACGGCTGCGGCAAGTCGACGGCAGTGCACGCGCTACTCGGGCTGATCGAACCGAGCAGTGGCCGCGTGACGGTCGCCGGCGTCGATGTCCGAGACCTGGACGAGCACGCGTGGTGGAGTCAGTTGGCATGGCTTCCCCAACATCCGGTCCTCCTACCCGGCACCGTTCGTGAAAATCTCGATCTCACCGGGGTCGTCGATGCGCAAGCATTGGCTCGCGCCGCTGCTGCGACGGGATTCGACGCGGTATTGGCCGAGCTGCCTGCGGGTGTCGAGACCGTTATCGGCGTCGGCGGCACAGGTTTGTCGCTGGGGCAGCGACAACGACTGGCGCTGACACGCGTGCTCGCCTCCGACCGCGCAGTTCTTGTCCTGGACGAACCCACCGCTCACCTCGATTCCGATTCTGAAGGGACAGTGTTGGCTTCTCTGAGAGCACTGGCGGAGCGCGGCGACACAGTCGTCGTGATCGGCCACCGTCCGAGTGTGCTCGCCGCAGCTGACCGGATCGTCGAGGTGCGCGCTCATGAGAAGTGACGCTCACGATCCGCTTCTGCGTGCTCTTCGGCTACTGGAACTTCGACCACGACGCGTACTGACTGCGGTGGCCGCCGGTGTGGCAACACTTGGTAGCGCACTCGCCTTGGCCGCGCTGTCCGCATGGTTGATCACGCGCGCATGGGAGATGCCTCCCGTTCTCGATCTCAGCGTCGCGGTGGTTGCCGTACGCGCGTTGGGAATCTCACGTGGTGTCTTCCGCTATCTCGAACGATTGACGACGCACGACGTCGCATTGCGCGGCACCACCGCAGCGCGGTCGAGGATCTACCAGCAGTTGGCAGCGGGAGATCCCGCGGCCGCCGCCGGACTACGACGCGGTGACCTGCTCTCCCGTACGGGCTCCGACGTGGACGCGCTGGGCGACGTCGTCGTCAAAGCGCTGATCCCGATTGCTGTTTCGGTTGTCCTCGCCTTCGCCGCGGTGGGAATCCTGTTGTTCATCTCGGTTCCGGCCGCACTCATTCTGGCTGTTGCGCTGGCGGTGTCCGGGATTGCGGCGCCCTGGCTGTCGGCGCGAGCTGCTCGACTTGCGGAGGCCGACAGTTCAGCTGCCGCAGCGCGATTCAGTGAGTCGGCGGTGACCGCGCTCGACCATTCCGCTGAGCTTCGAGTATCAGGTCGCTTGGATCAGGCGGTGAGCGAGGCTGTGTCCGCCGAGAACGAGGTGGTCGATGCAACCGATCGCGCGGCGGTACCGAGTGCCTTTGCCGCCGCTGCGACGCCCCTGGCAATCGGTGTGAGCGTCCTCGGTGCCCTGTTGATCGGAATTACGCTGTACGGAACCACCGACATGTCACCGATGTCCATGGGAATCCTTGTACTGCTTCCGCTGTCGGCTTTCGAGGGAACCGCGATACTGCCCAGCGCGGCGGTGGCGTTGACCAAGGCGCGGCTGGCGTCGGCTCGCATCATGGCGGTACTCGATCGAGCCGACGCGGAACACGTCGAAGGAAATCGTGCGTGGCCGGAGAACGGGATTCTCAGCGTGCATGCATTGCAGGCGGGTTGGCCCGGGGGAAAGGTGACCGAACCGCTCTCCGTGGATCTTCCTCGCGGTGCCCGCGTTGCCGTCGTCGGGGAGAGCGGATCCGGAAAGACCACCGCACTGATGACGATCGCGGGGTTGCTGCCGCCCGTCGCGGGAACAGTTCGCGTTGGCGCAGTGGATATTTCGGATATCGATCCGGCCGAACTGCGCAGGCACGTCGGGTACTTCGCCGAAGACGCACACCTCTTCGAGACGTCGGTACTCGAGAACCTGCGCGTTGCGCGGGGTGACCTCACAGCCGAGGACGCGGAGAAGGCACTTGCCGCAGTTGGTCTCGGCGACTGGTTGTCGGAACTGCCGGAAGGGCTCGACACCTACCTGGTCGGCGGTATGCGAGCGGTTTCGGGCGGTGAGCGTCGTCGGTTGCTGTTGGCACGCGCGATCGTCTCGCCTGCGGAGGTGCTGCTGCTCGACGAGCCGACCGAGCACATCGACGCGGATGCGGGCGCTCAGTTGCTCCGCGAGTTGCTCAGTCGCGACGCAACGCTGGTCGATTCTTCGCGAACCGTTGTTGTCGTCACCCACCAACTTCCGGACGGCACAGCAGCTGACCAGGTGATATGCGTCGGAAAAGTTTCTGTGGAAAATACGTTGCCGTCGTCGTGAAGTGGGCGTACTTTCTCCTTTACACAAGGAAGGAGGTGGTCTGAAATTGAAGTACAGACGGACGCGTGAGGTGGCTGCCAGCTAGCCGCAATCGCTGATGGAATTCACTTACCGCGTGAGCGGCCGGCGAATCCCAGGCAGCCACCCGACCCCCGAGCCCCCGATCAGTCCGACCGGGATCCGCGCGAAAGCGTGGGTGTGGCTCGGGGGTCGCTTCGTGCTGTGCGCCTTTATTAACCCCCGGCGGTTAATAAAGGCGCACAGCGTGGACAAGGATTAGGCCCCCACCATCCACCGCGCTCGAGGATCGCTCTGACCTCGGCTGCAGTTCGGCACGAGGCCCCCTCCACCTCCTCCCAACCGAAGACCAGTGTGGCGTTGCCTGACAGTTCGGATGCGTTACCTCGCCGCCGATCCCGCAGTGCAGTCGCCCGAGAAGAGTGGAAGGCGAATCCGTCGAGTCGAACGATCAGTGCGACTCCGCAATTGCGGTAGTCGACGTCCTCGTAGAGAGTTCTCCCGTCGACGATGACCGGCGATTGCCGTCGTGCTTCCGGCAAACCGTGTGCGCGCTCGACTTCGATTGCGTAGCGATGTTCGAGTACCGACTGGACGCCGCGATCCAAGAGGTCCAACGTCGAGGACAGCGCTTTGACATATCGCCTCGGCCGGCGGCATTCCATTCGGGTGCGTAGTTCCATCCGGGACACCTTGCACGCCGTGGCCGATCGGACCAGAGAACGAGCGGCGTCGCGAGCCGAGGGCTCTGCAACCGCCAGGTCAATTGCGGTGTCGGCCAGCGAAGTACGAGCAGGCTGAGTGGCAACGCCGATGTGGGCTTGAGCGCGTGAACGATGAACGATCACTCCGGGATGGGCAGTGGACCACCCCAACGGAACGGGGCGCGCCGGGGAGCGTTCGGGTCTGACCGTCGGACTCTGACAGCGTGAGGATCTGCCGTATCGGACCGTGATGTGGACCGGCAGTTCGGACTCGATGTGCGTGAGCCCCCACTCTTCAGCAGCAGTCCGGTGACTCAGGTAGGTCTCTCCGCCGCCGAACAGAAGGGCGGCCTCGAGAATCATTGCTCGGTTGAGTGGGCCGTTGGTGCTGGATTGAACGCCGTGGAGGACGGAAGTCCATTGACCCGATTCGACCAGATGTTGGATGCGCCGCGGTGAATAGCCGAAAGGGCGCAGCTGTTTATTGGTCCCGAGCCCGTGCTGGAAGTCGAAGAGTCTTCGGAGATCAGGATCGATGTAGTCGCAGTTCATGCGAATACCGTGAGATCGCGGTCCGACAGGAATCGGTCGAAACTGCCGCTCCAGAGCCCGCCTGTGGAATTTGTCGGTGCCTGTGGATGGATCTGCTGTGCGCCTTTATTAACCGCCGGGGGTTAATAAAGGCGCACAGCAGAACTAGCCGATGTAGCGGGTCAGCCGCGCCGAGAGGCGCGGTTCCAGGCCACCGTCAGACATGATCCGCTCTTCGACGTACGCGAGGTCGCCGCCTTCGACGATGCCGTAGAGGCGCTTCGCGCCGCCGTACAGTGCACCGGACTGGCTGCGGATCACCACGTCGGTGGCAAGTTCCCACGACGCCTGGGTGAGCGCACGGCCGTAGTACATTTCGACGACGCCGGAGCTGTGGCTGAGCAGGAGTTCGACGACTTCCTGGTTGACGCTGCCCGGGATGCCGTCGCCGCCCATGCGCCAGTACCCGCTCTCGCGCAGATCAGGGCTCACGTACTTGCCCTCGGCGTCGAGACGCCAAGATCTGGACTCCCAATTGAGGTAGGGGCCGCCGTCGTGAGAGATGACGATCTGCTGACCGAAGGCGTAGTCACCGGTCTCGTCGTGCCCTTCGCCTTCGCCGCGCCAGACGCCGACGAGGGGGAGCAGTGCGAGGAGTTCGGGATTGATGTCCGGGCCGAGGCGCAGGTTTGCGGTGTCCTCGGGCAACGGAAGGTCCGGCAGGGTCGGAATGTTGAGCGACGCCGTCGACTTGGAGCGCTCGACGGCGATGGCGACAGCTTCGTCCCCGCTGCCGCGCCTTACGGCACCTGCAGCGGCGGAATCGTCAGCGGTCGCGTCGGACCCTGAATCCGGAGCCTGACTCACGACTCGTCGGTGACCAAGCGGTACACGACGTACACGGAGAACCAAGCGATCATGACGGATGCGAGTGCGAGGAGTACCTCGAAGAAAATGACCACGGATACATCTTAGACCGCGGCGACCGACCGGAAAAATCGGGAGCCGGAATGCAGAAGGCCCCGCACCGAAGGGGTGCGGGGCCGCCTGGAAAAGCTGGAATTACTTGCTGACGGTCACGTCCACGTTGTGCACGCCCGAGCCCTCGGGAGCGACGGTGGATGTGCCGTTGCCCGAGCTGGACAGTGCACGCACGGTCCACTCGCCCGGAGCGGCGAAGAAGCGGAAATCGCCGGTTCCCGATGCCACGACCTCGGCCGTGAACTCTCCGGAGCCGTCGAGCAGACGCACGAATGCGCCGCCGATGGGCTGGCCGTCAGCGGCGAGAACGCGGCCGGTGATGACCGTTTCCTTCTCGACGTCGACGCCGGCAGGCAGGGTCTGCCCCTGGGTAGGTGCTCCACACATGATCAGGCTCCCAATTCGATCGGTGCGCCGACGAGTGAGCCGTATTCGACCCAGCTGCCGTCGTAGTTCTTGACGTTGTTCTTGCCGAGGATCTCCTGCAGTACGAACCAGGTGTGGCTCGAGCGCTCGCCGATGCGGCAGTAGGCGATCGTTTCCTTGGTGTCGTCGAAGCCCTTCTCCGCGTACAGCTTGGTGAGGTCGTCGTCCGACTTGAAGGTGCCGTCCTCGTTGGCGGTGGTGCTCCACGGAATGTTGATGGCTCCGGGGACGTGGCCACGCTGCTGCGCCTGCTCCTGAGGAAGGTGGGCGGGAGCGAGGATCTTGCCGGAGAACTCGTCAGGGCTACGAACGTCGACGAGGTTCTTGCTGCCGATGGCGTCGATGACCTCGTCGCGGAATGCGCGGATCGAGAAGTCGGGGGTCTCGGCCTTGTACTGCGTGGCTTCGCGGTTGACTGCGTCCTTGGAGAGCGGGCGTCCGTCGAGTTCCCACTTCTTGCGGCCGCCGTCGATCAGCTTGATGTCCTGGTGGCCGTACAGCTTGAAGTACCAGTACGCGTAAGCGGCGAACCAGTTGTTGTTGCCACCGTAGAGAACGACGGTGTCGTCGTTCGCAATGCCCTTGGCGGAGAGCAGGTCCGAGAACTGCTCCTGGTTCAGGAAGTCGCGTCGGACGCCGTCCTGGAGGTCCTTGCGCCAGTCGAGCTTGACTGCACCCTCGATGTGGCCGCCGTCGTATGCGCTGGTGTCCTCGTCCACCTCGACAAAAACGGTCTTGGGGGTGTTGAGGTTCTGCTCAGCCCAGTCAGCGGAGACTAGGACGTCGGAGCGAGCCATGGTGTTCCTTTCGATGTGGTCTTGCATCGGTCGATATCTAGCAGGGGTTCAGCGGGGTTGTGTGGCAAGCGTTTTCATGCGGTGGTCGCGCGGCCGGTATTTCGCAGCCTGGCGACGAGTGGGTAGATCTGGCAGCCGAGGCAGATGCCGAACGCGGCGTTGAGCAGGGCCGCGAACAGGGCGAAGCCGGTGGCAACGGTGCCGACGATCGTCGACCCGGCCAGGAAACCGACCGTGCCTGCCAAGGCGAAGACGAAGCCGACGAACTGAGCGAAGCGCAGCGGCGCCACGGGTTCGCGTTCGCTGACCGGCGAGAGTCGGGGGGCGACGAGCTTGCCGAAGATCTGGCCGTACGGGCTGCGCTTGGGGCCGAGTACCGCTCCGACTGCGAAGACGATCGCCTGCAATGCGAGAACGACGGTGGCGGCGGGCAGAGAGAAGGTCGAGAGGATGAGCGTGAGAACGAGAACGCCGGTGGTGACCCACGCGGCGAACCGAGGTCCGCGGACGTCGACTTGCTCGAGCTGGGCTGTGGTTGTGGACATCGGGAGTGCTCCTGCGCTGGATTGCATGGTGCTTGCCTGGACCGAGAAAAGGGGACGCAAAAGTCCCACTCGGTGGATTGATCACGTGAGCGAAAGCTCGAAGGTCAGAGAGATCTGACGGATGTGGTGATCAGCAACAGGTACAGCAACAGCCCCCGAGGCGGCACAGGTCTACTGCGCGGCGTCGGGTGAGCATCAGCTCGTGGCGGGTTTGCACGTCGGCGAGTTTACCCCGAATTCTCGGATTTTGGCTCGTGGGGTCCGGATAGTGGTACGAGCGCAGCTTTCAGATCGGCTGCGGACGGCACTCCGGACACTCGGAACTGTTCCTCCAGGCCACCGTCGAGGATGAACGTGGTGGGCAGCGACAGGACGCTCATTTCGCGTGCCAGAGCCGGTTCCTTGTCGATGTCGAGCTCGATCTCCACCGGCGGACGGGGAGCGTCCGCCATCGAAACCACAACCTGGCCGACGACGCGGCGTACTGCCGCGCACGGTCCGCACCAGTCGGCGGAGAAATGCAGTACGACGGGCCCACCGTTCGGCGAAGAGACTCCGGCAGAACTCAGGAGTTCGAGGCGGCTGTTGGTGGTGCCGGATGCCGCGGTGGTGGCTCGGACTGCTCCGTTGCGCGACTTGAGAAAGAGCCCGACCGCGACGACGGCGACGAGGGCGACCAGCAGAATTGTGATCCCGGTCATCGGTTCTGCAGCTCTGCGAGATCGATCGTCGTGTTTTCGGCGCTGCCTTCGATCACGATTCTTCCGCCTTCCGCGTAGACCAGGCTCGGCTGAATTCCGTAGGGGAGTGCCTGCGGATCGATCGTGTAGCTGAACAATCCGAGGACCACGGGTTCGAGTGCTGCGGGGATCGAGAAATCGGCTTTGCCCTCCGGACCGAAGTACAGGTTGCTTGCGACGATCTTGACCTGCCCACCTTCCAGAACCAGGTTGGCCTGGACGCTCACTGCAGTCTCGACCGGACCGACGGCAACCGTTCCGGTCAGCACGACGGCCCCCGCGGTGCTCGCCCCCGTTCCACCGCTGCCCCCGGTGCCATCCGACTTGTTGGCCGGCGGCGAAGATACCTGCAGGTCAGGGATGTTGAGCAGCTTTCCGAGGTCGGTGGCGTTGATTCCCATCCGGCCGTCGAGTTTGTCAACGGGGAGCTGGGTGACATTGCCGTTCACGATGTCGGAGAAGGGAACGGTGACCCCGCGCAGGTCGGCTTCGACGGTCACTTCGCCGACCACGTCGCTCTGGACGCCGGTAGCTCTGACGTAGACGTCCTTGTATTTCCCGCCGAGTGCTTGGGTGAGGAAGGGGAACCCGTTGAAGGTGACCTCCGGATCCGACTCGAGTGATGCGCCGGTTCGGAGCTCGCGGGAAACCCGGTACTCGGCGTACGCGGCAGCGCCGAAATCGGCCACCAGTCCGAGGCCGAGGAGAAAGACGATGCCGATGATCAGTTTGCGCACCGCACCATTGTGACGGACTCCGGTCGGGGTTCGATGCGACGGCCCCGGTACCAGGCACGCTAATGTAGTGACCGACCAAAAGCGTCGAACTACTCGAGCGTTGCCCTCACGGGTTGCGCGGGCTACTAGATAGGAGGCCGTGTGGAACTGCTCCTCCTCACCTCCGACCCCAACCCGGAAGCTGTACTACCGGCGTTGGCGTTGCTGGCGCACTCGGTTCGGCCTGCCCCCACAGAGGTTTCCTCGCTACTCGAGGCAAGTTCCGCGGACGTGGCATTGGTGGATGCGCGCACTGATCTAGCTGCCGCACGCGGGTTGTGTCGATTGCTCGGAAGCACAGGATCCGCAGTACCTGTGGTCGCCGTCCTCACCGAAGGCGGACTCGTTGCCGTCAACGCCGACTGGGGGTTGGACGACATCCTGCTTCCCGGTACCGGTCCGGCTGAGGTGGACGCCCGATTGCGGTTGTTGGTTGCCCGCAGCGGCGGTGTTGCCAGTCCGGAAGCGTCGGGAAAGATCACGCTGGGCGAACTGGTTATCGACGAGGGGACGTACACGGCACGACTGCGTGGACGGCCCCTTGATTTGACTTACAAGGAATTCGAGCTGCTCAAGTACCTCGCGCAGCATGCCGGTCGGGTATTCACCCGGGCACAGCTGTTGCAGGAAGTGTGGGGCTACGACTTCTTCGGCGGCACCAGGACGGTCGACGTCCACGTGCGTCGTCTGCGGGCGAAACTCGGCACCGAATACGAGTCCTTGATCGGTACAGTCCGAAATGTCGGATACAAGGCAGTGCGTCCGACCAGGGCCAAGGGCGGCGCAGCTGCTCCCGTTCAGTTCGAGGACGACGAAGACGTCGACTACGACGCGGCCGACGGATCGGTGGTCTGACGTGGGTTGGACAGATTCACTGCCGGCCGGATCCGCCGAGCAGGTTTCCGCGCTTCTCGATCGCGCGACCGAGTTCGACGGCAAGGCGCCCGTGTCGGAACAGGGGCGCCATGCCGTTGCCGGGCGCGGCGCAGCACGACACTTTCTCGAACTCGACGGCGATACGGTCGTCGGTTATGCGCAGCTGCAAGCCGGTTCGGACGAGCATCCCGACATGGCCGAGTTGGTGGTCGACCCGCAGGCGCGGCGCCGCGGTATCGGAACCAGGCTTGCCGCAGCGGTATTCGACGAAGGCCGGCCAGGCACGCGAGTCTGGGCGCACGGAAACGTCGACGCCGCAGTGGAATTCGCCAAGAGCCTCGATCTGGTCAGCGTTCGTGAACTCCTCCAGCTGCGTCGACCTCTCGATACTCCGCAGCTTCCGGAAATCGTTGTGCCCGAAGGTATAACGATGCGGACGTACCGTGGGCCCGAAGACGATTCCGAGATCCTTCGCGTCAACAACGCGGCCTTCTCCTGGCATCCCGAGCAGGGTGGCTGGACCCAGGCGGAGATCGACGAGCGAACAGCCGAAGGCTGGTTCGACCCGGCCGGTCTGTTCATGGCGTTCGCGGACACCGATCCCGATACTCTTCTCGGCTTTCACTGGACCAAGGTGCACACACCCGAAGGTGACGATCGGGAGCTGGGGGAGGTGTACGTCGTGGGTATCGATCCCGCGGCGCAGGGACGTGGTCTCGGCCGAGTGCTGACTCTCGCAGGCATGCATTACCTGCGAGATCGCGGCCTCGGAACGGTCCTTCTGTACGTCGAAGGTGACAACACTGCCGCCCTCCACACGTACGAGCGACTCGGCTTCGATCGGTTCCACGTGGACATGGCTTACGCTCGCGCGCTCTGACGTCACAGTCGAACACGCAGAAATGTCCAGTCTGTTCATTCTCTGTTAACCATGTGTGGTCCAACCGGACACCGCGCCCGCCTACTTTTCTCTGTGGGCAGCGCCGTGTTGCCTGATGCAGATTTCAATCATTTTGCATCTCATGTCGCCGCCCGATCGTGGGCGTGGCGGTAGCGATTTCCGGAGGATCTTGGTGAATCTCAAGCGCAGTGGTGCCCTGCTCGGTGTAGTGGCCGTGGGCGCCATGACCTTGGCCGCATGTGGCAGCGACAACAACTCGTCGTCGACGGGTGTGGACGCGTCCGCATCGAACGCAACGTGCGAAGGCAAGAGCAACCTCTCTGCCGCTGGTTCCTCGGCACAGAAGAATGCCATGGACCAGTTCGTCGCCACCTACATCTCCGTGTGCCAGGAAAAGGGCAAGACCGTCAACGTCGCCTACAACCCCAGCGGTTCGGGCGACGGTCGCACGCAGTTCATCGCCGGCCAGATCGACTTCGCCGGCTCCGACTCGGCCATCAAGGACGAGCAGGCCGACAAGGCCAAGGAGCGTTGCGTCGGCGGCGAGGCCTGGAACCTTCCCCTCGTCTTCGGCCCGATCGCAGTTGCATACAACCTCGACGGCGTCGACAAGCTCGTTCTCAACGCAGAGGTTCTCGCGAAGATCTTCAACGGTGGCATCACCAAGTGGAACGATCCGGCAATCGCCGCGCTCAACTCCGGTGCTTCGCTTCCCGACGAGAAGATCACCACCGTGATCCGCTCCGATTCCTCGGGCACCACCGACAACTTCCAGAAGTACCTCGACGCGGCATCGAACGGTGCTTGGACGTCGGGCGCAGGGTCCGACTTCACCGGTGGCGTCGGTGAGGGCGCCAAGGGTTCGGCGGGCGTTGCACAGGCAGTTGCCACGGCACCGGGTTCGATCACCTACGTCGAGAAGTCGTTCGCCGATCAGAACAAGCTCTCGGTTGCAGAAATCAACACCGGCTCCGAGGCAGTCGCACTGACCAACGACTCGGCCGCAAAGTCGATCGCAGGCGCGAAGTTCAAGTCCGACGCAACCGGCGACCTGACGCTCGACCTCGCGTCGATCTTCAAGACCAACGAAGCCGGCGCATACCCGCTGGTTCTCGCCACGTACTCGATCGTCTGCTCCAAGGGCTACGACGCGGACACTACCGCAGCAGTGAAGTCGTTCCTGACGAGCGCGGCCAACGAGGGTCAGGCCAACCTGGCCGAGCAGGGTTACGTCCCGCTGCCGGCCAACGTCCAGGATCGCCTCAACGCGTCCATCACGGCAATCAGCTGACCTAGAGACTCGTGCGGACAAGCTCATGGATCTACATTCAGACGTGAAGGAAGTGAGCGCACATGAGTGACGCGCCCATCACCTCGACATCTCGTTCTCCCGGCCCCGCAACCAGCGGGGCCGGGGTGGGCGGTCCGAACGGCACCACGGAGGACACGATTACTTCCACCAAGGCTCCAGAAACCGAGCATCCTCCGAAGGGTGACGGTCCGGGAAGCGGCAACAGCAAGACGGTGACCCGTCCGGGTGACCGCATCTTCAGCTCGCTCGCATCCGGTTCGGCAATCTTCATCACGGTTGTCATCGCGGCGATCGGCGCGTTCCTGATCTGGCGTGCTGTTCCTGCTTTGAGCCGGAACCAGGTCAACTTCCTGACCAGCCGTGAATGGGTGACGCAGAACATCAACGCGATGGCGTTCGGTGTCCTCGATCTTTTCCAGGTCACTGTGTTGGTCTCGCTGTTCGCACTGGTGCTCGCGATGCCGATCGCACTGGGCATCGCGATCTTCCTGACTTCGTACTCACCCAAGTGGCTCACGCGGCCACTGTCGTACACGATCGACCTTCTCGCGGCCGTGCCGTCCATCGTCTACGGCCTGTGGGGACTTCTCGTGTTCGCTCCGGCGATCACCCCGGTCGCGGTGTGGCTCAACGACACTCTCGGCTGGTTCCCGCTCTTCGCCGACGGCAGCGGATCGATCACCGGCGGCGGCACCATCTTCACCGCAGGCATCGTCCTCGCCGTGATGATCCTTCCGGTCATCACCGCAGTGACCCGCGAGGTGTTCATCCAGACCCCGCGCTCACAGATCGAAGCTGCACTCGCTCTCGGCGCCACGCGCTGGGAAGTTGTGCGCACCACGGTCATCCCGTTCGGTAAGTCCGGCTACATCAGCGGCTCGATGCTCGGTCTCGGACGCGCACTCGGCGAGACGATGGCGCTGTACCTGATCCTGCGCACCACCTCTCAGGCCTTCGGCTGGTCGCTGTTCGACGGCGGCTCGACCATCGCCTCCAAGATCGCCCTCGGCTACGCGGAGTTCAACAACGACATCCAGGCAGGCGCGTACATCGCGGCCGGACTGGTGCTGTTCGTACTGACCTTCGTCGTCAACGCGGCTGCCCGCGCAGTGATCGCCGGAAAGAAGGACTGACCCATGACCTCCACTCTGGACCGGCCGGTCAAGGCCCCCACTTTCCAAGGCGTCGGCGCCCGTCGTCGCGCCAAGGACGTCATCGCGACCATCCTGGTGAGCCTGGCAGTCGTCATCGCGCTCATCCCGTTGGTCTGGGTGCTCTTCACGGTCATCGCCAAGGGCCTGCCCGCTCTGACGTCGCCCACGTGGTTCACCAACTCGCTGAGCGGATTGACGGCGTCGGCCGACGGCGGCGGTATCTATCACGCATTGATCGGCACCCTGCTGCAAGGCATCGTGTGCGCGGTCTTCTCCATCCCGCTCGGTATCTTCGTCGCGATCTACCTGGTGGAGTACGCCGACCGGAAGTCGAAGCTGGGCAAGCTCACCACGTTCATGGTCGACATCCTCAGCGGTGTTCCGTCGATCGTGGCCGCGCTGTTCATCTACGCACTGTGGATCGCGACCTTCGGCTTCCCCAAGTCCGCGTTCGCCGTGTCGCTGGCTCTGGTCCTTCTCATGGTCCCGGTCGTCATCCGCTCCACCGAGGAAATGCTGCGCATCGTCCCGATGGATCTGCGCGAGGCGTCGTACGCGCTCGGTGTGCCGAAGTGGAAGACCATCTCGAAAATCGTTCTGCCGACGGCGCTTCCCGGCATCATCACCGGCGTCATGCTGGCCCTGGCCCGCGTGCTCGGTGAGACCGCGCCGCTGCTGATCCTCGTCGGCTACGCGCCGTTCATCAACTTCGACCTGTTCAACGGCGAAATGGGCACTCTGCCTTCCGTCATGGTCGCCGAGATGAACAACCCCACCGACGCCGGCACCAACCGCATCTGGGGTGCAGCACTGACCCTGATCCTGCTGATCGCGATCCTCAACATCGTCGCGAAGCTGATCGGTCACTTCTCACAGGTCAGAAGCAAGTGATGCGGCCTCGGAACATGTTCGTACTCAACAGCGTCAACAACTCAGTAGGGAGCCGGTAATGGCCAAGCGTCTGGATCTCAAGGACGTCAACATCTACTACGGCAAGTTCCACGCCGTCGCCGATGTGGGCCTGTCCGTCCC
>NZ_CAIJDS010000043.1:0-58731 GCF_903819475.1 Rhodococcus sp. UFZ-B548
CGCGGGCGTTCCGACGGTTTCGGTGCCCGTGCGGCGTGGGAACGCCTCCGCTTTGCTTTCGAGAGTTCGTCGTAAGTACGCGGTCAGGGGGAATTCCCCCAATGACGACAGGTCCTCCGACCGGGGGTGTGCCGGGGTGTGCCGTAGTTCTCAGCCGGTTTTTCATGAGACGGATTCCAGAGAACGACCCGAGAACCCCGTCACACCCCGTCACGCTCGACGTTCTATCGCCCCATGCTGGCGTACCAGCACTCCAGTTCCATAATTCCAGAACGCATTTACCGGGATAGTGCGCCGCGTCATTGGAACCGAATCCCGACAGTCAGGCGTTGCGGACCTTTCGGATCGGCCGCGTTGCGTGCGATGTGGGGTCGGGACAGCTGAGACTGCCCGAGTCTCTTTCGTTCTCGCCGTATGGCGTGTTTCTCGGCCAGGTCGTGGTCCAGGAGCTTCTCCGTGAACGTCTGGTCCGACCAGCTGGTGTGGCCTCCAGCGGATAGCCATCGGGTGAACTCGTCGTAGAGTTCCCGCGACAGGACACACGCGTTCGGGTCGAATTCGAGGTGCTCTTCCGCGAACAGTGCCAGCAGATCGACTTGCCCTCGCCACGCTTTCGTATCAGCTATGACTCTCGCCGAGGGCGCGGGGATTCGCTGATGGTCGCCGCCCGCGTAGCACCGCATCGCCCCTTCTACGAGCCAGGAGAGGCACGCTTCCCGCTGTTCCTTCCCGTCCTCGATGCTGCGGCGCAGACCGTCCACGCCTACACGGTCGGTCTCGCGCTCGAGTGCATCGTGGGTTGCGCGGTAGCGCCAGGGGAACACCACGAGGGCGAGTCGTCGCCAGGTGCCGTGGTCGGTCTCGTAGATCCTCGGTTTGTGGTTCGTAGAGATTACTAGGGTGTGTGTCGCGTCCCAGGTGACGTTGTCCCGTCCGATCCCGCGTGCGGTGATCTGCGAGGTGCCGAGGATGGCCTTAAGTCGCCGGACGGAGAACGTACCCTCCGGGAGTTCCTCCAAGATTGCGAAGCGCAACCCGCGCAGGGTCATAAGCTCCGTCGGGTGATCAGACGGCCGCGAGATCAGGAGCTTGTCCGGGACGATCTGCGCGTACGAGCCGAGGGCGTAGCGGCATCCGAGGATGGTCGATTTTCCGTTCTGTCCACCACCCTGCAGGAGCGGCATCACGTCGTCCGAGGGTGCCTCGCCGGTGATGGCCTGCCCTAGCTTTGCTTGCAACCAGTCCGCAGTCTCGGCGTCGGGCAAAGCATGCAGTGCGGAGTCCCAATCCTTGTGGCGCTTCCCTGGGACGTAGTCGCACGCGGTGATCTTGGTGAACAATAGGTTCGGGTCGTGGGGGAGTAGCTCGCCCGTGCGCAGATCGACCACCCCGTTCTTGCAGTTGAGCAGGTGGGCGTGTTCCCGCGAGTCGAAGTGCTCGGCGTCTTCCTTGACCAATCCACGCAACAGGCTTTTGACCGCTCGAATCTTGTGGGCCGCAAGCAGTGTCGCGAGGCGTTTCCTCCGGTCGCCGTCGGCCGTTGGCGCTTCCTCCGCGAACATGTCCGTGAAGTGCCGCTGAACCTCCTTCGTCACCCGGTCGTCGTGTACTGGTTTCCAGACCTTCCCGGAGTACCGCATCCATCCGATACCGGGAGCGTGCCGGAATTGGTCACGCATCCGGCCAGCGAGGTAAGCAGAGAGCGGCGAGTCGTCCAGCAACAGCCGCCCGTTTGAGTCCGCGAGGGACTGGGGGAATTCGCCGTTGACGAGTTCTAGAAGCGTGTCGGACAGTTTCACGAGGTTTCCTGTTCTTCGATGTACTGGCGAGCCGCGTCAACCTCCGTGGGAGACAACCCAATTGATATTGCTGTGTTACATAGGCGTTCGATCAGGTCCGCAGAGCCGCCATAGACGCGGTACGCCTCGCCGATGGCGTACATCAGGAACCCCCTTCGTTCGCCCTCGGCTTTGACGCCGAGCAGTCGGACGAGTCGGAGCCCAGGTGTTCCCACGGGAGCTCCTCCTGATCTCGTGACCACGCGAGGGCGCGGCTTCGGCTCTGGGCGTTGAATGTGCTCGAGCCACTCAATGGGAAGTTCGGTAATGGGGAAGTCTCGCCACACGCGGTAGATGCGGCCGGATTTGTGGACGGACCCTGGAGCCAGGACGAACCCCTTCTCGGTCTTGAGGTCTACGCCCGGAATCGCGGCCAGCAGAGGACGCTCCGAGGAGAACGTGTAGTAGTAATGGCTTCCGCGATTGGTGCGGACGACACGTGTCGGAGGCAACGACAGGCCGCGCTCGATCATCCACGGGGCGAGGAGAGCAGCGGAGTCGATATCCACAACGAGCATTCCCCCGGCCGGACGAATACCAATGTTCCCGTTCGCGTGAATGCGGGTCCACTCCTCGACCTGTGCCCGGTCGGTAGTCGCGTCGCGGTGTCCGTGCGACCCCGCGTAGGGGACCTTCCCTCGCGGGACGAGCGGAAAGACGGACCAGCCGTCAGCGGCCAGCGCGGGCGCGTGGTCAGCGAACGGGCCAGCAGGGGGCGCTATGGGGCGGGGCGTTGATTTGGCTTGTCGTGCTGCGGATTTCACTATTACTCCTCATTTGTTCTGAGGAGCGCGTGTTACGCTGGGGTTGTCGTGTTCAGCGTGTACGTGTGCGCTCCGTTCGCCCCGGTTGCCTGCCAGCAATTGGGGCGGACTGCTGTCGGGGTCACTGCTCTTTCGGGACGCGTTGGCCGATAGGTAGGGGGAGGATTCCGACCCTCCGGCGTTGACGCGCTTCGTAGTTGCGAGCCTTTTTGCGGAGTCGTTCGCGGTCTTTTGCCTCCGGGTCGGCAGCGATTCGTTCTGCCCGCTTTCGCCAGTTCTCGCGAGCCTTGGCGCGGACCCATTCCTGATGCTCGGGAGTTCCGGGTTTCGGTCGCTGTACCGGGGCCTCTGCGGCCTCGTCGTGTCTAGGGTCTTGGTTGCTCATAGGAAACGAAAGCATGAGATATTTCTGACGTAGAAGTAGTAATGCTTTGGTCGAGGCCAGTCGGAATCGAGGGAGGTCAAGAGGGAGAAAAACCCTCGGCGACAACAGATTCCGGAGACGGGTCCTCGTGGCCGCTCGTTGGTCTTCCGGGCAAACGAGCGCGCCCAGCGGGTACCCGAATGGAGGCGGGGTCCGCTGGGCGCGTCGGGGATTACTGGTGTCAGGGGTCACGCGATCAGAAGACGAGCGCGCCCCAGATCAGCAGGTAGACGAGGAACGCCCACCCGGTCGCCTTCAGCTCGAATCGCTCCTGGGCGGTCATTCGGTGGCCTCCGTAGTGGTCGGCCGATTCCACACTGAGGCGTTGGCGCTCTGCCGCGTCTGTTCAGCGTCTACGAGCTGCTTGGTGAGCAGTTGTACCTTGGCTTGCTGCACTGCAGGAACAACCCTGCGCACCTCGCGGTCGAGCCAGTCGCGTGCCTGGTCGATGGTGTCTTGGACGCTTTAGCTGTCCAAGGTTTCCGCGTCGAACTGCTGGGACACTGCCGGGACCAGCTCGAGAACTTCGGCACCGTAGGTCGAGCTGATGCGGAGCAGTATTCCGTCGGGCGACTGGCTGTTTCGTACGTGGAGCGAGACTCGAACACCTTTGAAATAGACCAACTCGGAAGCGGTTCCGGAGGAGTAACGTTCGTCGATGAGTCGCAGCAGCGCGCCGAGAGCTTCCATCTGCTTAGCGGTGACGCTCGTCTGGTGGCCTCCACTGCTCGGTGTCGTACCGTCTGCCGAACGACGATGCTCGCCGACCGGCCGGGTCGTGTCCCGGCGTTCGGTCCTCTGGCTGGCCGGAATTTTCATGCCGTGGCCTCGGCTTCCTGGTGGCGAGCCATCTCGCGAACAGCGGTCTGCAGGTCGTCAATCAGGGAATGGACGTCGACCACATCAGGGATGACAACACTCGGGCCAGATTGACGGCCAATCGAGACTGTCCCATGTCGCGGCGTGAACTTGGCGCGAACGGGGGCGTCGACGGAGGCAAAGGAATTGCTCATTTGAGGGGCTCCGAGCTGCTCGCGTTCTGCTACTGCGTCCGGGTCGATGCTCTGGGGCTCGACCGTGCCAGGGCCGAAGCGCTCGAGAAACCAATCCCGTGTTTCGTCAGGCCCGCACATGGAGAAGTAATCGCTGCCCTTGCTAGGTTCGACGGTGACGAAGGCGCATTCGGAGTGCATAAACGTGATAATCAGGCGCTTTCCCCGGAAGTCCACGTCTTCAACGAGGAAATCCTTGTCGCTGAAATCTTCGTCCTGCGCGATGTCTGCCCAGATTTCCTCGGCCCACGCGACGATGTCCGCGACGGTCTCAAATGCAGTTATCCCCCGGACATGAGTCACATTGAACACTTCAGATATCCACGCCGAGATCTTGCAGGGCGTTTCATATATCTCAGAGGCGCAAACGAACTCGAAGTCTTTGGGGTGTGCCATCCCATCAACGACCGCCTGCAGGTCGTCAATCAGTGATTGCAGGTCGCTCACCGGTGGGTATTCCAGTTGGGTCTCGTCGGAGGGGCTTGGTTGCGTGTTGTCGGGGGTGCTTGATTCAATTGGCATGCGTTTGATTTCCCTTTCGGTCCGAGCTGCGCGCTCGGGCTGATGGTTGGATTCGCCCCCGGTGTTGGCGCACTGGGGGCGTTTTCGTATTCAGGCGCTGTATTGTGCTGTGCCCTCGAAGGTTTGGGCGTCGACCCAGGAATTAACGTCCGACCAGCGGTACGCGACACGTTGGCCGATCTTGACGAACTTCGGGCCGCGCCCCTGATGGCGGAGAGCCGCGAGCCTCTGGCGCGAACAACCTAAGTACGTGGCCACGTCGTCACTGCTGGCCAACGGAGCCGGTGTCGCGAGTTGAATGGAAGAGCCCATCAGATTTCCTTTCGTGCATTGCCGCTAGGAGGGCGTCGAAATCTTGACGCCTTGGTGTCAGGCAAGCAAATCATGAAAATGGGGTAATCCGCAAGATTCCAACGACTACGTCGTGTTCTAGGCGTATACGTCGCAATCCGTTACGCTGCTCCGTATGGACATTCAAGAACTCATCGGAACCAACATCCGGCGTCTACGCCAAGAGATGGGACGGACGCTCGACCACCTCGCGACAGAAGCGCGGAAACATGGCCTGCGCTGGTCCGATAGCAGGGCCTCGGCGGCCGAACGCGGCGAAGTGTCTCTATCGTTCGACCAGCTGTACCGGCTCGCGCAGACGCTCTCGGTCCTGGCTGGACGCGACGTTCGCTTGACCGATCTCCTGCAGGGCGCAGGTCATGTCAAAGCAGCAGGGGGCACTATCGAGGTCGCGGAGCTGGCCGCGTTCGGCGCAGGCTCGCCCGTCGCTGCCATAACGCCCCCTGCTCCCGAGGATGAGGCGTTGTCTCTACTCCTGTCCGCCAAGGGGCCAAAAGGGAAACTGCCGGAAGGTGCGCTTGAGGACTCCGTGCTCTTGGACGTTCTGCGGTCGTCGTCCCTCACCGAGCAACGGTGTGCCCGCGACCTCGGGGTCTCGAGGCTGGCTCTCGCGCAGGCGTCCAAAAAGCTTTGGGGGCGGTCGCTGTCGGCCGAACGAGACCGGTTGGCCGGGGACGCTTCACCGCAACGACGAGGCGGGGTTGCGGCGCAGTTGAAGCAGCAGCTCCGAGCAGAGTTGGGGCTCTGATGGCGACTATCGAGTCGTACGAGACCAAGGCAGGCACGCGCTACCTCGTCCGCTACCGAACACCGGACCACAGGCAGACTAAGAAGCGGGGTTTTACGACGAAGAGGGACGCGAACGCGTTCGCTGTGACCACGGAAACGGCCAAGCTCACAGGGGATTGGATCGACCCTTCGGCTGGTCGGGTGACGGTCGGAGATGTGTACGACCAGTGGCGCGCGTCCTCCGGGCATTTGAAGGCGTCTACTGCGGCAACTCGAGAGGTCACCTGGCGAGTCCATACCGGGCCGAAGTGGTCCGGAGTAACAGTGGGGAAGGTCCAGACGTCAACCGTCCGCGCCTGGGTGGCGCAGATGGTGACGGATGGTGCCGGTACGGCGACTATCGAGAACGCTCTCGGGTTGCTGCGAATGGTGCTGGAGACTGCGGCCGAAGACCGACGCATACCACGCAACCCGTGTGCAGGCGTGAAAGTCCCGAGGCGCGAACACCGGCAACGCGGGTACCTCACTCACATTCAGGTCCAGGAGTTGGCCGACGAAACGGGCGAACCAGACGTAGTCCAATTCCTCGCGTATACCGGGCTTCGCTGGTCGGAGATGGCAGCTCTGCGCGTCTCGGACTTCGAGATGCTCCGTCGGCGGGTTCACGTCACGCGGGCGGTGGTCGAGGTGAAAGGCGCGCTGGTCTGGGGCTCGCCGAAGACGCACGAACGCCGCTCGGTGCCGTTCCCTAAGTTCCTGGTCCCACTCCTAGCGGCGCGGATGGTCGGGAAGGGTCGTAACGAGCTGGTGTTTACGTCTACGGAGGGGGCGGTGTTGCGGGTTTCGACTTGGCGACCGCGAGTGTTTAAACCCGCAGTTGTGCGGTTGCAAGAGCGGGCCACTGAACAGCGCAACCAGGAGGAGCTTGAATTCGATCACGCGACGACGCCCGAGTTTCCGACTGTGACCCCGCACGACATGCGGCACACTGCGGCGTCCTTGGCGATCTCGGCGGGCGCGAACGTCAAGAGCGTTCAGACCATGCTCGGACACGCCTCGGCGGCAATGACGCTCGATACGTATTCGGATCTGTTCCCGGACGACCTCGAGGCGGTGTCCGACGCGCTCGACCTCGCGAGGACTCGGGCGCAGTGTGCCCAGAATGTGCCCACGGACGCAAAAGAGGCCCTTTCCGAATGAACGGAAAGGGCCTCTGACCTGCTGTTCTTCACTGTCGGGGTGGCGGGATTTGAACCCACGACCTCTTCGTCCCGAACGAAGCGCGCTACCAAGCTGCGCCACACCCCGTGTCGAACCTCGGTTAGCTTACATTACCGAGTCGACTGACATTAAATCCGCAGGTCAGTTGCGTAGAACCGACGCTGGAGACTCTGCGGAACTGTGTGCGGAGACGTGCTCCGGTTCGCGCCTGGTGGCCGGAACCAGAGTCAACAGAGTTGCCTCGGGGCGGCAGCAGAAGCGCGCCGGCGCCCACGGCGAAGTGCCGATGCCCGCGGAGACGTGCAGCTGGGTGTGCGCGCCCCACTTCGACGGCCCCTTGACCCGGGATCGATCGATCTGGCAGTTGGTGACCAACGCGCCGTAGAACGGAAGGCACAGCTGACCACCGTGCGTGTGGCCGGCGAGCACAAGGTCGTAACCGTCGTCGGCGAACCGATCAAGAACTCGAGGTTCGGGCGAGTGCGTCAGACCGAGCTTGAGCTGGGCGACGGGATTGGGTGTTCCGGCGACGGTGTCGTAGCGATCACGCTTCAGGTGCGGATCGTCGACGCCGGCGGCTGCGATGCGAATACCGGCCACTTCGAGCTCGCGGCGCACGTGGGTCATGTCCAGCCATCCACGTTCGGTGAACGCGGCCCGCAGATCGCCCCAGGGGAGGGGATCCCCGGTGATGCGCTTGTCCTTGTTGAAGATGTAGCTCAGTGGGTTCTTCGGTTTCGGAGCGAAGTAGTCGTTGCTGCCGAAGACGAACAGACCCGGCCGAGCCAACAGATCACCGAGCGCCTGGACCACTGCCGGGACGCTGCGCTGATGCGACAAGTTGTCGCCGGTGTTGACCACGAGGTCGGGGTCGAGGCCTTCGAGCTCACGCAACCAATTCTGTTTCAACCGTTGGTTCGGCATCATGTGCAGGTCGCTGAGATGGAGGACCCGCAGCGACGACGAACCGGGCGCCAGGACTGGCATCGTCACCTCACGCAGTGCAAATGCATTGCGTTCGATGCCGGATGCGTACCCGATCCCTAGTGCAGCGGCGCCCGCGGCACCAAGTGCGGTGCGGGTCAGATTGGTGCGGAACTGGGAAGACACCTCTCAAGGATACGGGTGTGGCGTTCTTCTGCGTCGCTCTCGCCGCCTTTTACAGCTATTCCACAGAGAATTGTGTCCGGGCGGAGGTAACTATCGGCACGCTCGAAACGCCGAGCGCGTAACGTTTCCACCATGTCCGACACGACACCATCGCTCAAAGCCACCCTCCGAACCGACATGGTTGCATCCATGAAGGCGAAGGATCCGCTACGTACAGCCACCCTTCGGATGCTCATGGCAGCCATCCAGACCGAAGAGGTGGCCGGTAAGGAAGCACGAGTCCTCACCGACGAAGAAATCATCAAAGTCCTTGCAAAGGAATCGAAGAAGCGCGGCGAATCGGCCGAGATCTACACCGAGAACGGCCGCGGTGAGCTTGCCGCGAAAGAGCGCGCCGAAGCTCAGATCATCGACGAGTACCTGCCGACGCCGTTGACCGACGCCGAGCTTGTCGACGTCGTCGACACCGCCCTCGCTCAGGTGTCCGAGGAGCTCGGTGAGCGTCCGGGGATGCGTCAGATGGGCCAGGTCATCAAGGCCGCCAGCGCGCTGGCCAAGGGCAAGGCCGATGGCGCCCGTATCTCTGCAGCAGTGAAGTCCCGCCTGTAGAAGCGCGCCACCAGAATCGAAAACGGCCGCGATCTCCGAGTCACTCGGAGATCGCGGCCGTTCTTGTTTTCAGAGCCGTCAGTTTTCAGGGCCGTCAGTTCGGCGGGGTCCCCGCGGGCGGTGCGGGTTCACCTCCGGGCGGAGTCGCATCCGGGGGAGTCGCGCCCGGTGCCGGAGCTGCTGGAGCTGCCGGGGATGCGGGTGCTGCCGGAGCCCTCACGGAACCGTCACTGATGTAGATCGTGACGGTCGAACCCGGGATCGCGGACCCGGACGGCGAAACTCCGGTGACCGTTCCCGCGCGTGCTCCGGACGCCGTGGTCACGGAATTGACCGTGAAGCCGGACGCCTGCAACCTCGACGTCGCCGCCGACTGGCTCAGGCCGACAACCTCGGGAACCTGGCCGTTCTGCGATCCCCGTGCGTACTTCTCGTCGATCGGAGGCAGTGAGGTGGGCCCGAAGTTGTTGGCGACCGGGTTCATTGCCGCGAACCAGGATCTCGCCGGTTCGGTACCGCCGTACAGGTTGCCGCTGTAGCAGGGGCGCAGCGGGCTAGAGCAGATCTCTCCCGGCGTCGGGGAGTCGCCGAAGATGTAGACGGCAGCAGCGAGGTTGTTGGTGAAGCCGAGGAACGCCGAGGACTTGTGGGTCTCGGTGGTACCCGTCTTGCCCGACATCGGCAGGCTCCATCCGGCGCTGCTTGCAGCTCCGGCAGACGTACCGGCGCCGACGTCGTCACGGCTCATGGCGTTGGCGAGTGTGTCTGCCAAGCCGGGCTCGACAACCTGCTCACAGCCCTGCTCGGTGACGGCCACAGGCTTGCCGTAGCGGTCGAAGACCGAATCGATGGGACTCGGCGGGCACCACTTGCCGTGCGAGGCGAGAGTGGCCGCGACGTTGGAGAGTTCGAGTGGGTTGATCCAGGTGGGGCCCAGGGTGAACGAACCGAGGTTCTGTTCCTTCTGGAAGTCGGCCATGCTGCGCTCGTCGAAGCCCGAGGTGTTGGGATCAGCGTACGAGCGCATGCCGAGACGGACGGCCATGTCGACGGTCGGCGTGACGCCGGTTGCCTCGATGAGCTTGACGAAAGCGGTGTTGGGGGACTGTGCCAGCGCGTCGGTCACGGACAGTGTCGGCGGGTAGTTGCCGGCGTTCTCCACGCAGTAAGTCGACACCGGGCAACCGGCCGCACCACCGCTACCCATGCCCTTGGCTTCGAATCGCTTGGGCACGTCGAGCGTCGCGTTGATACCGAGGCCCTTCTCCATCGCCGCAGCCGTCGTGAAGATCTTGAAGACGGAACCCGCACCGTCACCCGCAAGGGAGTACGGCTGTGCCTGGACGGTTTCGTCGGCGTCGGCGTTGAGTCCGTACGTGCGACTGCTGGCCATCGCGATGACCTTGTGTGAATCCTGGCCCGGCCTGATCACGTTCATCACGTTCGCGATGCCGTCGAGGTTGGCGCTCGCGTTCGCGTTCAGTCCGGCCTTGGTGGACGCCTGGACCTGCGGATCGAGAGTGGTCTTGATGAGGTAACCACCCTCGTTGATCTGGTCGCGCGTGATTCCGGCGTCCGAGAGGTACTTCAGTGCGTAGTCACAGAAGAATCCGCGATCGCCTGCAGCGATGCAGCCGCGGGGCAAGTTGTTGGGGGTTTCCAGGACGCCGAGGGGCTCTTCCTTGGCGGCGCGGAACTCGTCGGCACGATCCGGAATGTTCGTGATCATGGTGTCGAGCACGGTGTTACGACGCTCGGTCACGCCCTCGACGTTCGTGTACGGGTTCAGTGCGGAGCTGGACTGAACCATGCCGGCAAGCATCGCCGACTGGGGAACGGTCAGATCTGCGGCATCGACGCCGAAGTAGGTCTGAGCCGCGTCCTGGATGCCGAAGGATCCGTTGCCGAACGGTACGAGGTTGAGGTACCGGGTGAGGATCTCGTCTTTCGTGAGTTCCTTGTCCAGCGTCAGGGCCATCCGGATCTCGCGGATCTTTCGGGCCGGGGTGGTCTCGATGGCAGCGCGGCGCTCGGCATCCGTCTTGGCCACGACCAACAGTTGGTAGTTCTTCACATACTGCTGATCGAGTGTCGACGCGCCCTGCTGCACTTCACCGGTCGTCGTGTTGGTGAGGAAGGCACGCAGCGTTCCCTGCCAGTCGACGCCCTTGTGGTCGGGGAACCGGCGGTCCTCGATGGAGACGATCGCCAACTTCATGTTGTTGGAGATCTTCTCGCTCGGGACTTCGAAGCGTCGTTGGTCGTAGAGCCAGGCAATGGGATTGCCTGCCGCATCGACCATGGTGGACACCGCGGGGACCGTGCCTTCGACCAGTTCGGCCGAGACGTTGTCGACGGTATCGGCGGCGCGGTTGGACGCGAATCCGAATCCACCCGCCACTGGGAACATCACCCCTGCGACCAGGACACCCGCCAATGCGGAGCTTCCGGCGAGCTTCGCCACTGTTTTTGCAATCGACACGATCTACAGAGTACGTGTGCCCACCCATTGGAACCGGTTTCAGTGTTTCGGGGGTGTTCAAAACCTTCTGAACACGCGCTTTGTACTGCCGTACCAAAAAATGCTCCCGAGCGTCTTGCGTTAGGGCCGTTCTTTACCTAAATTGTGATCAGTGTGATCGACGTAACACTCGATCACGAATGTGTCTCAGCTTTCACCGTGCTACCGCGGGGACGGCTGAGATGGTGCGCTGCTCGCCCTATGGCGACGGTCAGACTTTGTAGAGGGGACCCAGAATGTACACAGCCACCCCGAGTAGCCGTTTGGACATCGAGCAGGCCGAGGCACGAATTGCCTGGGTAACTAAGGCACGATGCCGCGAGGTCGACCCCGACCAACTTTTTGTTCGTGGCGCCGCGCAGCGCAAGGCGGCCACCATCTGCCGTCACTGCCCGGTCCTCATGCAGTGCGGAGCAGATGCTCTCGACAATCGTGTCGAGTTCGGTGTGTGGGGCGGAATGACCGAGCGTCAGCGCCGTGCACTGCTCAAGCAGCACCCCGACGTCGACTCCTGGTCCGAGTTCTTCGAAGACCAGCGCCAGCATCACTCAGCAGTCTGATCCAGGCCGATCGGGGGGATCAGCCCTTACGAGTGAGCTGATCTCCCACCGCGCGCAGCGCCTCGAGGTCCGAGACCTCGAACGGTAGCGACGGAACACCGATCAGCGGCACCCTCGGGTGAGCTGCGGTGAATCGACTCAGCAAGGCGATCTCCCGCTTCGCGATCACTGCCCGATGGGCATGGATGCGGAGAACGGCTGCGGTGAGGGCTTCGGCCTCGGTCGCACTTTCCTTCGCTTCCAGTTTGTCGGCGGCGGTCACCGCATGATCGGCAGGCAGAGCCGTCAATGTCGGGTGCGTGCGGTTGAGAACCAGACCGGCCAACGGCATCGAGTCGCCCGCAAGGCGATCGACGAAGAACGCCGCCTCGCGAAGAGCGTCGGGTTCGGCCGCTGCGATCACCAGGAAATGAGTCCCCGGCTGACGTAGCAACTCGTAGGTCTTCGTTGCGCGTTCACGGAAACCGCCGAACATCGAGTCGAGCGACTGCACGAATGCCGATGCATCCGAAAGCATTTGGCTTCCCACGATGGTCGAGACACCCTTCAGTGCCAATCCCATCGCGCCGGCGACGAGCCTGGTCAGGCCACGGCCGGGTGCAGAGAGCAGCCGGATCATCCGTCCGTCGAGGAATGTGCCGAGCCTCTGCGGGGCGTCGAGGAAGTCGAGCGCATTGCGCGACGGCGGGGTATCGACGATCACCAGATCCCACGCGTCGTTCGACGCCAGCTGCCCCAACTTCTCCATCGCCATGTACTCCTGCGTTCCGGAGAACGATGTGGCAACGGTTTGGTAGAAGGGATTCGCCAGGATCTGCTCGGCCTTCTCAGGGCTCGAATGCTCGATGACCATCTCGTCGAATGTCCGACGCATGTTCAGCATCATCGCGTGCAGTTCGCCCGTGGCCTCGGGACCCAGCTTCACCGGCTGCGGAGTGTTGTCGAGTTCGGCCACACCCAAGGCCTGTGCGAGGCGGCGGGCCGGATCGATGGTGAGGACGACTACGCGTCGGCCCTCTTCGGCCGCACGCAACGCCAGCGACGCGGCCGTCGTGGTCTTGCCGACGCCACCTGCGCCGCAACACACCACGATCCGAGCCGTCGGGTCCTTGATGATCGCCGAAATATCGAGGGCAGGAGCTGCGCGTCGGCCGGTCCTGGAACTGCCGACCGTCACGTTCTCGGTGGTCTCGGTCATCACACGCCCTGTTCCGTGAGGTATTCGGCAAGCTCGTACAGCCCACCGAGATCGACGCCGTCGGCGAGTGCGGGAAGTTGCACCCGAGCCCCGTCGATCTCGCGGAGCTTCTCGGCGCTCGATTCTTGAGCTTCGAGCACCGACGCGTGCTCGATCGTCTCGGTGAGCAGGCCTGCGAAGTCGTCGTCGGACAGATCGATGCCGACGTCCGAGAGTGTCGACCGGATCGAAGCCGCGTCGATATCGCCGGCAGCGGCACCGGAGAGTTCGTCTTCGGGCAAGAACCTCGGGCTGGCGCGGTTGACGATGATGGCACCGAGGTTGAGGTCGTCGCGCGCCAGTTCTGCGGCGGCGTCGGCAGTTTCCTGAACGGGCAGCGCTTCGAGAAGTGCAACCAGATGTACGACGGTCTCCGGCGAGTGCAGCAGCCGAACGACGCCTTCACTCTGGGAGTGCACCGGGCCGCCCTTGGCGAGATCGGCCATCGCCTTGGTGACGTCGAGGAAGCTGCCGATTCGTCCGGTCGGGGGAGCGTCGACGACAACGGCGTCGTACACGCGCTTGCCGGTTCGATCGGTGCGGATGACGCACTCCTTGATCTTGCCGGTGAGCAGAACGTCGCGAAGGCCGGGAGCGATGGTGGTGGCGAATTCGATGGCGCCGAACTTGCGCATCGCCCGGCCGGCGAAGCCGAGGTTGTAGAACATTTCGAGGTATTCGAGGAACGCGGTCTCGATGTCGACGGCCAGAGCCATCACTTCACCGCCACCTTCGGCGGCCGCGACCTTGGTCTCCTGCGGTGGAAGCGGCGGTACGTCGAAGAGCTGCGCGATTCCCTGGCGGCCCTCGACCTCCACGAGGAGAACGCGCTTGCCGCCCTCGGCCAACGCGAGCGCCAACGCGGCGGCAACCGTGGACTTACCGGTTCCGCCTTTACCCGACACAAAGTGCAGGCGAGCCTTCGTCGCAGACTCGGGCCAGGTCCTGCTCAGCTCATCTTGGGATGCAACCACACCGCGAGCCTATAAGTCTGGGGCCGAAGATGTACGCGGGATAGGCTCACCGCATGAGCGAAATAACTTCCTGGGAATACACCGTGACTCCGTTGCTGGTCCACAATCCGAAGGCAATTCTCGACAACTGGGGTGTCGACGGCTGGGAACTCGTGGCAGTCCTGCCGAGCGCGTCGGGCGAGCAGCACGTCGCGTACATGAAGCGTCCGAAGGGCTGAATCACATGGCAGAGGCAACACAGACCTGGTCGGAGCGTCTCGCCGAACTGGGCATCGCACTTCCCGCCGTCGCGGCACCCGTTGCTGCGTACGTTCCCGCGGTTCGCAGCGGCAACCACGTGTACACGTCGGGTCAGCTCCCGTTCGTCGACGGAAAACTGGCGCTGACCGGCAAGCTCGGTGCGGGCGTGTCGGATGAGGACGCCAAGGCCGCGGCGCGTACCTGCGCGCTCAACGCTCTTGCTGCCATCGACGCCCTGGTCGGCATCGACAACGTCGTTCGTGTTGTCAAGGTTGTCGGCTTCGTGGCATCCGCCGAAGGATTCACCGGTCAGCCCGGCGTGATCAACGGCGCTTCCGAATTCCTCGGTGAGGTGCTCGGCGACGCCGGTATCCACGCTCGTTCGGCAGTGGGCGTGGCAGAGCTTCCCCTCGGCTCTCCGGTCGAGGTGGAACTGATCGTCGAAGTTCGCTGATGTCGACGGTCCATCCCGCCTACGCGCAGCTTCGCCGCGTCACCGACATCGCTTCGGTCTTGCTCGAAAACAATCCGGGCATGATGACGCTGGACGGTACGAACACCTGGATTCTGCATGCTCCCGGCAGCGTCGAGTGTGTTGTCGTCGATCCGGGCGACAACGACGAGGAACACCTGCAACGTGTCGCTGGTATCGGTCCGGTTGCGCTGACCTTGATCACGCACCGGCACTACGACCACACCGGCGGGGTGGACCGTTTCCATGAATTGACCTCGGCTCCGGTGCGTTCCGTAGACCCCGCTTTTCTGCGCGGGGGTGCTTCGGCGCTTGTCGACGGTGAAGTGATCGAGGTGGCGGGTCTGAAGCTGCGGATCCTCGCGACTCCGGGACACACCGCTGACTCGGTGTCGATAGTCATCGAGAACGATGCGAGCGTGCTGACGGGCGACACCATTCTCGGCCGCGGCACAGCAGTTCTGGACGACTCCGACGGCGATCTGGGGGATTACCTCACATCACTGCGGTCGTTGGCCGCACTCGGCGAAGGACTGACGGTTCTTCCCGGGCACGGTCCGGACCTGCCCGATCTGCAGGCGATTTCGCAGCAGTACCTTGCTCACCGCGAGGAGCGTCTAGCCCAGGTGCGGGACGCTCTGACGACGTTGGGGGAGTCGGCATCGGTGCGCGATGTTGTCGAGCACGTCTACTCCGACGTCGACCCGAAGCTGTGGCCGGTGGCGGAGAAATCCGTCAACGTGCAGTTGGCGTATCTGCGCCGCTGAGGCGCTCGGCGCCGACATTCTGCGCCGCTGAGGCGCTCGGCGCCGACATTCTGCGCCGCTGAGGCGCTCGGCGCCGACATGAAGAGTTGAGTTGTGTAGCCGAACTGCCGCCATCTATGCCGATCGAGGTATAGCTGGCGGCAGTTTTTGCATTTGTTTGATATGGGTCACGGGCCAATAGTTAGTCCATGACCTCACAATGCGACGGATGGATCCGCAATTACGTGGACGGCTCCTATGTCGAACCCGACGAGTCGTCGAGCTTCGATCAGGTCGACCCAGCAACGGGCCGTGTTCTCGCCCGGGTCCACGAGGCCGACAAGGCCCTGGTCGATCGGGCCGTGACCTCTGCCAGACGTGCTCTGGACAACGGTTGGGCCGATACGCCGGTCCGCGAGCGGACGGCTCTGCTGCGACGCGCCGCCGACCGGATCGAGGAGCGATTCGAAGAGTTCGTCGCCGCAGAAATGGCGGACACCGGCAAGCCGATCACACAGGCACGCGAACTCGACGTCGCGCGCGCCCTGACGAACTTCCGCACTTTCGCCGACATCGTCGCCGCGGCCGGACAGGAATCGTTTGTCACGGATCTCGCGGGTGGCAAGCAGGCGTTGAACTACGCGATCCGCAAGCCGCTCGGCGTGGTCGCTGTCATCGTTCCCTGGAACCTGCCGTTGCTTCTCCTGACCTGGAAGGTTGCGCCCGCGCTCGCGTGCGGGAACTCCGTGGTGGTCAAGCCCTCCGAGGAAACCCCAGCGACGGCGTCGTTGCTTGCCGAGGTACTCGAAGAAGTCGGCCTGCCTGCCGGTGTCTACAACGTCGTCCACGGGTTCGGTGCGAACTCCGCCGGCGAGTTCCTCACCACGCACCCCGGCATCGACGGTGTCACCTTCACCGGATCTTCGGCAACCGGTTCCCATGTCATGAAAACCGTTGCGCCGCGAGTCCGTCCGGTCTCGTTCGAACTCGGTGGCAAGAACGCCGCGATCGTCTTCGACGACGTCGACATCGACGAAGCGTTGACGGGTCTGACCAAGTCGGTGTTCACCAACACCGGCCAGGTCTGCCTGTGCACCGAGCGGGTGTACGTGCACCGCAGCATTTTCGACGACATCGCCGGTGGACTTGTCGAGCGGGCAGCAGGATTGCGTCTGGGCGACCCGACGCTCGATGCAACGACGACCGGACCGCTCATTTCGCAGGCGCACCGGAAGAAGGTTCTCGACTACTTCGAGATCGCCGAGCAGGAAGGCGCGAAAGTGCTGACCGGCGGCGGTATTCCGGACCTCGGACAGGAACTGTCGGGCGGATCGTGGATCGAACCCACCCTGTGGACTGGCTTGACCAACAAGGATCGCGTCGTGCGCGAGGAGATCTTCGGACCCGTTGCAGCACTCATTCCGTTCGAGACCGAAGCCGAAGCGATCGCCCTGGCAAACGACACCGAGTACGGCCTCGCTGCCTCCGTGTGGACCAACGACCTGCGCCGCGGACACCGCGTCGCGCAGAAGATGAACGTCGGAATCTCCTGGGTCAACACGTGGTTCACCCGCGAACTGCGATCTCCCTTCGGCGGTATGGGCCTGTCCGGCATCGGACGTGAGGGTGGCGAGTCCTCGCTGCACTTCTACACCGAACCGACGAATGTATGTGTGCAACTGTGAACATCGAAACCGCAAAAGTTTTCCAGAAATGAGCGAGGCGTGATGACAGCCCCCGAAGACACCGTATCCGCGCTCGCGCGTCGCCTCGACGACGCTGCGCAGACTCGCACCGACACCCCGAGCCTCGCCGACGAATACACCATCGACATCGACGAGGCCTACCGGATTCAGAACGAACTCCTCGAACGACGAACCAGCCGTGGCGAATCGATTGTGGGTATCAAGCTCGGCTTCACAAGCCAAGCGAAGATGGCGCAGATGGGTGTCTCCGAAGTGATCGTCGGTCAGTTGACCGACGCGATGTGCGTGAGCAACGGCGGCGAAGTCGACCTGAGGACGTTCATTCATCCCAAGATCGAACCCGAAGTGGCATACCGCCTGTCGAAGGACGTCGATCTCGACGATCCGAACGTCGACATCGAAACCTGCGTCGATGCACTGGCTCCCGCAATGGAGATCATCGACTCGCGCTATCGCGACTTCCGCTTCACCTACACCGACGTCGTCGCTGACAACACCAGCGCTGCCGGGTATGTGATCGGGCGGTGGCTGCCGCTACAGAACGTCGAAGACCGTTCCGTACGTATGGAGGTCGGCGGCGAGACGGTAGTCGGTTCCACGTCGGCCATTCTCGGCGATCCGGCGCGCGCTTTGCATGCACTGCTCGACATCGCCCGCCGACGCCGAATTCCGTTGCGCGCCGGTCAGGTAATTCTGGCCGGTGCCGCCACAGCAGCTGTGCGACTCGACGAGGGCGTCGCACAGTGCACGATCGACGGACTCGGAACCGTCACGGTGAAAGGTGTGAAGCGATGAGTGGGGCGCAGGTCATCGAGAAGCTGGCGAAGCCGCGCGGAAAGTTCCCCCACGTCAAGGTGGTCGGCGATTTCGTCTATGTCTCCGGGACCAGTTCGCGTCGACCCGACAACACGTTTGTCGGCGTCGAGGTCGACGAGATGGGGACGACGGCGCTCGACATTCGGGCGCAGACGCGTGCCGTCATCGAAAACATCGCGGCAATCCTCGCCGAAGTGGGTGGAGAACTCAGTGATCTGGTTCAGGTCACCTCCTACCTGGTGTCGATGAACGACTTCGGTGGATACAACGAGGTGTACGCCGAACTGTTCGACGAAAACGGTCCGACGAGAACGACTGTGGCTGTTCACCAACTGCCCCACCCGCATCTGCTCATCGAAATTTCCGGCGTGGCGTACGTGCCCGCCTCCAAGCGCTCAGCGTCCGAAGATACGGAGAATGCATCATGACCACGATTCCTCCCGTCATCGACTTCAAGAAGTGGATCGACGACAACCGCCACCTGCTGCAGCCGCCTGTCAACAATCAGACGATGGCGCTCGGAGACGACTTCATCGTGCAGGTCGTCGGCGGACCGAACCAGCGGACCGACTACCACCTCGATCCGTACGAGGAGTGGTTCTACCAGCTCGAAGGCGACATCCACGTCAACGTCATGACCGAGGACGGTCCTCAGCGTGTCGACATTCGTGAGGGCGAAACCTGGTTGCTGCCGGGAGACATTCCGCATTCGCCGCAGCGTCCCACGGCGGGCTCCATCGGCCTGGTCATCGAACGCGTCCGCAAGGAAGGCACGCTCGAGAAGTTCCAGTGGTACTGCCTCGAATGCGATCACAAGATTCACGAGGTCGAACTTCAGGTGCGCGACATCGTGGCCGACCTTCCGCCGGTGTTCGTCAAGTTCTACGAGAGCGAAGAAGCCCGCACGTGTGACAAGTGCGGCACGCTCCATCCCGGCAAGGGCTGAGTGATGAGCAACCTGATCGACATCCACACCCACTACGTGCCCAACGGGTGGCCGGATCTGACCGAAGACGCGGGGCCGCAAGCGCCGTGGCTGAAGGTCGAGTCGGAGACCGAAGCCATGATCATGATGGGCACCAAGGAGTTCCGCCGCATCCAGTCCGATGCCTGGGACGCCGAGGTGCGGCTTCGGGACATGGATGCCGACGGCGTGCACACGCAGGTCGTCTCGCCGACGCCGGCATTCTTCAATTACGGCCGAAGCGGCGAGCAGGCAAGTCGCATCGCACGGATCTTCAACGACCTCGCGCTCGAGATCGTGGAGCCGGCGAAGGATCGGTTGATTCCGTTCTGCCAGGTGCCTCTGCAAGACACCGACGCAGCGTGCCGTGAGCTCGAGCGGTGCATCGCGAACGGGCACCGCGGTGTCGAGATCGGCAATCATGTGGGCGATCTGGACCTCGACAGTGAGGGCGTGGTGACGTTTCTCCAGCACTGCGCGTCGCTTGACGTGCCGGTATTCGTGCACCCGTGGGACATGGCCAACTCTCCGCGCCTCGATCGCTGGATGGCGCAGTGGCTCACCGCGATGCCGGCCGAAACGCATCTGTCGATACTCGCGCTGATTCTCGGTGGGGTGTTCGACAAGATCGACGATCGTCTCAAGATCGGATTTGCGCACGGTGGTGGATCTTTCGCGTTCTGGTTGGGCCGGATGGAAAACGCCTGGCACGGCCGCAACGACATCATCGGTACGTCGGAGTTCCCTCCTTCGCATTACCTGGGTAGGTTCTACGTGGATTCCGTCGTCTTCGACGAGCGCGCACTGCGACTGCTGGTGGACACGGTGGGGGTGGACCGTGTGATGGTGGGTAGTGATTACCCGTACCCCTTGGGGGAGCGTCCGGTCGGTGAGGTGGTTCGCAAGAGTGAGTTCTTGGACGATACTGCGCGCCAACTGATTTCGCGGGGGAATGCCGAACGCTTCCTGGGTCTCGTCTGAGACACCGGCTATACCCTTTCCGGTATGGCGGACGGTGAATTCGGCATTTGTGAGTCATGTCTCGAGCGAGCACAATTCCAAACACAACGATCGACGACGCTCGTGATGCCGACAATCCCGAAGACGGGGTCGGTGACTACAGATTTCATCGTCCGCCTGCCCCATCCAATCGATAGGTTCCGCGATGTCAGACAAGATATCCAACAGCACAACGAGTGACGGAAAGCCGTTGCCGGAGAAAGCTGCCCGTAGCCGAGTTGCCATGGCAACTCTGGCCGGCACAACTCTCGAATGGTACGACTTCTTCCTCTACGGCACAGCCGCCGCGCTGATCTTCAACAAACAATTCTTTCCGAGCCTTAGCCCCACGGCCGGCACGCTGGCTGCCTTCAGCACCTTCGCCGTCGGATTCATCGCACGGCCGGTAGGTGGGCTCGTGTTCGGGCACTTCGGTGACCGGATCGGGCGCAAGGCCACACTCGTGGTCTCCCTGGTGATGATGGGCGTCGGGTCCACACTCATCGGCCTCATCCCGAACTACGATTCCATCGGATTCTGGGCGCCCGTCCTCCTGGTGGCCATGCGCGTCGTTCAGGGCATCGGTCTGGGCGGTGAAGGCGCCGGCGCGACACTCATGTCGATGGAGCACGCGCCGGCAGGGCAGAAGAATCGTTATGCAGGTTTCCCGCAGATGGGCACACCCGCCGGACTGGTTCTCGCCAACGGCATCTTCCTGACGACCAACGCCGTGATGTCGGACTCGGCATTCGCTTCGTGGGGTTGGCGAATCCCGTTCCTGCTCAGCTTCGTTCTGGTGGCGATCGGTCTGGTGATTCGCCTGCGCGTCACCGAGTCGCCGTCATTCGCCGGGATCATGGAGAAGGGCGAAATAGTCCGCTTCCCGCTGCGTGAGTCGCTCAAGGTCGGCTTCCCCCGTTTGTCTCTCACGCTTGCCGCGTGCTTGGCGAACTCCGCCGTGGCGTACGCCTTCATGGTGTTCACCCTGTCGTACGGAACTCAACATCTGGGCTACGACAAGCAATTCCTGGTGCTCAGCGTGACCGCGGCCGCAGTCCTGTGGTTCCTTTCCATCCCGTTCTGGACCAAGATCGCTGACAAGTACGGGCGTCGACACATGTTCATCGGCGGATCAGCCGCAATCCTGTTGTGGTGCATCGTGTTCTTCCCGCTACTGAACACCGAGAACAAAGTGGTCGCTGTCATCGCGTTCCTGGGTATGGGTCTGATCGTGCCGGTCACCCACTGCGTTCAGGGCAGCATCATCGCCGATACCTTCCCGGCCAAGGTCCGCTACTCCGGTTCGTCTCTGATCCTTCAGAGTGGTGCGATTCTCGGCGGTGGACTGGCGCCGATGATCGCCACCGCACTGCTGGACGCCACCGGGTCTTCGGTAGGCGTCACCTGGTACCTCGCCTCGATATGCACTATCAGCCTGGTCGGCGCCATCGCACTGTTCAAGATTGTCCCCGATTCGTCGCGGGGCTTGGAGCACGAGGAGATTCGCGTCTCCGAAAACGCCTGAGTACTGGATTGATCCGACATCGGCCCGTTCCCCCTCGCGGGGAACGGGCCGATCGGCGTTTCACGGTCGCATGAGCTCAGCTGCAAAGGACTCCAGCGTCGCGATCAGGGCCTGCGCGGACGGGCTCGACGTGCGAGTCGCCGAGGAAGTGATGCCGACGCTGTGCCCGATCGGATCGAGTGTGATGGACAGGGTGGTCAAGCGCGCGTCGTCGCGGGGGATGAGGCTCGGTAGGACCGCGATCATGTCGGTCTCGACCAGCAGCTGGCGCACGGTGAGGAAAGAGGTTGCCTCGACGCGGTTTTCGGGCAACGGCAGGCTGTTGCGGGCGAAGAACTCCTCGAGCTCGCGGCGGAGCACTGTCTCGACCCCGGGAAGGATCCAGGGGAAGCCGCGTAGTTCTTCGAGTTGGACGTCCTCGCGGTGAGCGAGCGGGTGATCCACGCGGGTGACGAGTTCGACGGACTCCGCGTAGAGGTTCCGTCTTATCGCGGTGTCATCGGTAGGTGAGGTGAGCCGGCCGACGATCAGATCGATTCGGCCCGCTTCCAGATCGGTGAGCAACTGTTCGGGCGTGCCTTCGCGCACGATGACGGTGAGCAGCGGGTGGTGAACCTTCAGGCGCGCGATAGCGCCGGGAAGCAGCACGTTGGATCCGGCGAGATGTGTTCCCACGATGACGGTTCCGCGGTTGGCGTCGGCAAGTTCGACGACGTGCCGCCCGGCTTCGGTCAGCTGCGCGATCACGGCCCGCGCATGAGTTGTGAAGGCCTCGCCGAAAATGGTCGGGGTGATTCCGCGTGGGCCGCGGTCGAAGAGCGAGACACCGAGAATGGACTCGATGTCGTGCAGACTGCGGGTCGCGACGGGTTGTGTGATGTGAAGTGCGGCAGCGGCGCCGACCACGCTGCCCTGACGGCTCAATGCGTCGACGAGCAGGAGATGGCGGAGTTTTAGTCGCCCGTCGAGGAGCTTGGGCATGTCCATGGAGCAATCCTAGACGGGATTGCCGCGAGTGGGTAGGCGCCCGAAGTTGCTCAGAAGAAGGTGATTCCGATCGGTTGGGCCGAGGTGTACTTCTCCCAGGTTTCGCTGCTGTCCGGACTTCCCGTGTGCGCAAACGACGTCCAGTGCCGGCGTATCCGACGGCCCAGTGCGTCGATGCTCTGCCAGTCGCTGCTGCCCAGCATCGGTGAGCTCTTCCAGGACTGGTCGGTTCCCAACATGAAGGGCAGTTCGATGCAGTGAGTGGCTCCGAAGACGTCGTCCGTCGGTGCCCAGTCGAAGCGATACGTGTACACCGACGCGCCGGCCGCTGTGAAGGCGTCGGCCAGCTCCATCGCAGGTTCGGCAAACATGTTCTGTGTCAGTGCTTTTTCGGCGACGCGTTCGGGATCGGGTACTCCCGCTACGTCGCGCACGAAAGCGGATCCCTCGTCGCGGGTGTATCCCACGATGACGTCAGGCGCTGTTTCGAAAGTTCGGATCACGGGATCCAGTTCGGAAATCGGTGCGAAGGGCGGTTGCACGACGTTAGGGGACCGCCGGCTGAACTCGATTGCGGTGCTGCGGAATGCGTCGAGAATGCGGGAGAGTGGCGCGGTCCGAGGATCTCCGTCGAGCAGTCGGGCAAATGCTTCACCGTTCTCGATCGCGGCAGCCTGCGTGAAATTGAGGTCCGGCCGTGGGGTGCTCTGCAGAATTGCTCGATGGAAAAGAGTTCGAGAGTTGTTACTGCTCAACAGATTCACAATCGAATGAGCGCCGGCCGACTGCCCGAACACGGTGACCGAGTCTGGGTCGCCGCCGAATGCCTCGACGTTCTCGCGCACCCACTCGAGCGCTGCGATCTGATCGTGGACCCCGAGATTGCCTTCGCTCACGCCGTCGAGGAGGAGATATCCGAGCACGCCGACGCGGTAGTTGACCGACACCACGACGACGTCGCCCTCGGCTGACAAAGCGCCGCCGTCGTACCAGGGGAGGGAGCCGCCGCCACTGGAGTAGCCGCCACCGTGAAGCCAGACCATCACCGGGCGATGACCGGTCAGCGACGGGGTTGTGACGGTGACGGTGAAGCTGTCCTCGCTCTGCTCCGGTTCGGGGAGCGGTGGCCCCATGATGCGCTCGAGCCGTGAAGGTGGTTGGGGGAAGACCGTTCCAAGCGCTGTGGCGTCGAAGACGTCGGAGAACGGTTCCGCCGGCCGCGGCTTCTCGAAGCGCGGTGCGCGGGCGTAGGGGATCGCACCGAAGTAGTAGGAACCGTCACGCTTTAGGCCGCGGATCTTCCCCGAAGCTGTGGATGCGATCACCGTCTCGGACGAGGGCATGGGTTCCTTTCCTCTTGTGCATACCTTTTCGAGCATGCCAGGTGCATGCCGCGGCACAAATGCCTTTGTGGTCGTGCGGTATGCGTTACGGCTGGAGTGCCTGTACCAGTCGATCTTCGAGTCGCGTCGTCACTCGGCTGTATAAGGCACCGTCGTCCAGGGCTCGGGACATCACTATTGCGCCTTGGATTCCGGCCACGGCTTCTTCGGCGAGTCCGGTGGAATCTTCGGCTCCCACGAGTGCCGCCTCGAGCGCCGCGGTCCATTCGTCGAAGTAGGTTCGCACCTTGGCCCCGAAGCGGTTTCGCTCTTCACCGAGTGCAAATGCGCCGAACAGGCAAATGCGTTGCCCTGACCGAAAGTAGTCGGCGACGGTAGCGAACATGCTCTCGATGCGCTGCCGTGGTGGAACCGACTCTGCTCGAAGCGGTTCGAAGACTTCGGTGCGAAACCATCCGTCGACCTCGTCGAGTACGGCCTCGGCCATCTCTTCCTTCCCTCGCGGAAAGAAGTTGTAGAGACTGCCTTTGCCCAAACCGGTGTGTTCGGTGATGACGGCCAGGCTTGCTCCGTCGAACCCGTAGGTTCGAAACACGTTCGCGAGGGCGGGGATCGTGTCCGAGCGTTCAGCTACCTGTCTGGCCATGGATTCATCCTTTCATCACAGACCCAACTCACTCAGGCCCGGATGATCGTGCGGGCGTGGTCCGGTCGAATCCCAGAAGAACTTTCGCTCGGACTCCGCGATGGGGACGTCGTTGATGCTGGCATGACGGTGGTGCATGAGGCCGTCCGCGTCGAATTCCCAGTTCTCGTTGCCGTAGGAGCGGAACCACTGCCCGTCGTGATCGTGCCACTCGTACGCGAATCGCACGGCGATGCGGTCGTCGCCGTGTGCCCACAACTCTTTGATCAACCGGTAGTCCAGCTCGCGGGTCCACTTCTCGGTCAGAAGTTCGACGATTTCGGATCGACCGGTGACGAACGTCGACCGATTACGCCACCAACTGTCCGGCGTGTAGGCCAGCGACACCTTGTGTGGATCGCGTGAGTTCCATCCGTCCTCGGCGAGGCGGACCTTCTGGACGGCGGTTTCGTGGGTGAAGGGCGGAATCGGTGCTCGGACGGTCATTACGTGCCCTCTCGATCGGATGTGTACCTATCGGTACATACTTTACCGATAGGTACAACAAGAGTCCGGGGAATGACTTCGGCCGCCCCCACCGAAGTGGGAGCGGCCGAAAGAGTCGAGAAGGAAGAAACTAGCGGGCGCGACGAGCCAGACGCTCGGAATCTGAGATCAGAACGCTCTTGCCTTCGAGGCGCAGCCATCCGCGGTGTGCGAAATCGGCGAGCGCCTTGTTGACGGTCTCGCGGGAAGCGCCGACGAGCTGGGCGATCTCTTCCTGCGTGAGGTCGTGAGTGACGCGCAGGGCGCCACCTTCCTGAGTGCCGAAGCGCTGCGCGAGCTGCAGGAGCGCCTTGGCCACACGGCCGGGAACGTCCGTGAAGATCAGGTCGGCCAGGGTGTTGTTGGTACGACGCAGTCGGCGGGCGAGAACGCGCAGCAGCTGCTCGGCGATCTCGGGGCGCTGCTGGATCCATGCCTTGAGAGCGTCGCGGTCCATGCTCACGGCGCGAACCTCGGTGACGGTCGTAGCCGTCGAGGTGCGGGGGCCGGGGTCGAAGATGGACAGTTCGCCGAACATGTCGGACGGGCCCATGATCGTCAGTAGGTTCTCGCGACCGTCGGGTGAGCGTCGACCGATCTTCACCTTGCCGGACACGATGATGTACAGGCGGTCACCGGGTTCACCTTCGTTGAAGATGACATGTCCACGGGGGAAGTCGACGGGCTGCAGCTGCTTTGTCAGCGCCGCTACCGCTGAGGGCTCGACTCCTTGGAAGATGCCGGCTCTTGCCAGGACGTCGTCCACGTGCGCTCCTTGTTGGGATTTGTTCGTTTGTGGTGTCATTTTTGCGCTAACTATCTTTGTACCCGCGCTGCGCACAAACCGTCGTACACAGGCTCAGCCCTCATGAGTGAGACACTGTGTCCAATGCAATCTGTGTTCAATGCAACAGGTACGGCATCGAAGTCTACGTCCCGATAGCTCGCGACGAGTGATTGATGCCACGTAAGAGCCGAAAATTCTTCCGGAATCCGCTGCGGTGACTACTTTGTATGGCCGTCAACTTGCCCGTTGTGTCCGGATTTCGCCCAGGCTGGCGCTCTCGGGAGCCTCCGACTGACGGCCCTTCCGCTTCCGGTGGAAGCGAGCGAACGCATGGGGAAACCCATCGCTTGCCAGGCGGGCGACGTCGTCGTGACTTGCCTGATCGAGGAAGTCTTCTACTTCGTGCTCTTGAACCGAGAGCCGACGCAATCGCCCTTCGACTCGTTCCATCGCCAGGGCAAAGAGCATCAGCAGTAGCGGAAAGAGAATTACTGCGAGTCCTTGCATAGGGGGAAGTAAACACGTCGAAGGTCTCAGAATCGACACGACGGAGTCTCCACTCATGTCGTATCCGTACAGTTGTCTGAGTGCAGACCACCCCGACAGGCAGTTCAGAGCAGCGGAAGAAACCGCGTTCGGGGGGTGCGCGGAAGGAAGAATCACACCTCGGATTGGTACGCCGGGCGCGTCGGATGAATCGCGAGCTCGCTGTGGCTTTCCCGCACGTGTATTGCGAACTCGACTTCACGACTCCGTTGGAACTGGCAGTGGCGACAATCCTGTCGGCGCAATGCACTGACGTCCGCGTCAACATGGTCACGCCGGCGCTCTTCGCCCGCTATCCCGACGCGAAGGCATACGCGGAAGCCGATCGGACCGAACTCGAGGAGTACATCCGCTCCACCGGCTTCTACCGGAACAAGACGACGTCGTTGATCGGACTCGGTCAGGCGCTACTCGAACGCCACGACGGTCAGGTCCCGAACAAGCTCGAAGATCTGGTGAAACTCCCAGGCATCGGACGCAAGACCGCGAACGTCGTGCTGGGCAATGCCTTCGACATTCCGGGAATCACCGTCGACACCCACTTCGGTCGGCTCGTGCGTCGGTGGAAGTGGACCGAGGAAGAAGATGCCGTCAAGGTGGAACACGCCGTCGGGGCACTGATCGAACGTAAGGAATGGACACTGCTCTCGCACCGCGTGATCTTTCACGGCCGACGGGTCTGCCACGCGCGCAAGCCCGCGTGCGGGGTGTGCGTTCTCGCCAAGGACTGCCCGTCGTACGGACTCGGCCCGACCGACAAAACCGAGGCCGCGGCCCTGGTGAAAGGCCCCGAGACCGACTATCTGCTCGCCCTGGCAGGGTTGTGATCGCCGATGACAAGTGCTGGAAGATGGTCTCTCGCTGCGCTCGTGGTCGTCGCGGCTCTCGTCGTGGCGATCTGGCCGCGTGGGGGAGACGACACGGCGCCCACGTCCACGGGTCCGTCGTCGTCCGCGTATCAGCCGCCGACGTTCACTCCGTCGTCGGAATCGCTCGATCAACTCCGTAGCCAGGCCTCACTGGCTCCCTGTCCGACTCCGACGGGCGAAGCTCCGGCCGGCTCGGCTCTGGCCGGTATCACCCTCGACTGCGTGTCAGACGGTCGGCCCGTCGACCTTGCCGCAGCGGTCGGCGGAAAACCGACTCTGCTCAACTTGTGGGCGTACTGGTGCGCGCCATGCGCCGAAGAGCTTCCGTACCTTCAGGAATTCGCGGAGCGCGCCGAGGGCAGCATCAACGTTCTGACGGTGCATTCGGATCCGAATCAGGAGAACGCTTTGACGCGACTCATCGACTACTCGGTGCGTTTGCCTGGCGTCCAGGACGGTGACGGCAAGGTACGGATCGCAGTGGGCGCACCGCCGGTGCTGCCGGTGTCGGTGCTCGTGCGCGCGGATGGAACAGTCGCCAAGGTCTTGCCTCAACCTTTCCGCAGTGCGGACGAAATCGCCGCCGCTGCGGCGCAATATCTGGGAGTCGTCGTATGAGCACACCGGTTCCCGAGTGGTTGCGAGCTGTCGCCAGCACCGAGCCCACCGATCCACACCGGATCAACCCCGTCCTCGAGCGTCGCGCGCCGCGCGGGACCGTGACGCGTCCGGCCGCGGTGCTCGTGCTCTTCGGCGGACCGCGTGAGGCAGACCCTCTCGCCGTCGGCGGCTTGCCGGAGGGCGCAGACGTGTTGCTGACCCAACGGGCGTCGACGATGCGTCAGCACAGCGGACAGGTCGCATTCCCGGGCGGCGCCGCCGATCCGGGCGACGACGGCCCCATCGGCACCGCGCTGCGTGAAGCGCAGGAGGAGACCGGGCTCGATCCGAGCGGAGTTCAGCCGCTCACCGTGCTGCCGGAGATCTTCATCCCGCCGTCGGGTTTCGACGTGACGCCGGTGCTCGGCTACTGGGAGCAGCCGACGACGGTGGGGATTCAGGACGAGGGCGAGGTCGGACGGGTGGCCAGGGTGCCGCTGCGCACGTTGCTCGACCCCGACAACCGGTTTCAGGTTCGCCATCCCCTCGGATACCAGGGCCCGGCGTTCCGCGCCGACGGCATGCTGGTCTGGGGGTTCACAGCAGGAATCCTCGCGGCGCTGTTCACGGTGTCGGGCTGGGAGATTCCGTGGAACTACGAGGACGTGAGAGACCTGGACACAGCGCTGTCCGAGTTCGGTGAAGGTGTCGAGGATTCGGCGGTGCCGCGATGACAGGTTCTCGTTGGGTGGACATCGCCATCGTTCTGGTCGCCCTCATCGCGGCCACGTCCGGATGGCGTCAGGGTGCGGTGGCGTCGGCGTCGGCGTTTGTCGGCGTGATCCTCGGTGCCGTCGCCGGAATTCTGTTGGCGCCACACCTGCTCGTGCACGTCACCGAAGGCAAGCTGCGCATCCTCGCGGGCATCTCGCTGATCGTGGTGTTGGTCATCATCGGCGAAGTCGCCGGCATGGTGCTCGGACGCGCGGCGCGCAGCGGAATGCACAGTCCGACGGCGCGATCCGTCGACAGCGTCATCGGTGCGGGTCTACAGGCGGTGGCCGTCGTGGTCGCGGCGTGGTTGCTCGCGATTCCGCTCACTTCTTCGTCGCAGCCGAATATTGCCGCCGCTGTTCGTGGTTCGGATGTTCTCGCCAGCGTGGACGAACTGGCGCCGCAGTGGCTGCGCCGCATCCCGACGGAGTTTTCGGCGTTGCTCGACACCTCCGGCCTGCCGGACGTCATCGGCCCGTTCGGGCGTACGCCCATCACCGAGGTCGAAGCACCCGACGCGAGCGTTCTGGCCAGTCCGTTGGCGGCGCAGTTGCGTCCGAGTGTTCTACGCATCAACGGTGTCGCACCGAGTTGCCAGCGCGCGCTCGAGGGATCCGGATTCATCGTCGCTCCCGAACGCGTCATGACCAACGCACACGTGGTTGCCGGAACAGAGAGCATCACGGTGGACACCATGGAGGGCGCGCTGCCCGCGCAGGTGGTTCTCTTCGACTCCGCCGTCGACATCGCGATTCTGGCGGTTCCCGGACTGGACGCACCGGTGCTGCCGTTTGCTCCGGAGCAGGCTCAGACCGGCGACAACGCGTTGGTGCTCGGTTACCCCGGCGGCGGTCCGTACACGGCCAGCGCAGCCCGCGTTCGTGAGGTCCTGAACCTGAACGGACCGGACATCTACAAGGCCGGAACCACTCAACGTGAGGTCTACACCGTCCGCGGATCCATCAGGCAGGGCAACTCTGGTGGGCCGATGGTCGACGATCAGGGGCGCGTCCTCGGCGTCGTGTTCGGTGCCGCCGTCGACGACAGCGACACCGGATTCGTCCTCACCGCCCAGGAAGTATCGCGCCAGTTGAACGCGGCTGCCTCGGCGTCGACGCCGGTGCCGACAGGCGCCTGCATTCTGTAGCGGTCACTTCTCCGTAAGGAGGAAGTCCTCGAGTTCGCGGTTGACGCGCTCGGGGGCTTCCTGATGCGCGTAGTGACCAACTCCGGCAATGGTGCGCAGTTTCTCGCCGGGAGCCCAATGCTTGTCGCGCCGCACGGTACGGGTGAGCACGTACGGGTCGAGTTCGCCGTGAATCTGGACGATCGGAATGCGAAGAACCTGATCCATCAAACGCATGAAACGACGACCCTCGGGCCGAAGCTGGCTGCGGAAGGCCCAGCGCTGGTACTCCAGCGTGGAATGCGCGACGCCCGGGATCCGGATCGCGGCCCGCATCTTGGTCATCACGTCCGCGAACTCGGGTTGCTGCGGCCAGGTGGGGCCGGACCGCGAGCGAACCAGACGCTCCACCTCGGCGCCGTTGTCGGCCGTCAACCGACGTTCCGGGCGTAGCGGTACCTGATAGGCCAGGAAAGAGGGCAAAAGCGCGCGGCGCTGATATGGGTCGCGCACGACTGCTTTCTTGAGTGCCATCGGGTGTGGCGACGAGATCAACGCGATCGACCGCACCAGGCGTGGATGCAGGAGCGCGGTCGCCCAGCACACCAACCCGCCGTCGGCATGACCGATCAGCGTGGCCTTGCCGTAACCCATCGCACGAATGAGACCGGCTACGTCACCGGCGAGCGTCCAACCGTCGTAGCCGCGAGGGGGCTTGTCGGAATCGCCGTACCCACGAAGATCCATGGCGACGACGCGGAATCCCTGCTCCGACAGTGCCGTCAACTGATGGCGCCAGGACCACCAGAAATCGGCGAATCCGTGCAACAGGACCACCAACGGAGCATCCGGCTCCGCGTCGCCTACCTCGACGACGTGAAACCGGATGCCGTTGGCGTGAATGTCCCGGTGAATCCAGGGGCCGTCGAACCTGACGGTGGATGGATCTGGGGCTGCCACTTTCGATCAGACTCGCTACCGGCGCGCGTTGAAATCGACAGACGGCTTTGCGTCGTCATGGCTGCCGGGAAGGACGTTCTTGGCCTGCTTGAGCGATTCGATCGTCTTCTCCGGAGCCCTCAGCTTGCGCACACGCAGATAACCGAGCAGCGCCAGAATCGCGGTGGTCACCACCATGATCAGGAAGACGATGAGGAACGCCAGCCAGCGCGGCACCCAGGTATCGAGCATCTCGGCCAGGAAGAAAAAGAAGAAGAACGAGCTGAACAGCAGAACCGTGAAGGCCAGGATGAAGAAGACACTGCCCTGCAGACCCTTCTTGACCTCGCCCGTGACCTCGGCCTTGGCAAGTTCAACCTCGGCGCGCACGAGGGTGGAGACCTGTGCGGTCGCGTCCTTGACGAGGGCCCCGATGGTGGCCTCACCCGGCGTGCGGGCGTCCACATCGGTGAGAGGGATGGACGAGACCGTGTTCGGTACTCCATCTCCGGTGAAGCGCTGGCTCTCTCCGTTGGTCAAGCTCACTTGTCGACCTCTCCAGGTAGTTCTCTCGCGTCCGTGGCAATGGCGGTGGAAGCGTCGTCTCGAGCCGCATGAACTCGTCCACGTCGCCACAGCAGCGCTGATCCGATCAGCGATGCCACCAACGATGTCACGAGAACTGCGGCCTTCGCTATCTCGGCCTCGCTGCCATCGCCGACCCCGTCCAATGCGAGGTCTGCTACAAGCAGGCTAACGGTGAACCCGATGCCACCGAGAACTGAGAGGGCAAACATGTCTCTCAATTCCAGTGTCTTGGGCTTGGTGGCTATGCCCAATTTGATCGCGAGCAGGGAAATTCCGAAGATTCCGACGGTCTTTCCGACCAGAAGGCCGACGACAACCGATTGCCCGACGGGGTCGGTGAAAATGTCGCCGAGTACCGCGGCGTTGATCGGAACACCGGAGGCGAACAGTGCGAACACGGGGACGCAGAAGCCTGCGGAGTACGGCTGAATGCGGTGCTCGAGGCGGCTGCCCGGCGCGTATTCCTCGTCCGGATCGCGCCTGACACGGGTGAGTAGGCCGAGCGCGACGCCCGCGAGTGTGGCGTGTATCCCCGCTTCGTGCATCGCGTACCAGGTCAGTAGTGCCAGCGGGACGTAGAGGAACGGCGTCGTGATGCGCTTGTGCTGGGCGTAGGCGTAGACAGCGAGGGCTGCGGCCGCGGTCAGCAGCCACAACATCGCGAGGGAGCCGGTGAACAGTACGGCGATGAGGATGATGGCGAGCAGATCGTCGACGACGGCCAGGCTGAGCAGGAAGACTCGGGCGCTTGCGGGGATCTTCGATCCGGTAAGAGCGAGCACGCCGAGGGCAAAAGCGATGTCCGTCGCGACGGGAATGGCCCAGCCCTTGTCCATACCTGGAGTGCCGAAGCCGATGGACGCCGCGATGATCGCGGGGACCAGGACGCCGCCGCACGCCGCGATGATCGGGAGCATCGCGGCTTTGCGGTCCGCGAGCTCGCCGACCACCAGTTCGCGTTTGAGTTCGAGGCCGGCGACGAAGAAGAAGACGGCAAGCAGTCCGTCTTGCGCCCAGGTGCCAAGGCTGAGGTCCAGATGGAGTGCAGACGGGCCGATCTGGAAGTCGCGCAGTGCGATGTAGCTCTCACCGAAAGGTGAGTTCACCCAGATCAGAGCGACGGCAGCGGCGATGAGCAGTATCGATCCGCCCACCGTTTCGGTGCGGAGATAGCGGGACAGTTCGGAACGCAAAGTGGAGATCACGCGTGGGGACGACCTTTGTTCGTGCACCCGAGTTCGGATGCAACAGACATGAACGTGATCGACGTTGTAAAGCATCGAATGCACGTGCCGACCAGACTTCCCGGCTCACCTTTACGGGATTTTATCGCGGATTGCTCGCTGAGCCGAATTAGCGAACCGAATTTGCGCCGGAAAACCCCGCGGGTGTTCAATTCCTACTGATTGGGACACCATCCCACCAATTGGACAATTTTCGTATAACGGCGCAGGAGCATGTTTTGAGCACGTCAGTCAGTGAGAACCCACCCAAGCCGGAGGGCGGCGACGCAGATACCGTCGCCGGAGTGCCGCGCAGCCGAATCGTGGTTGCCAGCATGGTGGGTACGTCCATCGAGTTCTACGACTTCTACATCTATGCAACAGCGGCAGTATCGGTGTTCCCGCACCTGTTCTTCCCGAAGGGCAACGACACCACCGCGCTTCTCGCGTCGTTGGCGACGTTCGGACTCGCGTTTGTCGCCCGTCCCCTCGGCTCGATTCTCTTCGGACACTTCGGTGACCGCGTCGGACGCAAGGCAACTCTGGTCGGCTCGCTGCTGACGATGGGCATCGCGACCTTCCTCATCGGACTGCTGCCCACTTATCACCAGATCGGTCTACTGGCCCCGGCGCTGTTGGCGCTCATGCGTTTCTGCCAGGGCCTCGGACTCGGCGGCGAATGGTCTGGCGCGGCTCTGCTCGCGACCGAGACGGCCAAGGAAGGCAAGCGGGCCTGGGCGGCGATGTGGCCGCAGCTCGGTGCACCCATCGGCTTCTTCATGGCCAACGGACTGTTCCTGATCATCACGTTGTTCATGAACCACGACAATTCCAGCCCGGACCTCGAAGGTGCCTTCCTGAGCTGGGGGTGGCGAATTCCGTTCCTGCTCAGCGCAATCATGGTGATGATCGGCCTGTACGTCAGGCTCAAGCTCGAAGAGACCCCGGTGTTCGCGCGCGCAGTCGAGCGCGGCGAGAAGGTCAAGACCCCGGTCGCCGAGGTATTCAAGACCAGCTGGCGTCAGCTGATCATCGGTACGTTCGTGATGCTCGCGACGTACACGCTCTTCTACATCATGACCACCTGGGTGCTCAGCCACGGAACCGGCAAGACGGCGGCCGACGGCGGAACTGGCGCCGGCTTCAAGTACACCGATTTCCTTGTTCTGCAGCTCATCGCAGTCGTGTTCTTCGCTGCTGCCGTGCCGGTCTCGGGTTGGCTTGCGGACCGTTACGGGCGTCGCATCACGCTGCTAATCATCACCGGCCTGATCATGGTGTTCGGCTTGACCTTCGGCGTGTTCCTCGAACCGGACGGAATGAACGACGGTCGTATGTTGGCGTTCCTCATCGTGGGCATGCTGCTCATGGGCCTGACCTTTGGGCCGATGAGTGCCGTTCTCCCGGAACTCTTCCCGACCAACGTCCGCTACACGGGCTCGGGAATCGCGTACAACACCGCCAGCATTCTGGGCGCTGCGGTGGCGCCGTTCATCGCCGTCTACCTCGCGAAGAACTACGGCGTCGGCTGGGTCGGCATCTACCTCCTCGTGGCGGCGACGCTGACTTTTGTTGCGCTGCTGGTCATGCGCGAGACAAAGGGTGAGTCGCTAGACGATGTAGGGGCATAACCCTGCTGTGCGCCTTTATTAACCCCCGGCGGTTAATAAAGGCGCACAGCAGTGGTCAGGGAAGCTGAGCAGGCAGGACGTGCTCACCGGTCTTGTCGGTGCTCAAGGCCAAGGAACTGATGTACTGCTTCTCGCCGTTGGGGCCGGGAACGTTCGACGCGAGCATGTCGGGTCGCTCGAACTCGATTCCGCTGACGCAGCACAGAAGCGTTTCACCCGAGGGGTTCCCGTACTCGTCGAACATCGGCAGGTCGATGCCGTCGTCGGTGCGTCGTAGGTAGTACTTGCCCTTGGTGGCGACGGCGAGGACCGGCGGCATCACCAGTGCGATGACGATCGCGACGATCGGGGAGAACGGCTTGATCGCCGAACCGAATGCGCCGAAGAACACCAGGATCGAAATGCCCGCGGCCAGCAGCATCGACACGAAGCCGACAGGGTTGACGTCGTAGAGCATCCCGCGTCGGAACTCGGGGACCTTCGGGGAGAGCTTCAACCAGTACTTGTTGATCGCGATGTCGGAGGCGACGACCACGACCCAGGCGATACCGCAGTTGGCGTAGAAGCCCAGGATCGTGTTGAGGAAGTCGAACATGTTGGCTTCCATCAAGATCAGTGCGATCGCCAGGTTGACCAGAACGAAGATCATGCGTCCCGGGTAGGTCTTGGTGACGCGGGTGTACGAGTTGGTCCAGGCCAGTGAGCCGGAGTACGCGTTGGTGACGTTGATCTTGATCTGGCTGATGACCACGAGGATCACGGCAAGGGTCATGGCCAGCCAGTGCGGCATCATGTCCTGGTAGATCTCGAGAAACTGGTGCACGGGCTGGTTTGCGATCGAAGATCCGTCGACGACGTTCGCGATGATGTACACAGCGAGGAACAGTCCGACGATCTGCTTGAACGCGCCGAAGATGACCCAGCCGGGCCCCGCGAGAATTACTGCAGCCCACCAACGACGGGTGTTCTCCGGCGTCTTGGGCGGCATGAAGCGTAGGTAGTCGATCTGCTCGGCGATCTGTGCGATCAGCGACAGGCAGACACCCGCGGCCAGCATCACCGATCCGAAGTTGACGCCCTTGCCGTTTGCGCCGTCCTCACCGCCGAAGGCGAAGAACGCGCTCACCGAATCTGGGTGCTTGAACAGCAGATACAGGAACGGCAGCACCATCATGACGAGCCACAGAGGCGTCGTCCACACTTGGAGCTTTGCCAGAGCCTTCATTCCGTAGATGACCAGTGGAATGACCATCAGGGTCGAGACCGCGTAGCCGATCGAGAGTGGGATCCCGAGCCCCAGTTTCAAACCCTGGGCCATGATGGAACCTTCGAGCGCGAAGAAGATGAAGGTGAACGTCGCGAAGATGACGTTGGTGACCACCGAGCCGTAGTAGCCGAAACCGCTTCCGCGCGTGATCAAATCGAGGTCGATGTTGTATCGCGCGGCGTAGTAGGCGAGTGGGAAGCCGGTGGCCATGATGACGACGGCAAACACGGCGATGCCCAGCAATGCGTTACCGGTGCCGTACGAGATGCCGATGTTGGCGCCGATCGAGAAGTCTGCGAGATACGCGATTCCGCCGAGTGCGGAGGTCGCGACGACGCCGGTTCCCCATTTGCGGTAGCTGCGTGGCGCAAATCGGAGGGTGTAGTCCTCCAGAGTCTCCTTCAGTGCGGCGTTCTCACCGAGATCTGCCCTGTCCGGTGCGCCGGCGGACACCTGCTCGTTCACTGCTGTCATGACGTCACTTCCCCTGGGTGCCTGTGCATGTGCACTTTGTGGTGCAGGCACCCAACCTAGGGAGGTGGCGTTACGCGGACATGTTTGAAATGTGTCGCCCACGTTGCGGATTCGATCCGCAACGTGAGCGAGCACTCATGGGACTTTCTTTACCTGTATCTGATCACCAACTGCCCGCGCCTGCAAGGCGAGTGGCTGCGTCCCGACTGGTCGTAGGTCGAGAACGGCGGTGGCCACCGGGTCGGCCAAGACGTTTCGGATGGTCCGACGCAGGCCACGTGCTCCGTACACCGGATCGAATCCGCGCCGTTGCAACAGAGCGACGGCGCTGTCGTCCACGTCGACGTCGACGCCTCTCCTGGCCAACCGAGTCGTGATCAGTTCGATCTCGAGCCGGGTCACTTGTTCCGCGGTCTGTTCGTCGAACTCGTCGAGGATCACGGTTTCGTCGATGCGGTTGAAGAACTCGGGGTCGAAGAACTTCTCGAGAGCGCGCTGCACCAAGTGGTGACCATGGTGTGGTCGATCGATCCGGACGCGATCGGCGAGCTGCCGCACCCGGGACCGTCGACGTTCCGCCACCGCAGCAGAACCGAGATTCGAGGTCAGGAACACATAGCTGTTGCGGAACGAGATCTTCTGCTGACCGTTCGCCAACCGGAGTTCGCCGTTGTCGAGGACCTGCAGGAGCGCACGTAGAACGGTGGGGTCGGCCTTCTCCACTTCGTCGAACAGGACGATTCCGGGGGTGTACGGATCGCCCTCGACGGTGTTCTTGTCGAACAGTGTGAAGGACTCCTTGCTGCCGGCGTACCCAGGCGGTGCCCCGGAGAACGACGCCGCATAATGCTCTTGAGCAAGAGCATTCATGTCGATGCGGCACAGATCGTCGGGCCCGGACCGTAGTTCCGCGGCCACGCGCCGCACCAACTCCGTCTTGCCGACGCCGGTGGGGCCGACCAGAAGGATGTTGGCGAGCGGACGCGTCGGATCCGTGGCACCGACATGCGCGATCGAAATCGCCCGAACCACTGCGTCGACGGCGGCCTGTTGTCCGACGATCTTGGAACTCAGGGCTTTCGAGAGCTTGCGAGCGTCGAAGGCCCCGACCGGTACGGGTTCGGATCGTTCCTCGGCTGGTGGTGGTGCTGCACTGTTCCGGTCATGGAGCATGTCGGTGATATACGGCACAGCGAGATCCTTAAACTTCGATTGTCTTCTCGACCGGCAGGTTTCCGACGCGGCAGTCCGCCACGCCCACTGTGTCTCGGGTGATGGCCTCGACGCGTTCCTGAGCCTTCTGGGCATCGGTGACCCACAGCTTGTAGAACTCGAACGGGCAGTCCGCGACACCCTTGTCCCCGTCACCTGCAGCGTGCACGCCGGAGTATCCGCGGTGAAGGAGCTTGAAGATGTGGTTCTGGGACTGATCGTTCTCGCGTGCGTCGCGAATGGCGGACACGGACAGCTGCGCGTACTGGATTCCGTATTCCTCCTCGCCGGTCTCACCCAGCGTCCGGCCGTCGAATCCGATGATCGCGGAGTGTCCGAAGTAGGAGTAGACGCCGTCGAATCCGGCCGCATTGGCAACTGCCACATAACAATTGTTGGCCCAGGCCATTGCCTTGGACATCATCACCTGCTGGTCCTTGGCGGGGTACATGTAGCCCTGGCAGCGGACGATGAGTTCTGCACCCTTCATCGCGCAGTCACGCCAGATCTCCGGGTAGTTGCCGTCGTCGCAGATGATGAGCGAGATCTTCAGGCCCTTGGGACCCTCGGATACGTACGTGGTGTCGCCGGGGTACCACCCTTCGATGGGGCACCAGGGCAGGATCTTTCGGTACTTCTGAACGATTTCGCCCTTGTTGTCGATGAGAATCAACGTGTTGTACGGCGGCTTGTTCGGATGGTCTTCGTGCTGTTCACCGGTGATGGAGAAGATTCCCCAGGTATCGGCCTCGCGGCAAGCGGCGGAAAAGATTGCGGTCTCGTCACCGGGGATGGTTGCCGCTGTCGCATACATCTCCTCTTCGTTGTACATGATTCCCTGCGTGGAGTATTCGGGGAATACCACCAGATCCATTCCGGGGAGTCCGGTCTTCATGCCGATCATCATGTCGGCGATCTTGCGCGCGTTCTCGAGAACTCCGGCGCGATCGTGCAGGCGGGGCATCTTGTAGTTGACTACTGCTACGCCGACCGTGTCGTTGCTGGAGGAGATGTCACCGTGTCGCATTGTCTTTCACTCCTTGGTTGTGTGGATCAGTTGAAGACTGGATGAGTCTGGGGAACTGCGGCTTTGGGTGCAGCGAGGATCTTGGCCAGGCCGAGGAGAACCAGAAGCGCTCCGGCCCAGCCGGCGGCTACCGCGGGTGTGGTGTGGAAGTTGTCGGTCAGGATCAGAAAGGCGGGAACAGTACAGGTGGGCTGGCTCAGCAGGACTGCTGCCCAGCCGGTGAAGCGGCTGAGGTTCTCACGGCCGAGGCCGAGCACCAGGAAGAACAGCGTCCACAGTGCTGCCCATGCGAGCCAGATGACCCCGAAGACGGGGTCGTTGCTCACCGTGAACGAGAGGAAGGAGTACACGAGCGCGGCGCACGCGACGAACAGTGAGAACCACCCGATTCCTTCCGGTTCGAAGCCGGCGAGATTGCTGATTCCCACGTAGAGGTAGGTGAATCCGAACAGGTAGAGACCTGAGGCCGCCAGGACGGCGCTCGAATCTCCCTGTGCCTGAATCAACAAAACGGTGGGGACGACGCATTGAAGTGCGCCGACGAAGAGGTTGAGGACCGAGGCGGATCGAACGGGAACTGTGCCGAGCAGCATCAGTCCGTTGACGAAGAGGACGGCTCCCACGTAAAGCAAACCAACACTGCCCATCGGGCACCTCCGGTTACTTTCGGGACGGGTTACTTTCAAATGAAATGATTCCAAATGAAACTAAGTGATGCGCGCCACAGAAGTCAAGAGGTGGATCTCAGGGGAAGGTTTCAGAGGGTGGCGATGATCGAGAAGTCGAGTCCGTCGGCGACGGCCAGCTGAATCTTCTGTCGTGCAACGCGATCGCGAAACTCGACGGTTCCGCGAGGTCCGTCGTACGCGGCGCCTTCGACGACGGCGTCCAGGGCGTGCGGGTGGGTGCTGTCGGCGCGTCGAACCAGGGCCGAAAGGGTATGTATCCCTTCGTAACACGACTCGGCAGCGTTGTTCAGTGCCGGAGCGTGCGCGCCGTGCAGTGCGATGTAGCGCCCGAGCAGGTCCATGGAGTTACCGTCGACCATCGAGCGGAAGTACGCTGCCGAGGCAAACAGGTTCCGGGTTGCGCGGGGGCCGCTTGCGAGCAGCATGTTTTCTTCCATCAACGGGCTGAACCGGATCATCGACTCGTCGAGGCCTCGGCGGGCGAAGGCTCGGTTGAAGTCGACGGCGTCCTGCCCGACGAGGAGCATGATCACGCCGTCGCAACCGGAGTTCGAGACGGTCTCGACCAACTGCTTCATGTTGCCGCGCCCCAGATCGACAAACGAACCGCCGACCAGGGTGAGGTCGAGTTCGGTGGCGAATTGCCTCACGGCCCCGAGCGAGCTGTGAGGCCAGATGTAGTCGTCGCCGACGACGAACCACTTGCGCGCTCCGACGTTGTCGCGCAGCCACTTCAGTGCCGGCGCGATCTGCTGTCGTGGTGTTTCGCCCGAACAGTAGATTCCTGGTCGGACCTCGCCGCCCTCGTAGAGCGAGGTGTACGAGTACGGAATACGGCCTGCGACCACCGGCGCGAGTGCGTGCCGGACCGAGGAGATGTGCCAACCGCTGACGGCGTCGATGTCGCCTGCGTCGAGTAGCTGTTGCACGCGGGCTGCGACGACGCCCGGCGCAGCGCCGCCGTCGATCACTTCGATCTGGACTTCGCGTCCCAGTACGCCGCCGGAGTTGTTGAGATCGCGGGCGGCCAATTCGCTGATCGCCTCACACGACGGACCGAACAGTCCGGCCGGTCCTTGGAGGGGAAGCACCATGCCCAGGCGCCACACGGTGCTGCGCGCGCGTTCGAGCGCGCCGGTAGCGCTCATGCGTCGCCGCCGGAATCGGAAGTCAGCGGCCTGGCCTGGGTTACTATCATTTCATTTGAAAGTATTGCCCGAGAAGTGTGAAGTACGCAACAGCGGGGGAGCGATCAGTGGGAAAAAGTGACTCCGGAATTCTTGATGCTTCGCTGACGACCACGCTGGTCCGAGCGGCTCGAATGGCCGCGGCAGCGGCGGAGAAGACGCTGGCGGCTGAGAATCTCACTCTCGATCACTGGATGACGCTCGAAGCCCTGGCGTCGACCGAGGGGCTGACGATGGCTGAGCTGCGCGATCGAACGGGAACACCGGCTCCGACGCTGACGCGAGTTGCGGACAAGTTGGTCTCGCTTGCGCTGATCTATCGCGAGGTCGGTGAGGACGATCGCCGGAAGGTACGCGTGTTTCTCTCCTCGCGCGGAAAATCTCTGCACAAGCGGGTTGCTGCAGATATTCGTGTGGCCGAGGAGTCCTGGCTGACGTCGAAAGAGGAAGTGAAGTTGCGAGAGGGGCTCCGCCCCTGTGCGCCTTCCTGGTAGTGGGGACTACCAAAAAGGCGCACAGGGGCCGAAGGCCCTACTTGCCGCGGATTGCGTCGAATACCTTGGGATCGACCAGGGTTGAGGTGTCTCCGAGGTCGCGGCCTTCGGCGACGTCGCGCAGGAGGCGGCGCATGATCTTGCCTGATCGGGTTTTCGGCAGTTCCGGCACGATCGTGATCTGACGCGGCTTGGCGATGGGGCTGATGTCGGTGGAGACCTGCGCCTTGAGCTCGGCGATCAGAACGTCGCCGGTGTTCTCGACGCCTTCGCGCAGGATGACGAACGCGACGATGCCCTGTCCGGTGGTCTCGTCCGCGGCACCGACGACGGCAGCTTCGGCGACTCCGTGATGGTTGACCAGTGCTGACTCCACCTCGGAGGTGGAGATGCGGTGACCGGAGACGTTCATGACGTCGTCGACGCGGCCGAGGACCCAGAGGGCGCCGTCGTCGTCGTACTTGGCGCCGTCACCGGCGAAGTACCAGCCTTCTTCGGCGTAGCGGGACCAGTAGGTGTCGCGGTAGCGGTCCATGTCGCCCCAGATGCCGCGGAGCATCGCCGGCCACGGCTCGTCGAGGACGAGGTAACCGTTGCCGCCGGGGCCGAGGGGCTTGGCGTCGTCGTCGACGATCTTCGCGGAAATGCCCGGCAGCGGTGCCATCGCGGATCCGGGCTTGGTGGCGGTGATACCGGGCAGCGGGGAGATCATGATCGCGCCGGTCTCGGTCTGCCACCAGGTGTCGACGATGGGGGCCTTGTTGCCGCCGATGACGTCGCGGAACCAGCGCCACGCTTCGGGGTTGATGGGCTCGCCCACAGATCCGAGCAAGCGGATCGAGGACAGGTCGTGGGCGTCGGGGATTTCCCGGCCCCACTTCATGAACGTGCGCACGAGGGTGGGTGCGGTGTAGTAGATGGAGACGCCGTACTTCTCGATGATGTCGAAGTGGCGGTGCTCGTTCGGGGAGTTGGGGGTGCCTTCGTAGACGACCTGGGTGACACCGTTGGAGAGGGGGCCGTAGACGATGTAAGAGTGTCCGGTGACCCAGCCGATGTCGGCGGTGCACCAGTAGACGTCTTGTCCCGCTTTGTGATCGAAGACGTTGTGGTGGGTGTACGACGCCTGGGTGAGGTAGCCGCCGGAGGTGTGGATGATGCCCTTGGGCTTACCGGTGGTGCCGGAGGTGTAGAGGATGAACAGGGGATGTTCGGCGTCGAAGGCCTGCGCTTCGTGCTCAGGTGAGGCCTGCGCGACGGTCTCGTGCCACCACAGGTCGCGGCCGTCGGTCCACTCGACGTCGATGCCGGTCCGGTTGACCACCAACACGTTCTGGACGGAGTCGGCGCCGGCGACGGATTCGTCGACCGCTGTTTTGATGGGTGCTGCGGCGCCGCGTCGCCACTGGCCGTCGACGGTGACGACGAGCTTGGCTTGGGCGTCGTCGATGCGCGAGCGTAGGGCAGTGGCGGAGAATCCGGCGAAGACGACCGAGTGGGTCAGGCCGAGGCGGGCGCAGGCGAGCATGGTGACGATCGCTTCGGGGATCATCGGCATGTAGATCGCTACGCGGTCACCGGCGACGAGGCCGAGGTCGGTGAAAGTGTTTGCGGCGCGGCTGACTTCGGCGAGGAGGTCGTTGTAGGTCAGATTCCGGGAATCGCCTGGTTCGCCTTCGAATGCAATGGCGACGCGGTCGCCGTTGCCTGCGAGGACGTGGCGGTCGACGCAGTTGTAGGCGACGTTGAGTTTTCCGCCGACGAACCATTTGGCGACGGGGGCGTCGGTCCAGTCGAGGACGTCGGTCCATTTCTCGTGCCAGTGAAGGCGCTCAGCCTGATTCGCCCAGAAAGCGAGGCGGTCGGTATCTGCGGCAGCCTGCAACTCCGGTCCCGCGTTGGCGGCCGCAGCGAACTCTGCGCTCGGCGGATATGCCTGGGGGACGTCTGTTTCGGCTGCGCTTGTCATGGCTGACGGCCTTCTTTCCACATTGATCGACACTTTTCTGACTCCGTGTGAGGGTAGTCACAAGCTCGCTCAAACGCACCGTTGCATCACGTTGCAACCCGTTGTCCTGCGACGATCGGTCGAATCGATGCGACGGGTGGTCACTTCCGCCGACGAATGAATGTGCCCGAATTCAATTACCCCCAATTTTCCAACAATGGGTGCGGTGCGCGCTTCGGGTTCGATGTGTCTATTGTCAAACCATTATTCGACCGCAACTCGAAGTCACGTTCACTTTCAGTTGTAGGCGACACGACGCCGGCAGTTACGGCTGTCGGCAGGCCGCGAGCATGCTCGGGGTCACTTAGATGTGGAAGGAATTCCTTTGCGTATCTCACGCATAGCGACCGGCGCGGTCGCGCTCGGAATGACGGCAGTGCTGATCACGGCATGTTCGTCCGGCGATTCGTCGGGCGGATCGTCCAGTGGCGTCGTCAACGCCTGGGCGGGCGAGCCTCAGAACCCGTTGATCCCCACGAACACGAGTGAGAACATGGGCGGCCGCGTCCTCGACTCACTGTTCTCCGGTCTCGTTTCGTACACCGCAGACGGCGGTACGGAGAACGAGGTTGCCGAGTCCATCGAGAGCACCGACGGTCAGAACTTCACCGTCAAGCTCAAGGACGGCTGGACCTTCACGGACGGCACCCCCGTCACCGCGAAGTCGTTCGTCGACGCGTGGAACTACGGAGCCCTCTCCACCAACGCTCAGCTTCAGGCATCGTTCTTCGATCCGATCAAGGGCTACGACGAAGTTGCCGCCGAGGTTCCGACGGCACAGACCATGTCGGGTCTGAAGGTTGTGGACGACTCCACCTTCACCATCGAACTCAAGCAGCCCGAGTCGGCGTTCCCCGATCGCCTCGGCTTCACGGCTTACTACCCGCTGCCCGAGGTCGCGTTCAAGGACATGACCGCCTTCGGTGAGAACCCGATCGGCAACGGCCCGTACAAGCTCGACGGAACCGGCGCGTGGCAGCACAACGTCCGCATCGACACCGTCGTGAACCCGGACTACAACGGCAACCGTAAGCCGAAGAACGCCGGCGTCGACTTCATCATGTACAACAGCCTCGACACGGCGTACACCGATCTCCTGGCCAACAACGTCGACGTTCTCGACCAGGTTCCGCCGAGCGCCGTCACGACCTTCGAGTCGGACCTGCCCGGACGCACCGTCAACCAGCCGTCGGCAACCATCGAGACGTTCACGATCCCGGGTCGCCTGCCGCACTTCAGCGGCGAAGAGGGCATGCTCCGCCGTCAGGCGATCTCGATGGCGATCAACCGCGATCAGATCACCCAGCAGATCTTCAACAAGACCAGGACGCCTGCACTCGACTTCACCAGCCCCGCAATCAAGGGCTGGAACGACTCGCTGACCGGTAACAGTAACGTGAAGTTCGATCCCGAGGCGGCCAAGGCTGCTTGGGCCAAGGCTGACGCCATCGCACCGTGGTCCGGCAGCTTCGAGATCGCCTACAACTCCGACGGCGGACACCAGGAATGGGTCGATGCCACGGCGAACAGCATCCGCAACACCCTCGGTATCGACGCGAAGGGCAAGCAGTACGCCACCTTCGCTCAGATCCGCACCGAAGCCACCGACCGCACCATCCAGAGCTCTTTCCGCTCCGGTTGGCAGGGCGACTACCCGCAGCAGTACGGCTTCCTGGCGCAGAACTACCAGACCGGCGGCAGCTCCAACGACGGTGACTACTCCAACCCCGAGTTCGACCGCCTCCTGCGCGAATCGGCCGGCCAGACCGATCAGGCGAAGGCTCAGGAACTGCTCGATCAGGCCCAGGAAGTCCTGCTCAAGGACCTGCCCGCAGTTCCGACGTGGTACCGCAACGCTGCCAGTGGATGGTCGGAGAACGTTTCCAACGTGACCATCAGCTGGAACGGTGTTCCGGTCTACGAAGACATCGAAAAGAACTGACGCGTAGAACGATCCGCATCTGAAACGTGAGTTCGGGGCGGCAGGCGCCCTGCCTGCCGTCCCGAACTCGTGTTCACACCGGACTGTCCGCTGACGTACACGATCATCGACAAGGAGGTGATCCGATGCTCTGGTACATCGGTCGCCGAGTGCTTCAAATGATCCCGGTTTTTCTCGGGGCCACTCTTCTGATCTACGCCATGGTCTTCCTGCTTCCCGGTGATCCGATTGCCGCGTTGGCGGGCGACAAGGCGCTCAGTCCGGCTGTGGCAGCACAGCTTCGGGAGCGCTACCACCTCGATCTCCCCTTCTATCAGCAGTACCTGCTGTACCTGAAGGGCATCTTCACGCTGGACTTCGGCACGTCGTTCTCCGGACGACCTGTCAGTGAAGTTCTGGCACAGGCATTTCCGATCACGATGAAACTTGCCTTCATGGCACTGATCGTCGAGACGGTCTTCGGTGTCGGCTTCGGCCTCATCGCGGGCCTGCGTAAGGGCGGATTCTTCGACAGCACCGTCCTGCTGTTCAGCCTCGTTCTCATCGCCATCCCGATCTTCGTGATCGGCTTCCTGGCTCAGTTCTTCATCGGCGTCAAATGGGGCATCGTCCCGCCGACGGTCGGTGGCAACACCAGCTTCACCAATCTCCTGCTCCCTGCCCTGGTTCTCGGTTCGGTCTCGTTTGCGTACGTACTGCGACTGACCCGAACGTCCGTGGCGGAGAATCTGACTGCCGATTACGTCCGCACCGCTACCGCCAAGGGACTTTCCCGTGGACGAGTGGTTCGCGTACACGTGTTGCGCAACTCGCTGATCCCCGTGGTCACGTTCCTGGGTGCCGACCTCGCGACGTTGATGGGCGGCGCCATCGTCACCGAGGGCATCTTCAACATCAACGGCGTCGGTGGCACGATCTACCAGGCCGTGACCAGAGGTGAAGCGCCGACGGTGGTTTCGTTCGTCACCATCCTGATCGTGATCTACCTGATCGCGAATCTGCTCGTCGACCTCTTGTACGCCGCGCTCGATCCGAGGATCCGCTATGTCTGAGACCGTGAAGACCGGACGCGCTGTCCGGCAAAGTCATTTCGTGGCGCCGCCCGAAGTTGCGGCACCGGGGGAGACGGACGCCGTCAAACTCGATCAGGCGCCGACGAGCATGTGGACCGACGCGTGGCGCGACCTACGCAAGCGTCCCCTGTTCATCATCTCGACGATCATCATCCTCGCGGTCATCGTCATCGCAGCGTTTCCGGGCTTGTTCACAAGCACCGATCCGCGGTTCTGCGACCTCACCTACAGCATGCAGGGACCGACCTCAGGGCACTGGTTCGGTTTCGACCGCCAGGGCTGTGACGTGTACTCGCGCACCATCTACGGTGCTCGCGCATCCGTACTCGTGGGCGTCGGTGTCACGGCGTCGGTGCTGGTGATCGGCGTGATCTTCGGTGCGCTGTCCGGTTTCTACGGCGGATGGACCGATTCGATCCTCTCCCGTGTCGCCGACATCTTCTTCGGCATCCCGCTGATCCTGGCTGCCATCGTCCTGATGCAGCTGTTCACCGATCGCACCATCTGGACCGTCGTCGGCGTGCTGGCGCTCTTCGGCTGGCCGCAGATGGCAAGAATCGCTCGAGGCGCGGTGATCTCGGCGAAGAACAACGATTACGTCATGGCCTCGGAAGCGTTGGGTGTCTCGAAGCTCAAGACACTGATCCGCCACGTCATCCCGAACTCGTTGGCGCCCATCATCGTGGTCGCCACCATCTCGCTCGGTACGTACATCGTTGCCGAGGCGACGCTGTCCTTCCTCGGTATCGGTCTTCCGTCCACCGAGGTTTCGTGGGGCGGCGACATCAGCAACGCTCAGGTAACGCTGCGTCAGGGTTCGACCATTCTGTTCTACCCGGCAACGGCTTTGGCGATCACCGTTCTCGGATTCATCATGATGGGTGACGCTCTGCGCGACGCCCTCGATCCCAAGTCGCGGAAGCGGTGAGCACGATGACCACCAAGGAAACTCTCACCTCGGAGGAAACTCCGTTGCTCGAGATTCGTGATCTCGAGGTGTCTTTCCAGTCCAATTCCGGTCCGGTTCCGGCAGTTCGAGGCGTCAGCCTGACCGTCTACCCGGGTCAGACGGTCGCGATCGTCGGCGAATCGGGTTCGGGTAAGTCCACCACCGCCCACTCGATCATCAATCTGCTTCCCGGCACCGGCAAGGTGACGGCAGGCGAGATCATCTTCGACGGCAAGGACATCTCGAAGGTCTCGGAGAAGGACTTCGTCCACATCCGGGGAAGCCAGATCGGTTTGGTTCCGCAGGACCCGATGTCGAATCTGAATCCCGTGTGGAAAGTGGGCTTCCAGATCGAGGAAGCACTGGCCGCCAACGGGATCGCCAAGGGCAAGGCAGCCAAGGTTCGGGCCGCCGAACTGCTCGAGGAGGCAGGACTCGCGGAGGCCGAGAGCCGGTTGGGGCAGTACCCGCACGAGTTCTCGGGCGGTATGCGTCAGCGCGCACTCATCGCGATCGGGTTGTCCGCTCGTCCGAAGCTCCTGATCGCGGACGAGCCGACGTCGGCGCTCGACGTCACGGTGCAGCGTCAGATCCTCGATCACCTAGACAGTCTGACAACGGAACTCGGCACCGCCGTTCTGCTCATCACTCACGATCTGGGCTTGGCCGCCGAGCGCGCCGAGCATCTGATCGTGATGAGCAAGGGTCGTATCGTCGAATCCGGTCCGGCACTGGAGATTCTGAAGCGCCCGCAGCATCCGTACACGCAGAAGCTGGTCGCGGCTGCGCCGTCGTTGGCGTCGAAGCGGCTCAGCTCGTCGGTGGCGCGCGCCGAGATTCGCGAACAGGCGGAAGAGGTCGCCGAAGCGGTCAAGGCCGAGGAAAGTGCGGCAGAGTCCTTCGGCAAGGCGACCGACGACGTTCTTGTCGTCGATCATCTGACCAAGGTGTTCAAGCTGCGCAAGGGTTTCCGCAAGACCACCGACTTCACCGCCGTGAACGACGTGTCCTTCAAGGTCCGCCGCGGAACCACGACTGCAATCGTCGGCGAATCGGGTTCCGGTAAGTCGACGGTCGCGCAGATGGTTCTCGGTTTGCTCGAGCCCACCGCAGGCAACGTGGTCTTCGACGGTCAGGACGTGTCCAAACTCGGTGCGAAGGAAACCTTTGCGTTCCGTCGCCGAGTGCAGCCGATCTTCCAGAACCCTTACGGCACGCTCGACCCGATGTACTCGATCTACCGCACGATCGAAGAGCCGCTGCGTACCCACAAGGTCGGGACCAAAGCAGAACGGGAGGCTCGCGTCCGCGAACTTCTCGACAAGGTCGGTCTGCCCCAGTCAGTCATGCGACGGTTCCCGAACGAGCTCTCCGGCGGACAGCGTCAGCGCGTCGCAATTGCGCGAGCGTTGGCACTTCAGCCGGAGGTCGTGATCTGCGACGAGGCGGTCTCCGCTCTTGACGTGCTCGTGCAGGATCAGATCTTGACCCTGCTCAACGACCTGCAGGCAGAGTTCGGGTTGACGTACCTCTTCATCACGCACGACCTGGCCGTGGTTCGCCAGATCGCGGACAACGTGTTGGTGATGTCGCGTGGCTCGATCGTCGAATCGGCACCGATCGACGACGTGTTCGGCAATCCGCAACAGGACTACACCCGCAAGTTGCTCGACGCGATTCCCGGCGGGTCCATCACGCTGGGAAGCTGACGCAACAGGTAGGTAGGCAAGTCCGCAGAGGGGCTGCAAGGGTACCGTCGTTGATCGTGACGGACCCCTTGCAGCCCCTCGTCGATCTTCCAGGCGTACGCGCCGCCGCCGATCATGCGCGCGACGCTCTGGGTGAGGTTCATCGGCACAAGACCAACCGTCGCGGTTGGCCCACCACTGCCGCCGAAGCCGCGGTTCGCGCTGCGCGAGCTTCCGCATCGCTGGCCGGTGGCACCACCGAATTGCCGGCCGAGGGCATGGCCGGTGATCCGATTCTCGCGGGTGCTCTGCGCGTGGCTCAGGCTCTGGACGGCGACAGTCTTCCCCTCATGGAGTCGACGTGGAAGCGCGCCCCGCTGCAGGCTTTGGCCCGGCTGCACCTGCTGGCCGCGGCAGACCTCGTCGAGGACGCGGATCAACTGGGGCGGCCACGTTCGGATCGCGGAGTGGGGGAGCGGTTGGACGCTCTCGCGCAACTCGTTACCGGCGGAACCAGTGCACCGGCGCCGGTTCTGGCGGCCGTCGTGCACGGAGAACTCTTGGCGCTGAGCCCGTTCGGCACCGCTGACGGCATTGTTGCACGTGCGGCTTCGCGTCTGGTTGCGGTCTCGTCCGGGTTGGATCCGCACAATCTGGGAGTCCCCGAGGTCAGTTGGCTTCGGCGGCCGCAGGCGTACACGGACGGCGCGGCTGGATTCGCTTCGGGAAATCCGGCGGGTGTCGGCAGTTGGGTGATCTTGTGCTGTGGAGCTCTCGAAGCCGGTGCGCGAGAAGCGACTTCGATCGCCGACGCGGCGACTGGATAGTCTGCAACAGGGCGGGGCCGGCACATAACGAACGGGCGGCGCTGCCGATAAATCGACTTCGCCGCCCGTCAGCACGGACTACTCGTTACCAAGCGTGCTCGGTGGGTTGTGTGGGTGGCCTCGGCGAGGGATCGCACTTTCTGAGGTCGTCCCCGCAACCGGTGCGGGGTCCTCGCTCAAATTGAACGAATCTCGCAGGCCCACAACGCTTCTGCCCTTATAGTGGCTTGTGCTCCGCGTGGGTGCCCTAGTGCCCGTGCTAGGAATTTCGGTTGGGGAAACGGTCCTTCTCTTCCGAGCCGTTCCTGGCCTTCCGTTCTTCCGTAACTCCTTTGTACCCTGTGTCCGGGCTCACAGCAAGTACCAATTTTTGTTTGTGGGCATTGGATTTCAGCGTTTCCGACGCAGTAGCCCGAAGGTCATGGCGCCGGCCACCAGAGCTGCGATTCCCACCGCTGCAGTTGTGGCGACCGTCGTCGTGGACTGGGCTGACAATCGCGCGCGAAGCGAGACCGGGTTCGAGAAAGTCAGTATGGGCCAACCGTTTACGGCCGCTTCCTTGCGTAATGCACGATCGGGGTTGACTGCGGTGGGATGTCCGACCGCCTCGAGCATGGGCAAATCGGTCACCGAGTCGGAGTAGGCGTAACTGGCGGCGAGGTCGTAGCCGTATTCCGCGGCGAGTTTTTCCATCGCCTCGACCTTGCCCGGACCGTAGCAGTAGAAGTCGACCTCGCCGGTGTAGTGGCCGTCTTCTTCCCTCATCGACGTCGCCACGGAATGGGTGGCGCCGAGGGCGCGGGCGATCGGCGCGACGATTTCCTCGCCCGACGCCGACACCACGATGACGTCGTGTCCACGCAGCTTGTGATCTGCGATCAGATCGGCCGCCTCGGCAAAGACGAGTGGGTCGACTATGTCGTGCAGAGTCTCCGCGACGATGGCCTTCACCTGTTCCACGTCCCAGCCCGCGCACATCGCCGTCAGGTGCTCGCGCATGCGCTCCATCTGATCGTGATCGGCGCCGGACAGAAGAAACAGGAATTGCGCATAGCTGCTCTTGAGAACCGAGCGTCGATTGATCAGACCCTGGGCGAAGAATGGCTTGCTGAACGCCAGGGTGCTCGACTTCGCGATGATCGTTTTGTCCAAATCGAAGAAAGCGGCTGTCCGCCCGGTATTCAGTCCGTTCGCAGGCTTGTCGGTCACAGGAATGAGGATAGTCCGACAGGCGGTTCGTGTGCTCCTCGGCAAGCGTCCTCTTTCGGCGAAAAACAGCAGTTCAGTGCAGCTCAGGCTTGCATTTCTCGCCGATGGCGGGTGTAAGATCGTTGCTGTTCGATTCGTTCGAACTAGTTCAGCCCGACCCCCCGGGGCTGAACTCAGACGGCCCCCGCCTCCTCCCCCCATTGGCGGGGGTCGTCCTCTGTCTCAGGCCTGTTTCTCCACAACTTCCCAGTTGTCCACAGACTCTCTCGACCCACTGTTTTCGGTGCCGGTGCTCGTTCAGGCTCTGCAGTCATGAACACGACGATCAACTCTCGGGAAACCGGGGCTCCCATTCTGGTTCTCGTCGACGACGCGAAGGTCCTCGCGAGCGTGCGCCGCGTCGCTGCCGCGGTGGACCGCTGTCTGGACGAGGCCGAGCATCCCGTTTCCCGGCAACAGTGGAACCGGGCCTCGGCGGTCGTGTTGGACGCGTCGGCTGCGCGGGATGCTCTGACTCGTTCCCCTAAACGAACGCGAGTGTTCCTCGTGTGCGACGGCACACCGACCGTCGACGACTGGAAGAGCGCCACCGCGATCGGAGCCGACAGCGTTCTGTCCCTGCCGGAAGAGGAGAACGCGTTGGTCGCAGTTCTGGCCGACCACGTAGACGTGAGTGGTGACGGCACCGTCGTGAGCGTGGTGGGTGGTTGTGGCGGCGGCGGAGCCTCGGCAACTGCTGCGGCTGTCGCGTTGACGTCGGCGGCACGTCACGTCCCGACGTTACTGGTGGACGTCGACGCCCTCGGCTCCGGCGCTGATGTGCTGTTGGGCATCGAGACGACCCCCGGATTGCGTTGGGGTGCACTGACCGTCGAGGGCGGGCGGTTGGCCCCGGATGCGCTGCGCGATGCCCTGCCGGCAAAGGGAAAGTTCTTGAGGGTTCTGGCGAGCAGTCGCCGCGAGATCGACGGTCCGACAGTGACCGCCGTTCGCGCCGTGCTGGACGCAGGTCGCAGTTCCGGCGGACTCGTGGTCTGCGACGTGCCACGTCATCCCAGCGAGGTAGGTCAGGCCGCGTTGGAGATGTCGGATTTGGTTCTCGTGGTGGTTCCGGCCACCGTGGCTGCGTGCGTCGCTGCCGAGAAGGTTGGAGCCTGGGTGGTGCGACACAACTCCAACGTCGGGCTCGTCGTGCGTGGGCCGGCGCCGGGAGGCCTACGCGGCGCCGATGTGGCAGACATGCTCGGCCTGCCCCTGACGGCCGTGATGCGCGGCCACCGCTCGCTGGCGCCGATGCTCGAGCGCGGTGGCCTCGAATTGACCCGAGGTTGTCCGCTGAGTGCGGTGGCAACAGCGGTACTCGACGCCGTCGAATCCGGCGCACGCCCGCGCAGGGCTGCGGCATGAGCGCGTTGGTCACGACAGAACTGCTCGACCGAGTTCGCGAGCGGCTGACGGCGTCGTCGGTCGCCGAGCCGACGGCGGCCACCGTTGCCGACGCCGTGCGAGCCGAGTCCTCCGGCGTTCTGGCGGACACGGATCTGTTGGAGGTCGTCAGGGTGCTCCAGACGGAACTGACAGGCGCAGGGCCGCTCGAACCACTGCTGCACGAACCCGGTGTCGCCGACGTACTGGTGACCGCGCCGGATCAGGTCTGGGTGGACCGCGGGGTCGGCCTCGAAAGGTCAGGGGTGCGGTTCACCGACGAGGCAGCGGTGCGTCGACTGGCGCAGCGGTTGGCACTGTCGGCAGGTCGACGCCTCGACGACGCCCAACCGTGGGTCGACGGCCGCCTGCGGGGCGTCGGCGACGGGCACTTCGGGGTACGACTTCATGCCGTACTCGCACCGGTGGCCCAGGGCGGAACCTGCGTGTCACTGCGAGTGCTGCGGCCCGCAACACAGGGTCTCGACGCGCTGTGTGCTCACGGCGCCGTGGAACCGGACGCGCGCGAACTCCTCGATCACATCATCTCGTGCCGCTTGGCCTTCCTGGTGATCGGCGGGACCGGCGCGGGAAAGACCACGTTGTTGTCCGCCATGCTCGGCGCCGTCGACCCGCGCGAGCGAATCGTCTGCGTCGAGGACGCGGCCGAACTAGCGCCGCCGCATCCGCACGTCGTCCGCCTCGTCGCCAGGGCTCCCAACGTCGAGGGTGTCGGAGAGGTGACGGTGCGCGATCTGGTTCGGCAGGCACTGCGGATGCGTCCCGATCGCATCGTCGTCGGTGAGGTCCGCGGTGCAGAGGTGACGGATCTGCTCACGGCGATGAACACCGGCCACGATGGCGGCGCCGGCACCGTTCACGCCAATTCGACTGAAGAGGTGCCGGCCAGACTCGAGGCGTTGGCTGCGCTCGGCGGTATGGATCGCCACGCGTTGCACAGTCAACTTGCCGCGGCAGTTCAAGTGATCCTGCACGTGCATCGGTTGGCCGACGGATCGAGGCGTCTCGAACAGATCGGCGTCATCGACCGCGGTGCGGACGGATACGTACAAATCATGCAGGCATGGCCGGACGGCGGTTCGGGTCGTGAGCGGCTCGAGCGGATGTTCCGGCTTCGCAATCGAGAGGTCGGGACGTGACAGTTTCCTTCCTGGTCCTCGCGTTGGCGGTCTCGATTGCGCCGGTGCGGGATTCACGTGCTCGGCTCGCTACGTACGCCCCGAGCATCCGCAAGCCCTCCCGGCAGATTCCGTGGCAGTTGGTCGCCGCATTTTTCGCGGTGTCGGCTGCATGGGTTCTCGGAGGCTTGTCGGCAGGATGCGCGGCGGTCGTCCTCGCCGGAACCTTGATCTTTCGTGGGCGCCGCGCGAAGGCGGCCGAAAACCGGGACCTCTCACAGAAGATGCTGCTCTCCGGTCTGGAGGTGCTGATCGCCGAGCTGAGCGTCGGCGCGCATCCTGCAGTTGCCAGTTCTGTTGCAGGCGAGGAATGTAGCGGCGAAGTAAGTGCGGTGTTCCGGTCCGCTGGGGCCAGGGCGCGTCTCGGTGGTTCTGCCGCGGCGGCCTTCGCGGTACCGGATTCGTGCATCGAGCGTGAGTTCTCCCGCATCGGATCCGTCTGGCGGGTCGCAGACCAACACGGTCTGGCTCTGGCTGAACTACTCGGCGCGGTCCGGACGGACATGTTGGGGCGTAGACGCTTTCGTCAGCGCACCGAGGCCGGGTTGGCGGGCGCTCGGGCGACGGCTGCGGTGCTGGCTTTTCTACCGCTGCTGGGGATCGGCCTCGGCCAGTTGATGGGGGCGTCGCCTCTGCGCGTGCTGTTCGGCGGTGGGCTCGGCGGCGTGCTGCTCGTGATCGGAACTGCCTGTGTCTCAGCTGGTTTGCTCTGGACCGACCGGATAACTGCGAAGGTCACGTCGTGAGTTGGGCATCCGTGGCGATGATCGCGTTGGCGCTCGCGATCATTCCCGCTCGCCGCGGCGCTTCGGCCAGGGCGGCAGAAATTCTGTTCGCGGACACAACAACAGAAAATTCGGTTGCAGCCCCGGACAAGCCGGATCCACTCGCAGTTGCCGCAAGTCTCGACCTTCTCGGGGCCTGCCTGCGAGCGGGGCTTCCCGTCTCCGCCGCGATCACAGCGATGGCGTCGACCGCGCCGAAACCGATGGCCGACACGCTCAGTCGCGTGGCCGACCTTCTCGCGCTCGGTGCCGACCCCGACGCCGCGTGGAGCGAAGCCGCTCTCGATCCCGATACCGAGGCGCTCGCCAGAATGGCTCGGCGTTCCGCCCGTTCGGGTTCGTCGCTGTCCTCGTCCATGGCCGAACTCGCCGAGCGCAGTCGAGGTGACGCCGAGGATCTGGCTGCTGCCGCGGCCGAACGTGCGGGAGTGCTGATCAGCGGTCCACTCGGACTGTGTTTCCTGCCGGCGTTCATCGCCTTGGGCATCGTCCCGGTGGTGATCGGGCTTGCCACGACTGTGCTCGGTAATGGCCTGTTGTGAGCCGGATCCGTGTGAAAGCTCCTGCGGCAGAACTGCTGCCACAGGTTTTGATTGAAGGGGGAAAAATGATTTCGAAGACGTTCAGGACGATGTCGGCCAGATTTGCGCTGTTGGTAACGGAGGACGACGGTATGTCTACCGCGGAGTATGCGATCGGCACGATTGCGGCTGCCGCATTCGGTGCCGTCCTGTACACGGTTGTCACCGGCGACTCCATTGTCTCGGCGCTGACAGGTATCATCGACAAGGCGCTCAAGACAGCTGTGTGATGTTGTCCACGAGAGGTATTCGGCAAGCCGACGACGGCGCCGTGACGGTGGAGGCTGCGATTGCTCTGGCTTCGATCGTCACGGTGGTCGTGCTGTGTATCGGTGGCGTCCTCGCGGTGTCGATGCAGGTGCGGTGTGTCGACGCAGCTCGTGAGGCCGCGCGGTTGGTGGCACGTGGTGATCGTGAGTCTGCGGTCGCCACGGCCCGCCGGATCGCACCCCAAGATGCGTCGATCTCGGTGGAGATCGTTGACGGCTTTGCCGTTGCCGTTGTCAGCGCCGAGAGTACGTTGCTGCCGTTGGTCGACATTTCTTCCGAGGCTGTGGCAGCTGTGGAGTCAGGGGTGGAAGAGGGGTGAACCTACGTGACGACGAAGGTGTTGCGACGGTTCTGGCGTGCTGCGTTCTGGCAGCGATCGTGATGGTGACTGGTGGGATGCTGCATGTCGGGTCCGCGGTGGTGGCCCGGCACACTGCTCAGTCGGCCGCTGATCTTTCGGCTCTCGGCGGTGCGGGCGCCTTGGACGGAGGTGAGGCGTCTGCGTGTGCGAAGTCCGCGGCGATCGCGGAGCGTATGCGTACGGTGCTCGCGGAATGTGAGGTGCAGGGGTGGGATGTAGTTGTCGAGATACGTGCACCGGTGTTGTTGTCGGGCTTCGGGATCGGCGATGCGCAGGCCTACGCTCGTGCGGGTCCGATCGGCTGAACGTGTCTCAGCTGATCGTATCGATGACGGCGGTCAGAACCTTGACCGCGCCGTCTTTGTCGAGTGGGTCGTTTCCGTTGCCGCACTTGGGTGAATAGACGCAGGACGGGCATCCGTGAGCGCACTCGCAGGAGAGTATGGCGTCGCGCGTCGCGGTGAGCCACCGTGACAGTTCGCTGTGCCCCCGGTCGGCGAACCCGGCGCCGCCGGCGTGACCGTCGTAGACGAAGACAGTCGGGAGTCCGGTGTCGGCGTGCATGGCCGTCGATACTCCGCCGATGTCTCCGCGGTCGCAGATTGCCACCAGCGGCAGCAGGCCGATCGCGGCATGTTCGGCGGCATGCAGTGATCCGGGGAACCGTTCGGGCGGCACCCCGATGGATTCGAGTAGTTCCGGCGTGACCGTGTACATCACTGCCCTGGTGGGCAAAGTGTGTGCGGGCATGTCGAGTTCGATCGAGTCGAGGACTTCACCCGAAGTCAACCGTCGTAGGTACCCGACGACTTGATGTGTCACCTCGACCTGGACGAGAGCGACGGCGATGTCGCCGTAGTTCTTGTGCTCGAGTTGTTCGGTGATCGTGATTTCGGTGGTCTCGCGGGCCGAGGTGGTCCAGTCCGGATTCTCGGTGTGCACCAATGCGAGTCCGACGTCGAGGTCCAGTTCGTCGACGACGTAGGTCTCGCCTTGATGGATGTGCACGGCACCGGGATGAACTGTGGCGGGAGCGCGGCCCGCATCGACAGTACCCAGCATCCGGCCGGATACACCGTCGACAATGGCCACCTGAGTTCCGATACCGCCGCGAATGTCCAAAGAGCCGTGGGGGTTCGAATCGGCGGTGACGAACCATCCGTGCTTTCGGCGCCGGATCTTGCCTTCCTCCGACAGCCTGGTCAGAACCTCGAGAGCCCCGAAAGCGTCGACCTCGGCATCGGAAAGTGGGAGTTCCATTGCAGCGCAGAGAAGTTGTGGTCCCAGGACGTACGGATTTCCGGGATCTGTCACCGTCGCCTCGACGGGTTTGTCGAGTACCGCCGACGGATGGTGAACGAGGTAGGTGTCGAGTGGATCGTCGCGGGCGATCAACACGACGAGTGAACCCTCGCCGCGTCGCCCGGAGCGACCGGCCTGCTGCCAGAACGAGGCAACGGTCCCCGGGAAGCCTGCCACGACAACGGCGTCGAGGCCTGCGATGTCGACGCCGAGCTCCAGCGCGTTGGTGGTGGCTGCGCCCAGCAGCGTGCCGTCGGCGAGCGCAGCTTCCAGTTCGCGACGGTCCTCGGCCAGATATCCGGCGCGATACGACGCGACTCGCTCGGCGAGGTCCGGGTCCACCTCGGCGAGTAGACGTTTGGTGGCCATCGCGGTCAGTTCGGCACCGCGGCGGGAGCGGACGAAGGTGAGAGTACGGGCGCCCTCGATCATGAGGTCAGCCATGATCCGCGCTGCTTCCGCGCCCGCGGGACGTCGTACCGGGCTACCGTTTTCGCCGGTCAATGCCTCGAGTAGCGGCGGCTCCCACAGTGCGACGGTGCGTGGGCCGTGCGGCGATCCGTCTTCCGTGACCTCGGTGCAGTGTGCGCCGATGAGCCGCGAGGCCGCTGCGCCGGGATCTGCCGTGGTCGCGCTGGCCAGGATGAAGGTAGGTTCGGCGCCGTAGCGCGCTGCAATCCTGCGCAGTCGCCGGATCACGAGCGCGACGTTGGATCCGAAGACTCCCCTGTAGGAGTGGCATTCGTCGATGATCACGTATTTCAGGTTGCGGAAGAAGTGCGCCCATCGCTGATGGGTGCGGAGCAGCGAAATGTGGATCATGTCGGGGTTGGTGAAGAGCCAGCGTGAGTTCTCGCGTGCCCAGGTGCGGAGTTCCTGCGAGGTGTCGCCGTCGTACGCACTGGCGTTCGTGCTGCGAAGTTCGACGTCGAAGTCGGTGAGGGACAGCACTGCTCGCAGTTGATCCGAGCCCAGCGCTTTGGTGGGGGAGAGGTACAGGGCAGTTGCGAGCGGATCGGTCGCCATGGCCGTCAGCACCGGGAGTTGGTATGCCAGTGACTTACCCGACGCCGTACCGGTGGCCACGACCACGTGTTTTCCCTCGTGAGCAAGGTCGGCGGCCTCACTCTGGTGGATCCACGGGGACCGCACGCTGTGCTCGGCGAGCGCGCGTACGACGCTGGGGTGCACCCACTCCGGCCATTCGGTGAACTCGGCTACGCGAGCAGGCAACTGCGCGGTGAACATCAGTGGTTTTTCGCTTCCACTGACCCCGGCGACGACGCGATCGAGCAGCATCTGCCCGTAGGTGTCGCCAGGCTTCCCTCCCGGGGCGGGGATCGGGGAAGGTGCGTTCACGTGACTCTCCGGGCTCGGCGTTGGGGTGTGGCGGCAATCGGAAACTGTCGCTACCTGCAGTTTTGATGATACGCAACGGCCGGCGGTCTTGGTGGAACCGGGTGGTCGGCGCGCAAGCGGGAAGCCACCATCGTGGGCCGTTTTTCTCGTAGCGAACTTTTAACGTTTTTAGTTCCCTTTTCGACTGTTGTGCACGCGGAGAACATGGTTGACTGACAATCGGTCGCAGCTTCTGTGTTCGTAGGCTTGAGAAAGTGCACGCTCGCAGGATCGTTGTTGCGGGCGCGGTGCTCTGCCTTTCCTGAGGGGGAAATAAAGACGTACAGCGGTCGGAACCGGCCCGGTGGACTGTAAGGGCTGTTCACCGAATCCGGTGTTAGAAAGAGAAGGAAAAGCATGGCACAGGGCACTGTGAAGTGGTTCAACGCTGAAAAGGGCTTCGGCTTCATCGCTCCCGAAGACGGTTCCGCAGACGTCTTCGTTCACTACTCCGAAATTCAGGGCAACGGCTTCCGTACCCTCGAGGAGAACCAGCGTGTGGAGTTCGAGGTCGGCCAGGGCACCAAGGGTCCCCAGGCTACCGGCGTTCGCGCGGTCTGATTTTCCGCTCACTCGCTGAGCGATTAGTTCGGACAGTATTTGTCCCCCATCGCATCCGTGCGGTGGGGGACAAATCTTTTCGGGCTGAGCCAGTCTTTCTCTGTCCGAGGTAATGCACGCAGCTGTTCGACCACGGCCGGTCGTCTATGCCGTCAGTACCTTCGTGGCTTACGTTTCACTCTGTGAGCCAACTGTCCTTTTTCTCTGCCGAGTCGATTCCACCTGCCGTGACGGACCTCGCCGGAATGCTGGCCGGACCGGGTCAGGTCGTGACCTCGGAGGACCGTGCCCGGATCTCGATCGTCGTGGATCGGGACTGGAGAGCGCAGGCCGTTGCCGAGTTGATCGCGCAGTGCGGACTCGGGGCCGAGGTGACGCGTAGTGAAGAAGGCAGCCCATTGGTCCGCACGCAGTCGACGCCCGCACTCCTTCCGCTGTCCGTGCAGTGGACCAAGGGAGCTGTGAAGGCGGTGCCGGTCGGTTGGGTACCGAACTCCCGCCAACTCCGGGTGTGGGCCGTCGCGGCCGGCAGGCTCGAAGAAGGCGGCGAGCGATTCGTTTTCGGCCTCGACCCCCATGCCAAGGAGACGCACGCACCGCTGGCTCAGGCCTTGATGCGGGTTGGTATCGCGCCGACTCAACTGGGTAACCGGACACCGGGCCCGGGGCTCCGTGTGTCGGGAAAGAAGAGACTGACAAAGCTCGTCGAATACCTCGGTGAGGCGCCGAAACACGTCGACACTTCGGTCGCCTGGCCGCACGTCTGACAGTGCTCTTGCCTCGCGTCCGACGGTGCTCATGCCGCGTGTCCGACGGTGCTCATGCCGCGTGTCCGACGG
>NZ_CAIJDS010000043.1:58831-64889 GCF_903819475.1 Rhodococcus sp. UFZ-B548
GTCCGACGGTGCTCATGCCGCGTGTCCGACGGTGCTCATGCCGCGTGTCCGACGGAGCCCATACTGTACTGATCTGCACGAATGTCTTGCGGGTATGTCACTCTGTAAAGAGAGACACGGGGTATAACTTGCTCCACACGTCTAGTTCTGAAGATCTGCCGACGGCAGTGAACGTCCAAAGGAAGGCTCGGGCAGCAGGTGGCTAAAGCGGACAACGGCAGCGGTCAGGGAGCGTCCGGTAACCCTCGTCGCCTCGTGATCGTCGAGTCACCGACCAAGGCGCGCAAAATCGCTCCCTACCTCGGTAAGGACTACGTCGTAGAGGCATCGGTCGGTCACATTCGCGACCTGCCACGAGGCGCAGCAGACGTTCCGGCCAAGTACAAGGGCGAGTCATGGGCCCGTCTCGGCGTCAACGTCGATCACGACTTCGAGCCGCTCTATGTCGTGAGCCCGGAAAAGAAGGGCAAGGTCGCCGAACTCAAGTCTCTGTTGAAGGACGCCGACGAGCTCTTCCTCGCAACTGACCCCGACCGCGAGGGCGAGGCAATCGCCTGGCATCTCCTCGAGACTCTCAAGCCCAAGATTCCGGTTCGTCGAATGGTCTTCCACGAGATCACCGAGCCGGCAATCCGTGCTGCCGCCGAAGACACCCGCGAACTCGACACCGACCTCGTCGATGCTCAGGAAACCCGCCGCATCCTCGACCGTCTCTACGGTTACGAGGTCAGCCCGGTTCTCTGGAAGAAGGTCATGCCGAAGCTCTCGGCCGGCCGCGTCCAGTCGGTGGCCACTCGCGTCATCGTCCAGCGTGAACGCGAGCGCATGGCGTTCAAGTCGGCGTCGTACTGGGACATTTCCGCGACGCTCGACGCCGGTGCAGAGGCCAGCCCGCGTAGTTTCGGTGCTCGCCTCGTCTCCGTCGACGGTTCGCGTGTCGCCTCCGGCCGTGATTTCGGAGCTGACGGAAAGCTCAAGGGCAGCGCGGTCACCGTGCTCGACGAGGCGTACGCGCGTCGTCTCGCGGAAGCGTTGCAGGGCGTCGACCTCACGGTTTCCTCCGCCGAGGACAAGCCGTACACGCGCAAGCCTTACCCGCCGTTCATGACGTCGACTCTCCAGCAGGAAGCCGGACGCAAACTTCGTTTCACGTCCGAGCGCGCCATGCGTATCGCGCAGCGTCTGTACGAAAACGGCTACATCACCTACATGCGTACCGACTCGACGACGCTCTCGGAGTCGGCGATTGCAGCCGCTCGAGCGCAGGCCACCGAGTTGTACGGTCCGGAATACGTGCATCCGACGCCGCGTCAGTACACCCGCAAGGTCAAGAACGCGCAGGAAGCGCACGAGGCGATCCGCCCCGCCGGCGACGTGTTCCAGACCCCGGGTCAGCTGCACTCCAAGCTCGATTCCGACGAGTTCAAGCTGTACGAACTGATCTGGCAGCGGACCGTCGCTTCGCAGATGGCCGACGCCCGCGGTACGACGCTGACGCTCCGCATCTCCGGCACGGCAGGCACCGGCGAGGACTGCACGTTCTCCGCTTCGGGTCGCACCATCGTGTTCGCCGGCTTCCTCAAGGCTTACGTCGAAAGTGTCGACGAAGAAGCCGGCGGTCAGTCCGACGACGCCGAATCCAGGCTTCCGGTACTGGTCAAGGGCCAGGAAGTCACGGCCACCAAGCTCGATCCGGACGGGCACAGCACCAACCCGCCCGCTCGCTACACAGAAGCCAGCCTGATCAAGACGCTCGAAGAACTCGGCATCGGTCGTCCTTCGACCTACTCGTCGATCATCAAGACCATCCTCGATCGCGGATACGTCTACAAACGTGGCAGCGCGCTGGTTCCGTCCTGGGTGGCGTTTGCCGTCATCGGACTGCTCGAGGTGCACTTCGGCCGGCTGGTCGACTTCGACTTCACGGCAGGAATGGAAGACGATCTCGACGCGATCGCCGGCGGCCGTGAGCAGCGTGGCAACTGGCTGAGCAGCTTCTACTTCGGCGGCGAGACAGGCGCTGAAGGTTCGGTCGCCCGCGAGGGCGGGCTGAAGAAGATGGTCGGAGTCAACCTCGAGGAGATCGACGCTCGCGAGGTCAACTCCATCCGACTGTTCGACGACGCCGAGGGCCGCGAGGTGCACGTGCGCGTCGGCCGGTTCGGCCCGTATCTCGAGCGCATGGTTCAGAACCCGGACGATCCCGAAGGCGATCTGATCTCGCAGCGGGCGAATCTTCCCGACGACCTGCCGCCGGACGAGCTCACTCCCGAGTACGCCGAGAAACTGTTCTCGACGCCTCAAGAGGGCCGCAAGCTGGGCGTCGACCCGCTGACCGGCCACGAGATCGTCGCGAAGGAAGGCCGCTTCGGTCCCTACGTGACCGAGATCCTGCCCGAACCGCCGGCCGAGCCGGAACCGGACATCGTTCCCGTCTCCGCTCCCGAGCCGGAAGAAATCAGTTCGGGCAGTACTAAGACTGCGGTGAAGAAGGCCGCAGCCAAGAAGGCACCCGCGAAGAAGGCTGCCAAGAAGGTCGCGGGCCCCAAGCCGCGGACGGGATCGCTGCTCAAGTCCATGGATTTGGCGACGATCACCTTGGAAGATGCGCTTCGTCTGCTGTCGCTTCCGCGCGTGGTGGGTGTCGACCCCGAATCCAAGGAAGAGATCACCGCGCAGAACGGCCGTTACGGTCCGTACCTGAAGAAGGGCACGGACTCACGCTCGCTCGCCAACGAAGAGCAGATGTTCACCGTCACGCTCGACGAGGCCCTCAAGATCTACGCCGAGCCGAAGCGTCGTGGGCGTCAGGCGTCGGCAACGCCTCCGTTGCGTGAGTTGGGCGTCGATCCGGTCAGCGAGAAGCCGATGGTGATCAAGGACGGCCGTTTCGGTCCGTACGTCACCGACGGCGAGACCAACGCCAGCCTCCGCAAGGACGACGACGTCGAATCCATTTCCGATGCTCGTGCGTCGGAGTTGCTGGCTGATCGTCGTGCGCGCGGCCCGGTCAAGAAGAAGGCTGCTGCCAAGAAGGCTCCGGCAAAGAAGGCCGCTGCCAAGAAAACAGCCGCAAAAAAGGCCCCGGCCAAGAAGGCTGCCGCCAAGAAGGCTCCCGCGAAGAAGGACTCGTAAGGCTTCGTCGGTGCCGACGGTTAGGGTTTTTGCATGAGTACTGAAGTGGCCGAACGAGGTGTGTTCGGTCGGCTGGTGGGTCAGCACGACGTCGAGCAGAGCCTGCGTGATGCTGCGCTGTCGGCTCGTGGCGATTCCAGCGGCTCGGAGATGACCCACGCGTGGCTCTTCACCGGGCCACCCGGCTCTGGTCGTTCGGTTGCTGCTCTCTGCTTCGCCGCAGCCCTGCAATGCACCTCCGACGGTGCACCAGGGTGCGGTGAGTGTCATGCGTGTACGACGACGATGGGTGGAACCCACGGTGACGTACGACGAATCATCCCCGACGGCCTGAGCATCAGCGTCAAAGGCATGCGCGAGATAGTCAACATCGCTTCGCGTCGGCCGACGACGGGGCGGTGGCAGGTCATCGTGGTCGAGGATGCCGATCGTTTGACCGAAGGCGCAGCCAACGCCCTGCTGAAGGTTGTCGAGGAGCCACCGGACCGCACGGTCATCCTGCTCTGCGCGCCGACGACCGATCCAGAAGACATGTCTGTCACCCTCCGTTCGCGATGTAGGCACATGCCGTTGGTGACGCCGTCCGTCGAATCGATCGCCCAGGTACTGATCGACCGCGACGGGCTGGATCCGGAGCGAGCGAGAATCGCCGCATCGATCAGCGGCGGACATGTCGGTCGGGCGCGGCGCCTCGCCACCGACGAGAGCGCGCGGGACGAGCGTCAGCGTTCGCTTCGGCTGGCCGCCGACGCGATCGGTGCTTCGACGGCGTACAAAGCCGCAGAGAACTTGGTGAAGTCGATCGAGGCTGACACCAAGGCGTTCTACGCCGAACTCAAGGAACAGGAGCTCGAGGAGCTCAAGGTCTCCTTGGGTGGCGGTGGAACCGGCAAGGGAACAGCCGGGACTCTGCGCGGATCGGCTGGTCTGATCAAGGACCTCGAAGCGCGCCAGAAATCGCGCGACACCCGGGCCCGCCGCGATCTTCTCGACCGGACGCTGATCGACCTGGCCGGCATGTACCGGGACGCGCTTTCCTATTCGTTGGGGTCGACGTCGACGGCGACCCATCCCGACATGGCTCGGCAGGCCGCCGAGTTGGCTGCACGAACGTCCCCGGAGGGGTTGCTCAAGTGCATCGAAGCGGTGCTCGAATGCCGCGAGGCCGTCGACTTCAACGTCAAGTTGCAGTGGGCGCTCGATGCGATGGTTGCCTCCATCGGAGCCGCTTTCCGACCCCCGTTTTCGCGATCCGGGGGTTGACCAGATAGACTCGCCACCGCCGAAAGGCACGCTGCCTTAGCTCAGTCGGTAGAGCATTTCACTCGTAATGAAAAGGTCGAGAGTTCGATTCTCTCAGGCAGCTCAGCCAAGAGCCCCACACCCGGAAATCCGGATGTGGGGCTCTTGTCGTTAGTTCCCAATTCTTGCGTATGTGCGGTTTATCCTGAGTTCGGCGAACACGTGCCTGAACAGGAGAGCCCTCGATGTCGGATCAGAACTGGGGACCAGGCCAACCATCGCAGAATCAGCCGCCGTACGGGCAGATGCCGCCGCAGGGTTATCAGCCGCCGACGCCCGCCTATCCGTACGCAAGCTGGATCTCTCGGGTGTTTGCGTCAATCCTCGACGGCTTTGTCGTTCCGCTCCCCGGCGTCATCCTCGCGGGCATCGGAGCAGTGATCGCGTTCTCCGGATCCGAAGTGACCACATACGACGACGGCAGCGTGAGCGCTGAAGGCGGTAATCCGGTCGGGGTGATCGTCATGGTCGTCGGCATACTGGCGATCTTCTTGATCGAGGTGTGGAATCTCGTCTTCAGGCAAGGGAACACCGGACAGACGCTCGGCAAGAAGTGGCTGGGAATTTCGGTGATTCGGGAGTCCGACGGTGTGCCTCTCGGCCCGGTGATGGCGCTGCTTCGTTGGATCATGATGGCGATCCTGGGTGGCGCCTGCTTCCTCAACTATCTCTGGCCGCTCTGGGACTCGAAGCACCAGTGCTGGCACGACATGGTGGTCCGGTCGGTAGTCGTTCGCGCGCGCTAGTCGCTGCCGAGGTCTCTTACAGTGGGTGTCATGGAGTTGGAAGTGGTCGCAAGTCGACGACGCGCGCTGGCCGCACCCGTCGGTGTTGCTGCAGTGGCGGTGACGGCCGCCGCGGTACTCCACTTCCGTGATCCCCACAGTGCGGGTAGTTACGGCGTTTGTCCGATGTACGCGTTGACGGGATTGTGGTGCCCGGCGTGTGGTGGCCTTCGTGCGGTCAATGACCTGACTAATCTGGATGTTGGCGCCGCAGTGTCCAGCAATGTCTTGATCGTGCCGTTTGTCGCGGTGTTGGTGATCGCGTGGATCGGTTGGACAGTGCGCCGTTGGAAAGGCACGCGGGATCGCATGATCGTGCTTCGGCCGACTGTGACGATCGTGGTGCTCGGAGTTCTCGTTGCATTTACGGTTGTTCGAAACACCCCGTGGGGGAGCTGGCTCGCGCCGGCGTGACGGTAAGAGGTCGACATGGCACTGCAGGTTTTTTCGCTCATCGTTCTGCTCGGCGCGCTGATCATCCTGATTCCGACGGCACGACGTGTCTTCGGCAAGAAGGACGACGAGTAGGCCTCGACAACTGGGCCGGAGCGGCACATGCTGGCGGTATGGCTGATTCGTTGAAAGCGCGCGTCAAGGAAAAGCTACTGAGGCAACTCGCCGAGGACGGTCGGCACCCGATTCAGGAAGCTGAGGGTGACGATCCCCGGCTGGTGTCGATCAACGACGATCTCGAAGCGTTGGAACAGGCCGAGGAAGGCGATCCGATCGTCGAAGAACTGGCCGAGAGGTACTGGGTTCCGTGAAGTTTACCGACCGCAGTGCTCTGACCTGGCGATTTGGTGTTGTGTTGATCTTCGCGTAACTTTGTCCAGGTC
>NZ_CAIJDS010000044.1:0-64828 GCF_903819475.1 Rhodococcus sp. UFZ-B548
CTCGTTCCGGTGGTGGCGCGTTGCAGTTGAACACGCCGATGCAGCGGTTCTGGCGCGATGCTCATGCCGGTTTGGCACACGCGATCCATGTGCCTGGTTCCATTTTCCATTCGTCGACGCTCTCGCAGCTCGGTGGCGAGCCGAAGGGCATCCACCGGGCAATGATCTGAGCCGTCCTGGGGACACCCGGAGGTGTCCCCATCGCGGTTTTCGTGGGGGTCGATGAGCATGTCGGCGAATCTGGTCGGTGACCTCGGACTGTCCGCAGAACCCGCATCGGAGTGAGCGCCAACGCGCAATGTGGGTTATAGGACAAACACCGATAGGCTGGCGGTCATGGCTGAGTTCATTTACACGATGAAGAAGGTGCGCAAGGCGCACGGTGACAAGGTCATCCTCGATGACGTCACGATGAGCTTTTACCCCGGCGCGAAGATCGGTGTCGTCGGACCGAACGGCGCTGGTAAATCCAGCATCCTCAAGATCATGGCCGGACTGGACCAGCCGGGCAACGGCGAGGCATTCCTGGCTCCGGGCGCGACCGTCGGCATCCTCATGCAGGAGCCGGAGCTCGACGAGACCAAGACGGTTCGCGAGAACGTCGAGGACGGTCTCGGAGAGACGATGGTCCAGCTCAAGCGGTACAACGAGATCGCCGAGCTGATGGCCACGGATTACTCCGACGAGCTCATGGAAGAGATGGGCGAGCTGCAGGAGAAGCTCGATCACGCAGACGCGTGGGAGATCGACTCGCAGCTCGAGCAGGCTATGGACGCCCTGCGCTGCCCCCCGCCGGAAGAGATGGTCACCCACCTCTCCGGTGGTGAGAAGCGACGCGTTGCGCTCTGCAAGCTGCTGCTGAGCAAGCCCGACCTCCTGCTCCTCGATGAGCCCACCAACCACCTCGACGCCGAATCTGTCCTGTGGCTCGAGCAGCACCTCGCTGCTTACCCCGGCGCAATCCTCGCCGTGACCCACGATCGTTACTTCCTCGATCACGTCGCGCAGTGGATCTGTGAAGTCGACCGCGGACGCCTGTACCCGTACGAGGGCAACTACTCCACCTACCTGGAGCAGAAGGCTGCACGCCTCGAAGTTGCCGGCAAGAAGGATCAGAAGCTGCAGAAGCGCCTCAAGGACGAGCTCGCATGGGTTCGTTCCGGCGCCAAGGCCCGCCAGGCCAAGAACAAGGCTCGTCTCGATCGCTACGAGGAAATGGCGAACGAAGCCGAGAAGACCCGCAAACTCGACTTCGACGAGATCCAGATCCCGGCACCGCCGCGCCTGGGTGACGTGGTCGTGGAGGTCTCGAACCTCGACAAGGGATTCGACGGCCGCGTGCTGATCAAGGATCTTTCGTTCACGTTGCCGCGCAACGGAATTGTCGGCGTCATCGGCCCCAACGGCGTCGGTAAGACGACGCTGTTCAAGACCATCGTCGGTCTCGAGGAGCCTGACGCCGGTGAGGTCAAGATCGGTCAGACGGTCAAGCTGAGCTACGTCGACCAGAACCGTTCCGGAATCGACCCCAAGAAGACGGTCTGGGAGACCGTGTCCGACGGGCTCGATTTCATCGTCGTCGGCCAGACCGAGTTCCCCTCGCGTGCGTACATCAGCTCGTTCGGTTTCAAGGGCCACGATCAGCAGAAGCCGGCCGGCGTCCTCTCCGGTGGTGAGCGCAACCGCCTGAACCTGGCGATGACGCTCAAACAGGGCGGCAACCTGATCCTGCTCGATGAGCCCACCAACGACCTCGACGTCGAAACCCTCGGCTCGCTGGAGAACGCTCTCGAAGAGTTCCCCGGCTGCGCCGTCGTGATCTCGCACGATCGCTGGTTCCTGGACCGCACCTGTACCCACATCCTCGCGTGGGAAGGTGGCTTCGGCGACAACGAGGCAGCTTGGTACTGGTACGAGGGCAACTTCGAGGGCTACGAGGCGAACAAGGTCGAGCGACTCGGCCCCGACGCCGCACGCCCGCACCGCGTGACTCACCGCAAGCTCACCAGGGACTGATCCGGTGTCCGACGTATACACAGCGCAGATCCAGGTCCGGTGGGGCGATTCCGACCGGTTGGGTCACGTCAACAACACGCGTTACGTCGAGTACATGCAGGAAGCTCGCATCCAGTTCCTGGAAGCGAAACTGGCGCCGCTCGGCGGCCGACCGGGATACCTCGTGGTTCGAAAGATGACCATCGAGTTCCTCAAGCCGGTCACCGATCGGTCCGGTCCGTTGAACGTGGAGATCTTCACGACTCACGTCGGGACTTCCTCGTTCACGGTTCGGCACGTCATCCGTGACAACGCGGGTGTCAAATGCGCCTTCGGCGACGCGTTGATGGTCGGATTCGACACCGTGTCCGAAAAGTCCAGACCGCTGGCGGACAGCGAACGTGCGGTGCTCGAAGCATCGCTTGTTCAGATGACGACATCGTAGATTTCGTTTCTCAGTTCACCCTAGGTACTGGTTGCCGCGGCTAGTCTCGAGTCAGAGATTGGTCGCGGCGATCAGAACCCACAAGGATGTGAGCCAGGAATGACAGACCGTGTACGGCAGCAGGGCACAGGCCTCGACGAAGCGACGTTGTTGACGCGTCTTCGCGAGGCCTTTTTCACGCACATCGACGAGGGTGACAGCGACGATGTCATCAACGGTCGATCGGATCGAGTCCTGCTCGCGCATCTCGCGCTCGGGAGGCAGCGGACGCCAGGCACGGCCGTATGGCGTGTGTACCGCCCGTCAGGATCCGAGGGTCTCGGCGCTGCCGTCCAGATCGTCACCGACGACATGTCGTTGCTCGTCGAGTCCGTTACCGCGATGCTCAACCGACAAGGCGTGGGAATCAGTCAATTCGCCCATCCGATCCTGACGGTTGAACGCGACAACGCGGGCAATCTGATTTCCTTGGGCGACAGCGGTATCCAAGAATCCTGGATGCACGTCCAGTTGGACTCCGAAGTCGAGGATTCCGATCTCGACGCGATCGAAGCCCACCTCGGCAAAGTGCTCGCGGACGTCCGCCAGGTGGTTGGTGACACCCCGGACATGAAGGCACTGCAACTGCGCGTTGCCGACGAGTTGGAGAGTGCTGCAGAAACTGCCTCCGGGAGGATCACCCCCGAAGAATTCTCCGATACCGCTCGGCTGCTCCGGTGGATGGCGGACGGAAACTACGCCGTACTCGGATACCGGCGATTCGAGGGCACGAAGGACGGCTCACGCACGGTCGCCGGCAGCGGGCTCGGCGTGCTGCGCTCCGACGCGGTCACCGAAGGCCCGATGAGTTTGCCTCCAGTTGCAGATCTCCCGGATCGACCGCTTCTGGTCCTGACGCAGGGATCGTTCCCCGCCACGGTGCACCGCGCTGTCTACCCGTACTTCGTGGGTGTCTCGATCCTCGACGACGAGGGAAACATCGTGGGGGAGCACAGATTCCTGGGTGTGTTCACCGTGGTCGCACTCCACGAGAACGTCCTCGCGATTCCTCTGATCGAGCGACGCGTCCGCGAAGTCATCGCGCGTGCCGGTGTCGACCTGCATTCGTACTCCGGGCAGGCGATGCTCGAGGTCATCCAGTCCTTCCCGCGCACCGAGTTGTTCTCGAGCGATGCCGAGACCTTGTTCGAGACCGTCCACGCCGTGCACAGCATCGGGCTGCGTCGACAGGTGCGACTCTTCGTCCGCGAGGACACGTTCGGACGGTTCGTATCCTGCTTGGTGTATCTGCCTCGCGACCGGTATACGACGCGGGTGCGACTGGCGATGCAAAACCTGTTGTGGCGCGAATTCGGCCCAGGCACAGTTGATTACACCGCCCGGGTTACCGAGAACGATCTTGCGCTGTTGCACGTGACGATCCGGCGCGATCCGGACAGTGAGCCGGTTCATCTGGATGTCTCCGAGGCCAACCGCGAGCGAGTTCAGGCCCTGCTGACCGAAGTCAGTCGTAGCTGGGACGACCGCATCAACGACCTTGTTCGCGACATTCCGGGTGTGGATCCGGAACTGGTGCAACGGTATTCGCGGGTGCTTCCCGATGGATACAAGGAGGACTTCGAACCGTCACGCGCGCTGGCCGACATCGCCAGGCTCGAGGCGTTGGCGCCAGGCGCGATCGACGTACTGCTCTATCGCGCTGTGGACTCCGCGCCCGGTGCCTGGCGCTTCACGCTCTTCGTCGGCGGCGACGGTATCTCGTTGAGTCAGGTGCTCCCCGTGCTGCAGTCACTCGGCGTCGAAGTTCTCGACGAGCGACCGCACGTCGTGCAGCGACTCGACGGCGTTCAGTGCTGGATCTACGATTTCGGATTGTCGGTACCGGCGGATCTTCGGGCGTCGGTCGAGATCGACCTCGATGCGCAGGTGCCACTCGAGACCAGTACCGCCCCGCTGACCGAGGTCCAGAAGCGATTCACGGCTGCATTCGGTGCAGTCTGGTTCGGCCGGGCAGAAGCTGACCGATTCAACGAGTTGGTGCTGCGGGCCGGAATGTCCTGGCGGCAAGCCGTGGTGTTGCGTGCTTACGCAAAGTATTTGCGCCAGGCCACATTTCCGTACAGTCAGTTCCACATCGAAGGAATCGCGCTAACGCACCCGCAGACCGCGTTTGCATTGGTGCAGTTGTTCGAGGCGATGTTCGACCCCGAGAAACAGGACGACATTCGCGTCGCCGAATTGGACGAGCAGTTGCGTGCGTCCATCGACGAGGTGCTCAGCTTGGATGCCGATCGCATTCTGCGTGGAATGTTCTCCTTGGTGAAGGCGACCTTGCGTACCAATTTCTACGTCGTCGACGCCGATGGCCGCTCTCGCGACTACCTGTCGGTCAAGCTCGATCCCTCGCGGATCAGCGAGTTGCCCAAGCCGCGGCCGGCTTTCGAGATCTACGTGTACTCACCCGAGGTCGAAGGCGTCCACCTGCGATTCGGCGCAGTCGCGCGCGGCGGACTCCGCTGGTCCGACCGGCGCGAGGATTTCCGCACCGAGGTGCTCGGCTTGGTGAAGGCTCAGGCCGTCAAGAACGCGGTGATCGTGCCGGTCGGCGCCAAGGGCGGCTTCGTCGTGAAGAATCCGCCTCTGCCGACGGGTGATCCGGCCGCTGATCGAACGGCGACGCTGGAAACGGGCAAGGCCTGCTACACCACGTTCATCTCCGGATTGCTCGACATCACGGACAACGTGCACGCGGCCACCGGCGAAGTTGTGACGCCGGATCGAGTGGTGCGCAAGGACGATCAGGATCGCTACCTGGTGGTCGCCGCGGACAAGGGCACGGCGACGTTCTCGGATCTCGCGAATTCGGTTGCCGCCAAGTACGACTTCTGGCTCGGCGACGCGTTTGCCTCCGGTGGCTCCGTGGGATACGACCACAAGGGCATGGGAATCACCGCTCGCGGCGCCTGGGAAAGCGTCAAGCGGCACTTCCGCGAACTCGGGGTCGACACGCAGACGCAGGATTTCACGACGGTAGGCGTCGGCGACATGAGCGGAGACGTGTTCGGCAACGGAATGCTCCTCAGTCGGCACATCCGTCTGGTGGGCGCGTTCGACCATCGACACATCTTCCTCGATCCGAACCCGGATGCACCGAGCTCGTTCGTCGAACGTCAACGACTTTTCGAGTTGCCACGGTCGTCATGGGCCGACTACGACAAGAGCCTGATCAGTGAAGGTGGCGGCGTCTGGGACCGCACGGTCAAGTCGGTTCCGATCGCCGAAAGCGTCAGAATCGCACTGGGTCTGGCCGAGGGGGTCACGAAGCTCTCGCCGCCGGAATTGATGCAGGCGATTCTGTCGGCACCGGTGGATCTGCTGTGGAACGGCGGAATCGGTACATACGTCAAGGCTTCGACCGAGACGAACGCGCAGGTCGGAGACAAGAGCAACGACGCGGTGCGAGTCGACGGTCAAGACCTACGAGTCAAGGTGATCGGTGAGGGCGGCAACCTCGGCGTGACTGCTCTGGGACGAATCGAGTTCAGCGCCAACGGCGGTCACATCAACACCGACGCCATCGACAACTCGGCCGGGGTCGACTGCTCCGATCACGAAGTGAACATCAAGATCCTTCTCGATTCGCTCGTGCGTTCGCAGTTACTGCCGACGCAAGAACGGAATCCGTTGCTGGCGTCGATGACCGACGACGTGGCGGCGTTGGTGTTGGCGGACAACATCGCCCAGAACGCGCTGCTCGGAATCTCCCGCGTGACCGCGCCGCAGATGCTCGGTGTTCACCGCCGTCAGTTGACGGATCTGACCAAGGCACGTGGCCTTGACCGCAAGCTCGAGGCGTTGCCGACCGACAAGGAGATCGAGCGTCGACTCGAGGCTGGTGTGGGTCTGACGTCGCCGGAATTGGCGACGCTGACGGCGCACGTCAAGCTTTCACTCAAGGACGATCTGCTCGCAACCGAGTTGCCGGACAACGATTTCTTCGCCCAGCAGATCCCGCAGTACTTCCCGACCGCTGTTCGCGATCGGTTCGAAACGGAGATCAAAGCACACCCGTTGCGGCGGCAGATCGTCGCGACGATGCTCGTGAACGAAGTGATCGACAACGGCGGAATCACGTACGCCTACCGCTTGGCCGAGGAGACCGGAGCGAGCAGTACCGACTCGATCCGCGCGTACGCCGCTGTGCGAGAGGTCTTTGCGCTCGACGAGGTGTGGTCGCGAATCCGCTCGGCCGGCGTCAGTGCAGAGATCGAAAACGAGCTGATCGTGGAGTCATGCCGCTTGCTCGACCGCGCGTCGCGGTGGTTCCTGGCCAATCGGCCCCAGCCGATCGCGGTCGGCGCCGAAGTTGCGCGCTACTCGGCAGCGTATCGGGCGACGGCGCCGCTGGTTCCGGGGCTGCTCGCCGGCCACCAGCTCGACGATCTGCTCGTGCGCGCTCAATCCGTGATCGATCGCGGGGCTCCGGAAGCGTTGGCGCTGGACGTGTTCCGACTGCTCGACGTCTACTGCCTGCTCGACATCGCGGATATCGCCGACATCGCAGATCACGACATCACCGAAGTCGCGGAGCTGTATTACGCCTTGGACGCGCATCTGGGAATCGACTGGCTGCTGAGCGCGGTCTCGGGACTCGAGCGCGGCGATCGCTGGCACTCGCTTGCTCGGCTCGCGTTGCGAGACGACCTCTACAGTTCGCTGCGGCAGTTGACGATGGAGGTTCTGGCCGGCGGCGAGCCGGGGGAGTCGCCGCAGGAGAAGATCGACGAATGGGAATCGACCAACGCCTCGCGGCTGAGTCGGGCGAGGGCAGCTCTCGTCGAGATCTTCGAGTCTGGGACGCTTGACCTCGCGACGCTCTCGGTGGCGGCGCGTCAGGTTCGTAGCATGGTGCGCAGCATGGGCACCCGATCGGAGGTAGGACGTTGAGCGAAGGATTCCACGCCGAAGTTGTGGTTCGGTGGTCTGACATGGATGCCTTCCAGCACATCAACCACGCACGGATGGTGACGTTGCTCGAAGAGGCGAGGATTCCTTGGTTGTTCGAAGACTCGCGCCCGACGGTCACCCTGCGTGACGGGGCTGTGATTGCCGATCTCCATGTGCGGTACCGCGGGCAACTGCGGCACGACGATTCACCGCTCGATGTCTTCATGTGGGTGGAAAAGGTTCGCGCGGTGGACTTCACCATCGCGTACGAGGTTCGCCCCCGCGGCGCCGATCTCAGCGTCCCGCCGTCCATCGTGGCATCGACTCAGATCGCGGCTTTCGATATCGACACTCAACGTCTGCGCCGCCTCAGCGGGCCCGAGCGGGAGTACTTGGAGAGCTGGCAACGTGCATGAACGTGTACTGACCGTGCCCGAGGAGGCCGAGCGAAAGAACTTGGCCGGCTTCATCGGTCACGCCTTGCGTTTGGACGAGTCCGCGGTCATCCGAATGCGTCGACGCGGCGATGCGCACCTGAGCGTCTGGGCGTCAACGGGTTTCGACGCTCTGGCGACGCGAACGGTGGCTGGCACCATCAACCCTGACGACACGTCGGCTGCCGGCGATCAGTTGCTCTCGGCGGTGGAGCAGGCAACAAGTGAGCTGATCGATCCGGGGTTCGCCATGGATTCGGCGTGGCGTGGGGCGTTGCCGCCGATGGACGGCTTCGAGCACCTGGACGACGTACCCGCCCGGGTGCTGATCGAACTGGCGCAACGGGGCAACGCCTTGGCGCTCGAGCATGGAAGTAGTCACGGGCCGCCGGCGTCGTTGCTCGATCAGGACGTGCTCGAGGTCAGTGGTCCATCAGGCACGGTCGGGATCTCGATGCGAGTTATTTTTGCCTTGACCGCAATGGGATTCGTTCCGCACGCCGGATCCGAAGCGATGACTGCGGACATCGATCTCGAACAGATCGACGCGTCGGAACTGGTTCGGGTGCGGGCGAGTCGATCGTGGGTGCGCCTCGATGCACGGTTTGGTTCGATCTACCGTCACCGCGGTGGTTCGATACCGCTGATGGTTGCGCGGTAGGAGTTCAGGCGACGGCCACCACCAGCGCGATGGGGCCGCCGCCTGACGACGTGCGAGAGTGTTCGGTCAGATCAGCCACGCCGCAGCGTTGACGGGCAACTGACCGTCGACGAGTGGTGCGCTGCTCAACAGCAGCTGCCCGCTCGGCAGTGCGATCGGCACCTCCGTGGTGTTGAGAGCACAGATCAGACCGCCGCGTCGACGGAAAGCGAGGCAGCCGGGGGGACTGCCGTACCAATCGATGTCGGTGCCGGAAAACTCCGGCCTGGCGCTACGAAGTTCGAGGGCGGCGCGATACAGCGAGAGCATCGAGTCGACGTCCTCGATCTGAGCCTCCACGGTGAGCGTCGACCACTCGGCCGGCATCGGCAGCCAGGTACTCGCACCGGTGGTGAATCCGAAAGGCGGCTCGGTTCCTTCCCAGGGAAGGGGCACTCGACAGCCGTCGCGTCCTCGCTCGGCATGTCCGGATCGTTCCCAGACCGGGTCCTGTAGTGCATCGTCGGGCAGGTCGACGTTCGGCAGGCCGAGTTCGGCTCCGTTGTAGATGAAGCTCGCGCCCGGAAGCGCCAACTCGACGAGGATCATCGCCCGTGCGCGTTGCGTTCCGATCTCGCCCCCGCCGTAGCGCGTGACTTCACGTTCGACGTCGTGATTCGACAGTGTCCACGTGGGCACACCCCCGACCTCGGCGACGGCCGCGAGGGAGTTCTCCACGGCCTCTCGGACGGACTCGGCGGAGAATTCGGTTTCTGCAAGCCGGAAGTTGAATCCGAGATGCAGTTCGTCTGGCCGGATGTATTCGCCGAACTTCTGGTTGTCCTTCACCCAGATCTCGCCGACGGTCATCGCCTCCGGGAACTCGTCCATGACCTTGCGGATGCCGCGGTGGATTTCGTGAACTGCCGGATTGTTGAACCGCGGGTCGTCGTCGGAATTGCGCATGAGCTCGTTGAGCTCCCAGTCGTGGTCCGGCAAACCGTCCGGCTTGGCCATTCCGTGGGCCACGTCGATGCGGAATCCGTCGATTCCGCGCTCGAGCCAGAAGCGCAGAGTCTTGGCGAGGTCGTCGAAGACCTCGGGGTTGTCCCAGTTCAGGTCCGGCTGTTCCTTGGCGAAGATGTGCAGGTACCACTGGCCGGGTGTTCCGTCGGCTTCGGTGACGCGGGTCCATGCCGGGCCGCCGAAGATGCTCGGCCAGTTGTTCGGCGGGTCGTTGCCTTTTTCACCTTTGCCGTCTCGGAAGATGTAGCGGGATCGCTCCGCAGAACCGGGCGCCGACGCCAGGGCTGCCTTGAACCACTCGTGCTGATCACTCGTGTGGTTCGGGACCAGGTCCATGGTGACCTTGATTCCGCGCTCGTGGGCCGACGTGATCAGCGAATCCATCGTCGCCAGATCACCGAACAGGGGATCGATGTCGCGAGGATCCGAGACGTCGTAGCCGTGGTCTGCCATCGGTGACTTCATCACCGGGCTCAACCAGATCGCGTCGATGCCGAGCAGCTCGAGGTAGCCGAGTTTCTCCTCGACTCCGCCGAGGTCGCCGATACCGTCACTGCCCGAATCGGCAAAGGAACGCGGATAGATCTGATAGAAGACCGCCTCGTTCCACCACGGGGCTTCGGGCCGGCTTACAGAGGACGAATCCGCGGGGGTGCTCACAGCAGTTCATAGTGCCAAACGTCTGGCACTCTCACGACTTGGACACGGCAAAAGCGTGACTCTTTACCTAGCCTTGGTGTACTTTGCATTCACGCGGTGACTCCATGTGGCAACTTTGGTGTTACTGCCGGGGGAGAAGTATCGAGAATTCAACCAAGGGGGCTTGGCCTTGACTTTGTCGGCAATCGAAGCGGTCAGTTTGGATCACGTACTGCTCGACGATGATCCGATCAACCGTGACTGGATAATCTTCGGCACACCGGTTGCACGGTCGGCGCAATGGTCGGCGAGTAAAGACGGGACCACGACTACGCACGTCTGGGATTGCACGAAGGGGCGCTTCCGCTGGTACTTCCATGCGGACGAAATCGTGCACATCATCGAAGGGTCGGTCACCGTTCAGGGCGACGGAATCGCGAAACGAACCCTGGGCGTCGGCGATGCCGCACTCTTCCGGGCGGGCAGCTGGTCGGAGTGGGAGGTCGAAGAGTACGTGCGCAAGCACGCAATCTTGAGTTCTCCGCTACATCCCACGGTGTCGTTCGGGGTACGGGCAGCCCGCCGGATCGCGCGTGTGTTCAGGCCGAAGGCGAAGTAAACGGTCAGATGGCGGAGTTCACCATGGACGCAGCAGCCATCTCCATGTAGTCGATCAACTGCTTGCGGTGCACCGGGCTCAGGGTCTTCTCGTCGATGGACGCGATGGCGACGTGCATGCACCTAAGCCACGCATCACGCTCGATCGGGCCGATCACGAAAGGATTGTGGCGCATCCGCAGACGCGGATGCCCACGCTCCTCCGAGTACGTGTGCGGCCCGCCCCAGTACTGCTCGAGGAACATCCGCATCCGCCGCTCTGCCGGGCCGAGATCGGCCTCGGGGTAGAGCGGGCGCACAACCTCGTCCTTCGCGACTTCTTCGTAGAATCGCGCGGTGAGCTTGTGAAACGTCTCGGCTCCGCCGACGGCGTCGTAGAAGGTCTGCTGCACGTCGTGCTGTACGTCATTCATGGCAAGTTCCATTGTGCCTGACGGCCGTAGTGGTCGGTTTCCGGGTCGACGACGGTTGCATCGGGTCGGAATGCGTACCCATTCACCGGAAATTCACCGGCCGTCCTGGCAATTTTGTTCGAAATGGGAGTGCGTAACGCGATCATCCGTGGTCAACTTGGGGGCAGTCTCCCGGAGGTCGTATGAAGAACCGACATGCTGCACGCAATCACCGACAACTCCAGCCCACTAGCGCGCGGAACGACCACGCGTTAGGGGCTGTTCTGGAAGTTGTTCCTGACGGGTTCGCGCACACTGCTGACCCACTCTTTTCCGAAGAGCATTCTCACCTCGAGATGTTCCCTCCCGATCGCGTTGTGCCCGAGTGGGTAAAACGTCGGGTGCTACTGCTTAACGTCACGTACGAACCGCTGACCGCCCTTCCTGCCAGGCGCGCGGTCGTACTGATGGCCTGCGGCAAGGCCGATACCGTCCACGAGGACGAACAGGGCCCGGTAGTCCATTCTGCGGACTGGTCGGTGCAGGTTCCCTCGGTCATTCGATTGCGCACCTATGTGCGCGTTCCGTATCGCGCCCGCATCCCCATGACCCGTGCCGCACTGATGCATCGTGACCACTTCCGATGTGCGTACTGCGGAGCCAAAGCCGAAACCATCGACCACGTCGTTCCTCGCAGCCGAGGTGGCGGGCATTCGTGGGAGAACTGCGTCGCGTGCTGTGCCCCCTGCAATCACCGCAAGGCCGACAAGATGCTCAGCGAACTCGGATGGACTCTCCGTGCGGAATTGGTTCCGCCGTCCGGACCGCATTGGCGTCTGCTCGCGGCGACCAAGGAATTGCATCCGGCGTGGATGCCGTATCTCGGCGTGGGCGCAGCCTGAGCGGCGTTCTGTCGTCACCGAAACGAAATTGCCCGAGAATTTGTGGCCCTGACGCTTTCCTTCCTGGCGTTCTGGGCTACGTTATCTGGTGTGAGCATTCTCGAGGTAGTACTGATATACGTTGGGATTCCGGCCTTGATCACCGCGTTCTTCGCGGCTGCGTCCTTCCTCGGGAAGAAGACGCCGGGACCGGTTCCGCCGGCGTTCCATCTCGGTGAGTCGTGGGATCACGCTCCCGTGCTGTGGAGTGCTGTCGACGAAGTCACCGTTCGCGGTGGCCATCACGGCAGTGCACACGCAATCGAAGCCGGTTCGGCTGATCTGATCGGAGGGTCCGCAAGTGGCAAGTGGTGATCATTCGACCGCGCTCGCAGTAGCGCCCGAGGACCTGCCCGTCGGCAGCGTCGTCACGTCCAGCGGACGCGTTTCCGGTGTGCACCGCATCGGCGAGCCGTTCACCGACGATCTTCCGTTCGAGACCATGGATCTGGTTGCGCTCGACGTCGCGATGACCGAAGCGACGCGGGCCACCAAGGTGCGATTCAACGCCTACATCGGTGATCTCGGTTCTGATCCGGCAGCGGGTGCCGACGCACTGTTCCCGACCACGCCCGAAGCCGAGCGTTCCGTGCTGATCGCCGTCTCGCCCAACCAGCGCACCGTCGAGGTACGCAGCGGGCGGGCAATCGCCGATCGGGTCACTGATCGCGTTACCCAGCTCGGAGCAACGGCAGCTGTTGCATCCTTCAGTGAAGGCAACCTGATCGACGGACTGATCAGTGCCATCCGCGTTATGGCAGCCGCAATTTCAGCGCCGTAACTGTTTGTCAGACACAGGCCGGTGCCCGCGTCGATTCGTGAGAATCGACGCGGGCACCGGCCTTTCGCATGTCAGCTCGCGTCGAACTTTCGTGCTGCGAGTGAACGAACCACACCAGCCTGGCCTTCGACGACCAGACGACGTAACGCGGGAGGGATGTCGCCTTCGAGGAATCGGTCTGCCGCCGCGACGGATTCTGCGGAGATCGACCACGCCGGGTACAGCCCGATGACGACGGTCTGTGCCACTTCGCTCGAGCGTCGTTCCCACACCGCCGCGATGTCGGCGAAGTAACGGGAGACGAAGGGTTCGAGCAATTCGTCCTGGCCTTCGCGAGCGAACCCGCCGATGATCGATCGTGCGGTGATGTTGGGCACCGAGTCGTCGCCGACGACCTTCGCCCAGACCTCTTCCTTGACAGCGGCCTGAGGACGTCCGGCCGCGGCCGCCGCGGCTTGACGAGCGCCCGCAGCGGTCGGGTCACGCTGGGCTTCGGCGTCGATGAACGGAGTTGCGGTTCCTTCGGCGTCGATCTCACCGGCAGCTGCCAGTGCCCCGACGATGCGCCAGCGCAGGTCCGTGTCGACGATCAGGCCGTCGAGCCCAACGGTGGAGGGATCGGCGTCGAGCAATTCGCGCAGTACCTCGGTGTGCCACGGGGAGAGTGCTGCACCGGTGAGTGCGTTGACGAATGCCAGCTGGTGGTCGGACCCGGCCTCTGCCTCACGTGCGAGTTCGAGCAACCGATTGGCGAAGCTCGCCGCACCTTCGGCCTCGGCCCAGGCCGGATCTGCGTAGGAGCCGATGGCGGTTTGGGCTTGGAGCAAGAGACGTTGCACCACACCGACTTCGGTCTCCGAACTGATGCCGCGCTCGACCAGTGCGACGAAGTCGCGTGCCTTCAGTTCGGCCTGACGGGTCATTTCCCACGCCGCCGACCAGACCAGGGTGCGGGGGAGTGAGTCGGTGATGTCGCCGACCCGCTCGATCGCCGTCGCCAACGATTCGGGATCGAGTCGCACGGAGCCGTAGGTGAGATCGTCGTCGTTGACCAACACGAGTGCACCGCGGGCGACGCCGACAAGTTCGGGGACATCCGTGCTTTCCACGGCATCGAGGTCGAGTTCGACGCGATGGCTTCGTACCAACTTGCCGTCGACGTCGTCGTAGATGCCGATGGCGATCCGGTGGATTCGCCGCTCGCCGGCGCCTGGTGCCGCACCGTCCTGCAGGACGGCGAAGCGGGTGAACTTTCCGTCTGCGTCGACATCGAAGTCGGGGCGCAGGATGTTCAAACCGGTGGTCTTGAGCCACTGCCGACCCCAATCGGAAAGGTCACGGCCCGAGGACTTTTCGAGTGAGCCCAGCAGATCGTCGAATGTTGCGTTTCCGAATGCGTGCTCACGGAAGTACTCACGCAGTCCGGCGAGGAACGGCTCGAGTCCGACGTATGCGACCAACTGCTTGAGGACGCTGGCGCCCTTCGCGTAGGTGATGCCGTCGAAGTTGACCTCGACGGCAGCCAGGTCCGGAATGTCCGCGGCAATCGGGTGCGTCGACGGCAACTGATCCTGGCGGTATGCCCACGACTTCTCGACGTTGGCGAACGTCGTCCAGGCGTTCGTGTACTCCGTGGCCTCGGTCTGGCACAGGACCGAAGCGAAGGTCGCGAACGACTCGTTGAGCCACAGGTCGTCCCACCACGCCATCGTGACGAGGTCGCCGAACCACATGTGCGCCATTTCGTGCAGCACCGTCTCGGCACGACGCTCGTACGAGTAGCGGGTCACCTTGGACCGGAAGACGTAGTCCTCGAGGAATGTCACGGCGCCGGCATTCTCCATCGCGCCCGCATTGAATTCGGGGACGAAGAGCTGGTCGTACTTGCCGAAGGCATAGGGAACACCGAAGTTGCGGTGGTAGAAGTCGAATCCCTGCTTGGTCTCGGTGAAGAGCCGCTCCTCGTCCATGAACTCGGCCAGCGAAGCGCGGCAGAAGATTCCGAGCGGGATGTCGCCGTGCTCGTCGGAGTAGTTGTCGGTCCACTGCGCGTAGGGACCGGCGATGAGCGCCACCAGGTACGTGCTCATCTTCGGGGTGGTCCGGAAACCGTGCTTGCCGGGATCGGCGGCAAGGGTCTCGACGACCGCGGAGTTGGAGATGACCTTCCACGACGTGGGAGCGGTGACGTGGATGTCGAACGTGGCCTTCAGATCGGGCTGATCGAAGCACGCGAACATGCGCTTGGCGTCAGCCGTCTCGAACTGTGAGTAGAGGTAGACGGCGTCATCGGTCGGGTCGACGAATCGGTGCAGTCCCTCGCCGGTGTGGGAGTAGATGCAATCGGCCTCGATGACCAACTCGTTGTCGGCAGCGAGGTCGGGAAGGCTGATGCCCGTCGACTCGTCGTAGTCGGAGACGTCGAGTGCGGTGCCGTTGAGGACCGCGGAATGGACTCGGGCCGCGACGATGTCGATGAAGCTGCTTGCTCCGGCTGTAGCCGTGAACGTGACGGTGGTCTTCGAAGAGAACGTCTCCTCGCCGGGTGCGTCGTTGCCGTCGGTGAGATCGAGTTCGATCAGGTAGTTCTCGACGGTCAGGATTGCTGACCGTTGCGCTGCGGTTTCGCGTGTCAGGTTCGGTGCGACCACAAAGATCTCCTCGTAGATGGTGCGGATCTATTACGTCCATCCCATCACGAAGAGAACGGCTTTACTCAAGCGGACACTTCTGCCAGCGGAATCTCCGGATCGGCCAGCCGCTCCGGATCGACAGGACGCGAAGAGGCGACCAATTCCTTGATGGCGTCACCGGCATCCCAGATGTTCACGTTCATGCCGGCGAGCACCTTGTTCGCGGAATCGAGCCAGAATGCCAGGAACTCGCGCTTGTCGACGTCGCCGCGCGTGACGACACGGGAGTAGCCGCCGTGCGGTGCGTGACCCACGTATTCCATCCCGAGGTCGTACTGATCGGTGAAGAAGTACGGCATGCGCACGTACTCGGCGGGCCGACCCAACATGGTGTCTGCGGCGGTCTCGGGTTGGTTGAGTGCGTTTGCCCAGTGCTCCACCCGAATTCGTGCATTCAGAATCGGATGCTGTGCGGCCGCGATGTCGCCTACTGCAACGACGTCGGGGTCGCTGCTCTGCAGACCGGCGTCGACGAGAACTCCGTTGTCGACGTCGATACCCGCCTCCGACGCCAACTCGGTGTTCGGCAACGCGCCGACAGCAATCAACACGGCGTCGGCTGGAATCACGGTGCCGTCGCTCAAAGTGACGCCGGCGGCGTGATCGCCGTCGACAGAGATTGCGCTGACGTCCGTGCCAGTGCGCAAGTCGACGCCGTTCTGGCGGTGCAGAGCGGCGAAGACCTCACCCATTTCCGGGCCCAGGGTCGATTCGAGCGGAAGGCCGGCATGCTCGAGCACGGTGACGTCGACGTCGAAACCGCGAGCCGACGCGGCAATTTCGAGACCGATCCAGCCGGCACCGATCACGACGAGCTTCTTGTCGGCGGCCAGGGTGCGCAGTAGCGCAGCGGCTTGATCGACTGTTCGCACGTAGTGAACGCCCTCGGCGTCGGACCCCGGGATGTCGAGGCGCCGCGAACGTGAGCCGGTGGCCAAGGCGAGCTTGTCGTAGCTGATCGTGGAACCGTCCGGAAGTGACACGGTGTGCGCAGCGGGGTCGATGGCCGTTGCCGTCGTTCCCGGACGAAGATCGATGTGATGGTCGCGGAACCACTCGCCGTCGTGGACGGTGAATTCGGGGAGTGTCTTCTTGCCTGCGAAGAACTCTTTCGACAGCGGCGGCCGCTCGTACGGAAGGTGGTCTTCTTCGCTCAATACGGTGATCTCACCGTCGAAATCTCTGTCACGCAGGGCTTCTGCGATCTTTGCGCCCGCGAGCCCGCCGCCGACGATCACGAATCTCCGGTTGGTGCTCATTACTGAACCACTCCTTCGTACTCGTTTCTTTTCGACACTACTGCGATCGGAAGGTGGTTCGGGGGAAAGCGCGGGAAGGATTGCGGGTTCATGATTGTTGGCAGAACGGGAGTATGTCCCCGAACTGATAGAACCTGACCGACATGAACTGATAGGGAGTTTCTTCGTGAGCGCAACCTCGAGTAAGACCACGGACACTGCTGACTTCTGGTTCGACCCGCTCTGCCCGTGGTGCTGGATCACCTCGCGCTGGATTCTCGAGGCCCAGCAGGTACGCGACATCGAGGCCAAGTTCCACGTGATGAGCCTTGCGGTTCTCAACGAGGGCCGCGACCTCCCCGACGAGTACCGCGAGATGATGACCAAGGCCTGGGGCCCGGTCCGCGTCGCTATCGCGGCAGCGCAGCTGAAGGGTGACGAGATCCTGCTGCCGCTGTACACGGCCATGGGTACGAAGATCCACAACGAGGGCAACAAGGACTTCGCCGACGTCATCAAGTCGTCGCTCGCCGAGGTCGGACTGCCGCCCGAACTGGCCGAGGCTGCCGACACCGACAAGTACGACGAGGCACTGCGTGAGAGCCACCACAAGGGCATGGACGCCGTCGGACCCGACGTCGGAACCCCGACGATCCATGTCAACGGCGTGGCGTTCTTCGGTCCCGTGCTGTCACGTATCCCGCGCGGCGAGGATGCAGGCAAGGTGTGGGACGGCGCCGTCGCGCTGGCCGGCTACCCGCACTTCTTCGAGCTCAAGCGGACCCGCAACGAGGATCCTCAGTTCGACTGAGCGGTAGTGAGCGCCGGATTTCGGTAGAGCTGACCGGGCCGGAAGAACAGATGCCCTGAGTGCGTGCGGTTGCGAAGCGCGGCCGCACGCCAGGTCAGCACCGGATGCGACGACAAGATGTTGACGAACCACGGGAAGAAACCGGATTCGAGTGTCGCGCGATCGGCGAGTTCGTCGAACCCGACCAGACCCACGAGATACTTTCCGGCGCCGAGGACACCCATGGCGCCCGGTGCGCCCTGTGGGCGCATGTGAAAACCGAAGTTGTCTGCCGTGTACTCCATGGAACGCGACAGCGAAGACCCGATCACCGGAATGTAGTTCGACGCGAACTGTCCTCACTGGCGCCAGTACGACGCATGCCCAGCAGCGATGTGGCCGACCTCGTGACCGATGATGAATGCGAGCGCATCGGGCTCGCGGGCCTGCCCACCGACCTCGAACAGGTCGCTGTAGACGACGACGAAACGCCGAAATCCGTGCCCTGACGCAAATGCGTTGATCCGTCCGTTCCCCAGCACGACGTAGGCATCCGGCGGAGTTTTCATGCCGAACCGTGCCGCGGCCTCGGCGACCAGCTGATACCCCTCCGGAAATTGCGAAGGCGTCATCTTGATTCCGTTGACCTGCTGCGATCCGTACAGCTGACCTCGCGCGAGGAACAGCAGGATCGGAGCCGCGAGCACCACGAGGATCCACGTCGACAGATCACCCGCAGCGATCAGAACGATCGCCACCACATAGGTGACGACTGTCGTCAGAACGGCGAGCACGAGTAGCGGGATTTCCCACGGGTGGCGAACCGCGTCACTGCCTGGTGACACACGAACGGCGGGTGCAGCGGCCTGGCCGTTGACGGGGTACATGGGCACCACGATAGGTGCGCTCGCGCGGCGATGCGTGTTCCTGAAAGTGTGACGTCGACCCGGGTGCGCCCGGCTGGTCGGGCCTGAGAGAATTGTCGCCATGCGCGTATACCTGGGTGCCGACCATGCCGGATTCGAACGTAAGAACGAGATCATCGAACACCTGAAAGCGAACGGCCACGAGGCTATCGACTGTGGTGCTCACGAGTACGACGCCGTGGACGACTACCCGGCATTCTGCATCGAAGCCGCAAAGCGCGTCGTTGCCGACGAGGGCAGCCTGGGAATCGTCCTGGGTGGCAGTGGCAACGGTGAGCAGATCGCCGCGAACAAGGTTCCCGGCGCACGGTGCGCTCTCGCTTGGAGCGTCGAAACGGCGAAGCTGGCCCGCGAGCACAACAACGCTCAGCTGATCGGCATCGGTGGACGTATGCATTCCCTCGAGGAATCACTCGCCATCGTCGACGCTTTCCTCGCCACCGCATGGTCGGGTGAAGAGCGTCATCAGCGTCGTATCGACATCTTGTCCGAGTACGAGAAGACCGGCGTCGCACCGGCTCTGCCGCAAGCCTGATCCGAAAGTTGTTCCGTGCCTGAAGGTCATACCCTGCATCGACTGGCACGGTTGCATGCCCGCAAGTTCGTCGGTTCACCGGTCCGCGTCCTCAGCCCGCAAGGCAGATTCGCCGAGGACGCGCGTCTGGTGGACGGACACGTACTCACGTCCTCGGATGCCTGGGGGAAGCACCTCTGGCACACCTATGACAACGGATTGACAGTTCACGTACACCTCGGGCTGTACGGAAAGTTCACCGACTCCGCCCTGCCGATGGAAGAACCGGTAGGCCAGGTCCGGATGCGAATGGTCGGTGCCGATTTCGGCACCGACCTTCGTGGTCCCACCGCCTGCGAAGTCCTACTGCCGCCTCAGGTCGCCGCGATCGAGGCCAGACTCGGGCCGGACCCACTGCGCCGCGGCGCGGATCCACACCATGCATGGGTGCGAATCTCCAAGTCCAAGAAGGCGATCGGCGCGCTGCTCATGGATCAAGCGGTCCTGGCGGGTGTCGGCAACGTCTATCGCGCCGAACTTCTCTTTCGTCACGGAATCAGCCCTGAACGACCGGGGAATCTCATCTCTCACGACGAATGGACTGCCATGTGGGCAGATCTTGTCGAATTGATGAAGGTTGGTGTCAGGCGCGGGAAGATGCACGTCGTTCGCGCCGAGCACGACAACGGTGATCCGGCGTACGCGAAGGATCGTCCGCGGACTTACGTTTACCGAAGAGCAGGATCGCCGTGCCGCGTGTGCGGCACACCGATCCTGCATTCCGTCATGGAGGCGCGAAACCTGTTCTGGTGCCCGGTGTGCCAGTCGGTTTAGAAGTCGAAGCCGCCGAAGTCTCCGCCGCCGAAATCGCCGCCTCCGAAGTCCCCGTAGTCGCTGCCTCCACCGTCTGCGGTGAAATCGGTGTTGTCGACACTTCCTTGATCCGCGCCGGAGTCACCGGCGTCCATACCCTGATCTCCCGAGTCGCCCTGATCTCCCGAGTCACCCTGGTCTCCCGAGTCGCCGGCTCCCGTATCGCCACCCTGCGCGAAAGCTTCTGCGCCGTAAGGAACCCCGGCCATGCCGGAGAACATGGTCGAGAACAGCATCATCGAACCCAGACCCCAGGCACCGGCGACGAGGGCAGGCTTCCACCAGGGTTCGGAGTACCAGCCGGCCGGGACCGGGCGTCCGGCGACTCGGCCACCGGGGTAGTAGTTGGGTGTGTGCGACGACGGATTGGGTGATGCCGCGACCTTGCGGCCCTCGAATTCGACCTCACGGTCTTCGGTGACCGAACCCGCAGCCTTCTGTCCGTCGATGGAAGGAACTTCCGGTCCCGGATCCATGCCCATTGCCACCCGCGCCGCGCGGATGTAGTAAAGCCCTTCCAGCGCAGTCTGTTTCGCGAGACGTGCCTGAACCGGCGTTGCTGCCTGATCGATCTGCGAGCCTGCGGCGTTGTACCGTTCGGCCGCGTCGGCGAGGGCTTGGCGCGACGCGTCGTCACTGCCGGTCAGGTTGTAGACCTGACCGCCGAGGCGTTCGATCGCCTGCCTGGCATCGGCTTTCGCGTCGTCGAGTTGTGTTGCGCTGTGGCCGGAACCGCGTTGCTGGCTTTTCATGACCAGAAATACGACTACGGCCAGAACGACGAGTATGAGAAGAATCGTGGTCACGAGTGGCCTCCCGAGCAGAATCGATCCGGACAACTCCAGGATACGGACCACAGGGGAGTGGCCTGAGTGCACAAAGTCTGAACACAAAAAATCCGCACCGGCCAGGCCGATGCGGATTTTTGTGGAGTTTCCCTCCTCATGGAGGGGATGACGGGAATCGAACCCGCGTGATCAGTTTGGAAGACTGAGGCTCTACCATTGAGCTACATCCCCGTGCATACGACAACTCGGGATCGCCGTGTTCGTCGTCTGCGATACGAAACTGTACCCAATGCCCCACCGGATTTCATAATCGGGGGGTTGGAGAAGTTCGATACCGTCGTTCACCTGGGGAATTGCCGAAATGCCCGGCGAGTCGGGGTGTCTTGCCTTGCGGCCCGGCTTCTGATTCCGGCTGTCATCACGTTTCGTTCAGCCAAGGCTGTATGTGGCGGCGGTCGGATGACATACTGACGGGGTCGGACAGGCGGGCCGTGTACAAACGACGGTCGGGTTCGTGAGAGAGTAGTGAGCGCGATAGGGTTGTGCGCGGTCACCGATGGTGGCTGCCTTTGTGGCCCGCTGTCTTTGTGGCCTCGGATGGCCGTATCGTGTGTTTCATGTGATCGGAAACGGGATGTAGCGCAGCTTGGTAGCGCATCCGCTTTGGGAGCGGAGGGTCGCAGGTTCAAATCCTGTCATCCCGACAAGTACGTACATGGCACTTCACCTCCAGTAAGTCCGGGAGTGAAGTGCCGCGCCAGACAGCAGTACCGATTCAACACAAGTTGTGAGCAAGACCAGACGAAGGAGCGAAGTTTCGTGAAGAGCACCGTCGAGCAGCTCAGCCCGACGCGAGTCCGTATCAACGTTGAGGTGCCCTTCGCGGAACTCAAGTCTGATTTCGACAAGGCCTACAAGGCCCTCGCGCAGCAGATTCGTCTCCCCGGCTTCCGTCCCGGCAAGGCTCCGGCTCGCCTCCTCGAAGCACGTGTCGGTCGCGGCGCTGTGCTCGAGCAGGTCGTCAACGACGCTCTGCCGTCGCGTTACTCCGAGGCTGTCACCAGCGCCGGCGTGAAGGCCATCGGCCAGCCCGAGATCGAGGTCACCAAGATCGAAGACGGCGAGCTCCTCGAGTTCACCGCCGAGGTCGACGTGCGCCCCGAGATCGAGCTCCCTGACTTCAGCTCCATCAACGTCGAGGTCGATCCGATCGAGATCACCGACGAAGCCATCGAAGAGCAGTTGCTTTCGCTGCGTCAGCGTTTCGGCACCCTCACCGGCGTCGACCGCGCAGTCGAGGACGGCGACTTCGTCTCCATCGACCTGTCGGCCACCGTCGACGGCGAGAACGTTGCCGAGGCAACCGCTAGCGGACTGTCGCACGAGGTCGGATCGGGCCAGCTCATCGAGGGCCTCGACGAAGCCATCATCGGCCTCAAGGCGGGGGAGTCCAAGGACTTCACGTCGACGCTGGTCGCCGGCGAGTACGCGGGCAAGGAAGCTGTTGTCACCGTGACCGTGCAGACGGTCAAGGAGCGCGAGCTTCCGGCTGAGGACGACGAGTTCGCTCAGCTCGCCAGCGAGTTCGACACCCTGGAAGAACTGAAGGCTGACCTCCGCGAGCGCGTCGCACGCGTCCGCAAGGTCGAGCAGGCCGGTCAGATCCGCGACAAGGTTCTCGAGCAGCTGCTCGAGACGGTCGAGGTTCCGTTGCCGGAAGCCGTCGTCAAGGCTGAGGTCGATGCTGCACTGCATGACGCCGTTCACGGTCTCGATCACGACGAAGAGGCACTGAACAAGCTCCTCGAAGAGCAGGGCAGCAGCCGCGAAGAGTTCGACAAGGATGCCCAGGAAGCCGCTGAGCGCTCCGTCAAGACGCAGCTCTTGCTCGACTCGATCGCCGATGCGGGCAACGTCACCGTCGGTCAGGACGAGCTCACCGAGCGCATCCTGTTCCAGGCGCAGCGTTACGGCATGGCTCCTGAGCAGTTCATCCAGCAGATCCAGCAGGCCAACCAGCTCGGCGCCGTCTTCGCAGACGTCCGTCGTGGCAAGGCTCTCGCGTCCGTCGTCGAGTCGGCCGGTGTCAAGGACACCTCCGGCGCCGTTGTCGACACCGCTGAACTGTTCGGCAGCAGCGAGGACGAAACCGAAGCGGATGCGTCTGATTCCGCCGAGAGCGAAGACAAGTAAAAACGCAGGCGGACGGGTGTTTTCACCACGATCGACTGCACTGAGTTTTCCGCTTTGAGCGAAGTAGGGCGGCACCGGGACTCCGGTGCCGCCCTACTTCGTTACTGTCTGTGTCAGTAGAAGTGTTTCGCATAGACGATCCACCGCACAAGTAGATCCACATAGAAGGCAGGTACCGTGACTTCCAATCACCTGGAGACTTTGCAGAGTCCCGCCATGACTTCAGCGACCGCTGGGTTGAACCTCAGCGACTCGGTGTACGAGCGCTTGCTGCGAGAGCGCATCATTTTCCTCGGTACCCAGGTCGACGACGACATCGCCAACAAGCTGTGCGCGCAGATCCTGCTGCTCTCGGCCGAGGACCCGACGCGAGACATCTCGCTCTACATCAACTCGCCCGGTGGATCTGTCACCGCAGGTATGGCGATCTTCGACACGATGCAGTTCGCCGAGTGCGACATCGCCACCTTCGGTATGGGCCTTGCGGCGTCGATGGGTCAGTTCCTGCTCTCGGCAGGCACCAAGGGCAAGCGTTACGCACTGCCTCACGCCCGCATCATGATGCACCAGCCGTCCGCCGGTATCGGTGGTTCCGCCAGTGACATCGCGATCATGGCCGAGCAGTTCAAGCACACCAAGCGCGAAATGGCCGAGCTGATCGCTCAGCACACCGGCCAGACGGTCGAGCAGATCACCGCGGACTCCGACCGTGACCGTTGGTTCACGGCGAAGGAAGCTCTCGAGTACGGCTTCGTCGACCACGTCGTCTCCCGTGCGAATCAGGCCGGCGGCACCGGCAACTGAGCCGGTTCGTCCATCCTTTCGCTGCCCAATTCATACTTTGGAGAACTGATGACCAATCTTTTCGGAGCTAACTCGCTGGGCGGCCAGGCGCCGTCGGGCCCCCAATCGCGTTACATCCTGCCCCAGTTCACGGAGCAGACCAGCTACGGCGTCAAGACGTCCGACCCGTACAACAAGCTGTTCGAGGAGCGCATCATCTTCCTCGGCTCGCAGGTCGACGACGTCTCCGCCAACGACCTCATGGCACAGTTGCTGGTTCTCGAATCGCAGGATCCGGACCGCGACATCACCATGTACATCAACTCGCCCGGTGGTTCGTTCACCGCGCTGATGGCGATCTACGACACGATGCAGTACGTCCGTGCCGACATCTCCACCGTCTGCCTCGGTCAGGCTGCTTCGGCAGCTGCTGTGCTTCTCGCCGGTGGTACGCCGGGCAAGCGCTTCGCGCTCCCCAACTCGCGCATTCTGATTCACCAGCCGGCCACGGGCGGCATCCAGGGTCAGGTTTCCGATCTGGAGATCCAGGCTGCGGAAATCGAGCGTATGCGTCGACTCATGGAGAGCACGCTGTCGCTGCACACTGGCAAGGATCCGGAGACCATCCGCGTCGACACCGATCGCGACAAGATCCTCACGGCCGAGCAGGCCAAGGAGTACGGCATCATCGACGACGTGCTGGCTTACCGGAAGCTCAGCGCACAGAAGTAGTCGATTTCCGCCTCGTGTCGAGGATCTGTATTCCGATTCCCGACACGAGGCGGACACGTCGAGAAGTGCCTGGTGGAGCGCTCGCCAGGCTGAAATCTCGACTCTTTTCTTTTTTATCCGCAGGCGAAACGCCGAGAACAGGTCGACCCCGTTCGGGATCTGCGGGTACCGTCACTTCACGGGCTGGTTCTCGACCGGCGTTCTGCGATTGTTCGACCAGATTTGTTCGATCGGTTTGTTGATCAGTTTGTCTGATCCGACAACTTCTGATCTGACAACTTCTGATCTGATACCGAGTACTGCGGAGCGTCTCGACCGATCGAGTGGCGGCGAGTGCACGTACATGATGGAAAGTAGGGACCTCACGAGATGGCACGCATCGGCGACGGCGGGGATCTGCTCAAGTGCTCTTTCTGCGGTAAGAGTCAGAAGCAGGTCAAAAAGCTCATTGCAGGACCCGGGGTGTACATCTGCGACGAGTGCATCGACCTCTGCAACGAGATCATCGAAGAGGAATTGGCCGAATCGAGCGAGGTCAAGCTCGACGAGCTTCCCAAGCCTGCGGAGATCCGAGAATTCCTCGAGAACTACGTCATCGGTCAGGATTCCGCCAAGCGGACGCTGGCCGTGGCCGTCTACAACCACTACAAGCGCATTCAGGCCGGAGACAAGGGCCGTGATGCGCGGGGTGAGACGGTTGAACTCGCGAAATCCAACATCTTGATGCTCGGCCCCACCGGCTGTGGCAAGACGTACCTCGCTCAGACTCTCGCGAAGATGCTCAACGTCCCGTTCGCCATCGCCGATGCGACGGCGTTGACCGAGGCCGGCTACGTCGGTGAGGACGTCGAGAACATTCTGCTCAAGCTGATTCAGGCTGCCGACTACGATGTCAAGCGCGCCGAGACCGGAATCATCTACATCGACGAGGTCGACAAGATCGCTCGCAAGAGCGAGAACCCGTCGATCACGCGTGACGTCTCCGGCGAAGGTGTTCAGCAGGCGTTGCTGAAGATCCTCGAAGGTACGCAGGCGAGCGTCCCGCCGCAGGGTGGTCGCAAGCATCCGCACCAGGAATTCATTCAGATCGACACCACGAACGTGCTGTTCATCGTCGCGGGCGCTTTCGCTGGTCTCGAGCGGATCGTCTCCGATCGTGTCGGCAAGCGCGGTATCGGTTTCGGCGCCGAGGTTCGGTCGAAGGCCGAACTGGATACGGTCGATCGTTTCGCCGAGGTCATGCCGGAGGATTTGATCAAGTTCGGTCTGATTCCCGAGTTCATCGGCCGTTTGCCGATGATCGCGTCGGTGACCAACCTCGACAAGGAATCGCTCGTTCAGATCTTGTCGGAGCCCAAGAACGCTCTCGTCAAGCAGTACCGTCGTCTCTTCGACATGGACGGCGTCGAACTCGAGTTCACCGAAGAAGCGCTCGACGCTATTGCCGATCAGGCGATCTTGCGTGGAACCGGCGCTCGTGGCCTGCGCGCCATCATGGAAGAGGTTCTTCTTCCGGTGATGTACGACATCCCCAGCCGTGACGACGTCGAAAAGGTGGTCGTCACCGCGGAGACCGTCAACGACAACGTACTTCCGACCATCGTTCCGCGTAAGCCGGAGCGTGGCGAGCGTCGCGACAAGACGGCGTAGAAACTTCAAAACGACTGTGGCCCGGTATCTCTCGCGAGAGATACCGGGCCACAGTCGTTCGTGCAGGGTGTCTGGGGGTGTTCGGCTAGATCGGGTTGCCGAGTTCCTTGAGGGGAGTGCGGAACGTCTCCTTGGCGGTGAACGCGGAGATCGCGCAGATGACGCAGGCCACCGATGTCAGAATGGCAACGGGCATCCAGTGTGTCTTGTCCCCGCCCATGAGGGCGTTGCCGATGGCGGGCGCAAAGCCTGCGAGGGCGAAGCCGACCTGGGTGCCGATCGCGATGCCGGAGTAGCGGACCTTGGTGTTGAACATTTCGGAGTAGAACGACGGCCAGATGGCATTCGGGGCAGCGTAGAAGACGGACATCAATCCGATTGCGGCCAGGAAGATCAGCGGGACGTTGCCGCTGGCGATTGCGCCGAAGTACACGTAGATGAACACCGCGCTACCGAGGGCGCCACCGATGAACAGCGGCCTGCGACCGATCCGGTCGGAGAGAATCGCCCAGGCGGGCTGGCTGAGCAAGGCCACGGCGTTGGCTGCGATAGCCACCCAGAGCATGGTCGACTTCGGGATCCCCACTTCCTCGGTGGTCGCGAAGGCGAGTCCGAAGACGGAGAAGATGGTCGAGACGACGGCGATGAAAGCGCAGCAGATCACGCGAATCAGATTTGCGCTGTGGGTGCGAAGGAGATCGGCAACAGGCAATTTGGCGACGGCCTTCGACTCCTGCTGCTCGGTGAACTCTTCCGGCTCTTCGAGCTTGAGACGCATGATGTATGCAGCCACGAGAACGATCAGGCTGCCCCAGAACGGGATTCGCCAGCCCCACGTGTAGAGGATGTCGTCGGGGAGTGCGGCGATGGGCAGGAAGACGAGGCTGGCGAGGATGAAGCCGGCCTGGGTGCCGTTGAGGGTCCAGCTGCAGAAGAATGCCCGTCGACCTTCGGGAGCATGTTCGAGAGTCAGTGAGCTGGCGCCACTCTGTTCGCCAGCGGCGGAGATGCCCTGAGCGATTCTCATCAGGACCAGCAGTATCGGTGCAAGAACTCCGATCGAATCCGCGCTGGGAATACATCCGATGAGGAATGTTGCTGCGCCCATCATGATGAGCGTGAGCAGCATGATCTTCTTGCGGCCGACGCGGTCACCGAAATGGCCGAGGACTACAGCGCCGAGGGGACGCGCGACGTACGCGACACCGAAGGTGGCCAGCGAAAGCAGTGCCGCATGTCCGCTGTCCGGGAAGAACACGGTGGGGAAGATGAGTGCAGCGGCGGATGCGTAGATGTAGAAGTCGTAGTACTCGAGCATGCTGCCGAGAAACGACGACGTTGCGGCGCGCTTGACCTTGGTCGTGTCCGGCCTGGCCAAGGATCCCGCCTCGGGGCCGGACGGTGTAACCGTGCTAGCTGACATGCTCATCTCCTGGGTGGAAGCGTCGTGGAGGCTCTACATCCGCCGATGGTGTTCGTCGATGGTGTTCGTATCGAGAACGTCTGTGCGGAGAGCGATACAAGGAATGTAACCGACGCCACAGCGACTACACAAGATTATTAACCAAATAGTTCATAAAAATCTACCGGCGGACTCTTCGCACGTCGAAACCGCAGTTCAGGCGGTCAGGAGCCTGGCTGCGCGGCGGCCGCCACCAACTGCGCCACCTGTTCCTCGGTGATGCCGAGGCCGAAGGTGGCGAGTTTTCCGAGCGGCATCGAGCCTGCGAGTGCCATCATCTCGGGGCTGACCGCCTGTGCACCGTCGCCCGCTGCGGCAGCCATGGCGGCGCCGAGAACTGCGCTGCCGACGGGATGGGTGAGCCATTCGCCGATGGTCGACATGGCGTCGAGCGTGCCGACGCCGACGTTCCCGGCCAGGGTGATCGTGTCGGTGGTTGCGATGTCCCGAGACGAGAAGCCGACGCGGATCTCGTAGTCGCCAGGTTCGATCGCCCAGTCCTGCGCCGCGACGGACCAATAGGCGAATGCCCTGGTGTCGAGCGTGATGGTCACAGTCGCGGATTCGTCGGGGTCGAGGTGGACCTTGGCAAAGCCCTTCAATTCCTGCGCGGGTCGATCGATGCTTGCCGAGGCGTTGTGGACGTAGACCTGAACGACGGTGCTGCCCGATCGGTCGCCGCTGTTGCGCACGGTGACGGTCACTTCGGCGGAGTTCTCACCGGCTTCGACGGAGGTATCGGTGATGTCGAAGGTGGTGTAGCTCAGCCCGAACCCGAACGGGTACGCCACTTCGCGCAGCGCGGAGTCGTAGTAGCGGTATCCCACGTACAGGCCTTCGCCGTAGCGGACGTGCTGCTGTGATCCCGGGAAATGCAGATACGACGGATTGTCTTGGAGGCGAAGCGGAATGGTCTCCGTGAGGCGGCCGGACGGATTCGTGATGCCGAACAGAAGATCGGCAATCGCCGAGCCGCCCGCCTGGCCGAGCAGCCAGCCCTCGAGGATTGCGGCGGCATGATCCTTCCAAGGCTCGATCGAAACCACACCGCCGTTGGCGAGCACGACGACCGTGTTCGGGTTCGCGCCGTGGACCGCTTCCAGCAGGGCGATCTGGTCAGCCGGCAGTTCGATGTCGGTTCGGTCGAATCCTTCGGATTCTGTGGCGGACGGTAGTCCGAGGAACAGCACCGCGACGTCAGCGCGGCGTGCGGCGTCGACAGCCTCGGTGACCATGTCGTCGTTCGGCGTGCCGTCGAAGGTGAAGCCCGGTGCGAAGGTGACGCGGTCGGCGCCTTCGAGGTCGAGGATCGCGTCCAAGGCATTGTCGAGCTTGGTTGGAACCACCTGTGAACTGCCGGCCCCCTGGTACCGCGGGCTGCACGCGAATTCGCCGATCACCGCGACAGTTTGCCCGCCGGGGGTCAGCGGCAGTAGTTCTCCGTCGTTGGCCAGCAAGACAGCGGACTCCGCTGCAGCGGTCCGTGCCAGTTCGTGGTGACGCTCGACGTCGTACGTGTGGCCCTCGGTGCGCGCGGCGGCGGTGCGTTTCACCAGCGTAGACAGGCGCTCGGCGGCAGTGGTGAGCACTGATTCGTCCAGGTCGCCGCCGCGCACGGCGTCGACGATCTGGGTATCGGTTCCGGTCGGCGGCATTTCCAGGTCGAGGCCCGCGGCGAGTGCCGCCACGCGGTCGTTGACCGCTCCCCAGTCCGAAACGACGAGGCCGTCGAAGCCCCACTGTTCGCGGAGTACCTCGGTGAGCAGCCAATGGTTCTGGCTCGAGTACACACCGTTGATCTTGTTGTACGAGCACATGACCGTCGTCGGGGCCGCGGTCTTGACGGCGTATTCGAAGCCGGCCAGATAGATCTCGCGCAGCGTCCGTTCGTCGACGTCGGCACTGACTCTCATCCGGTCGTGTTCTTGGTTGTTGGCAGCGAAGTGCTTGAGCGAGGTTCCGACGCCGCGAGACTGGATGCCGGTGATCAGCGCTGCCGCGACGCGGCCGGAGAGGAATGGGTCCTCGGAGACGTATTCGAAATTCCTGCCACACAAGGGTGACCGTTTGATGTTGATGCCTGGGCCGAGGAGGACCGAGACCTGTTCGGCTTTGGCTTCGTCGCCCAGAGCCTCACCGACCTGGCGGATGAGGTCGAGGTTCCACGACGAGCCCAACCCGACCGCCGGTGGGAAACATGTCGCTGGAATGCTGTGGCCGAGTCCGAGTGCGTCGCCGCCCTCGGGTTGTTTCCGGACTCCGTGCGGACCGTCGGTCAGGAGTATCGATTCGATTCCGGCAACGGACTGGCTGTGCCAGAAATCCGAGCCGGACGTCAACGACGCCTTCTCCTCGAGTGAAAGCCCGTCTACGTAATTCTCGGTCACGTCATTCCTCCCGGTGGCAGCTGTGAGTTCCACTCACCACCGTAGGGGGATTTTTCGGACTTCGGGGTAGGTCAGGACGGCGCCTTCGAGGTCAGGAACGCAACAACCATGTCGCCGAGCATTGTTCGAAGATGCTCACGATGCGTCGAGTCGGTCAGATCGCGGTCGAAGAGCGCTTTGAAGGTGTACCGATTGGCGATACGAAAGACGCAGTAACTGCTGATCAACATGTGAATATCGAGAGCATCGACGTCGGAGCGGAATGCCCCAGACTGCTGCCCGTCGTGCAGGATCTGCGAGACCAGGTCGGCGGCAGGGGCGCCGAGGCCGCTGAGTAACTCGGATTTCTCGATGTGCTCGCCGCGGAGCATGTTCTCGTTGGCCACGAGCCGAATGAAATTCGGGTGCTGTTCGTGGTGGTCGAAGGTGAGTTCGGCCAAAGCGCGGACTGCTGCCGTGGGGTTCAATCCCTCGAGGTCGAGTTCACGTTCCTGCGCACGAATGACGCTGTACGCATGCTCGAGTACCGACTTGTACAGCCCTTCCTTGTCGGTGAAGTAGTAGTAGATCATGCGCTTGGTGGTATGCGTCTTGGTTGCGATCTCGTCGACCCGGGCGCCGGCGAAGCCTTTGTCGGCAAACTCCTCGGTCGCGACGGCGATGATGTTCACCCTGGTCAGATCGCTGTTTCGGCGTCGTTTCTCCGGCTTCGACACCACAGAGTTCACTGACTGCTCGGAAACCATGTGCTCACTCTATCTGCCAGCAGTTTGTCGACTTTGCTTGTCGAGTTCACGTCGGGGGAGTAACGTCCAGTGAACTAACTCACTAGTTCGTACATTAGTTTCGAGCGTCAACCCCGAGGTGCCCCTGATGACTCCATCTCTACCGGTTCTGGTCCTCAACGGACCCAACTTGAATTTGTTGGGCCAGCGCCAACCGGAGTTCTACGGGAGAGACACCCTGGACGACGTCGTTTCCCGCTGTGAAGCGGCGGCCGAGAAGTTCGGAGTGGTGGTCGAGGCAAAGCAGTCGAACCACGAGGGCCAACTGATCGATTGGGTCCACGAGGCCAGGGGAAATGTCGCGGGCATCGTCATCAATCCCGGTGGGTACTCGCACACCTCCGTTGCGTTGCGCGACGCTCTGGTCACACTCGATGCCCCCGTCGTGGAGGTGCACATCAGCAACATCCACAGTCGCGAAGAATTCCGTCACCACTCGTATGTCTCCGGCATCGCCGACGCCGTCATCTGTGGATTGGGAATCGACGGATACAGCGCCGCAGTCGAATTCGTCTGCATCCGAGAAGGGAAGAACTGATGAGTGATTCGATCCTCTGCGGTCTGATCGGCACCGGAATCGGAGCCTCCTTGACTCCGATCATGCACGAGGAAGAAGGGCGCCGACAGGGCCTGCCTTACGTCTACCGCATCCTCGATCTCGACGTGATGGGAATGGCGCCGTCGGACATCGGTGAACTTCTCACCTATGCAAGACGTTTCGGCTTCCGCGGCCTCAACATCACTCACCCGTGCAAGCAGTTGGTGATCGAACACCTCGACGAGCTCTCGCCGGATGCGAGCCGGCTCGGAGCGGTGAACACGGTCCTCTTCGACTCCGGCAAGGCGATCGGACACAACACTGATTGGTCGGGCTTCGGCCGCAACTTCGACGACGGACTTCCCGGAGCACAGCTCGATCGCGTCGTGCAGCTCGGTGCCGGCGGAGCCGGTGCGGCGGTTGCCTATGCAGCGCTCACCCGCGGTGTCGGGACACTGACGTTGGTCGATTCGAGCCTGCCTCGCGCGGAGGAACTTGCACAAACCTTCGCGCAGCAGTTTCCGGCGCAGGTTGTCGAGGCGCGGCACACGAGCGACCTCGCCGAAGTGCTCGGCAACGCAAACGGATTGATCCACGCGACTCCGATGGGAATGGCGGCTCATCCCGGAATGGCATTCTCGCCAGATCTGCTCCGTCCAGATCTGTGGGTAGCGGAAATCGTCTACCGCCCGCTCGAGACCGAGCTGTTGCGTCAAGCGAGGTTGATCGGAGCCCCGACGCTCAGCGGAGGCGGAATGACTGTCTTTCAGGCCGTCGACGCGTTCCGGATCTTCACGGGCATCGAGCCCGACAGTAAGCGGATGCTCGCGCACATGACGGAACTCGTGCACGGCGAACAGACTGCGGCAGCGCTGTGAGTGCCCCGGTCCGGACGTCGATCGCGACGGTATCGCTCAGTGGCACTCTCGAGGAGAAGCTCGACGCCATCGCTGCTGCCGGCTTCGACGGCTTCGAGGTGTTCGAGCCGGATTTTGTCGCTTCGCCGTGGTCCCCGAAGGAATTACGAACGCGGGCTGCGGATCTGGGCTTGACCCTCGATCTGTATCAGCCATTCCGTGACTTCGACACGGTGGACGAGGCCCAATTTGCTCGGAATCTTGTTCGAGTGCAACGCAAATTCGAGCTCATGGATCAACTGGGGTGCGAGACGCTCCTGGTGTGCTCCTCGCCCCTGCCGACCGCAAGTCACGATGACGGTCAGTTGACAGAGCAATTCGGAGCTCTCGCCGAACTGGCGTCCGAGCACGGCAAGAAGGTTGCCTACGAGGCGCTCGCATGGGGTGCCCACGTCAACACGTACGGTCATGCTTGGAGGATCGTCGAGGGAGTCGATCACGCGGCGCTCGGAACCTGTTTGGACAGCTTTCATATCCTCTCGCGCGGTGACGATCCCGCCGGAATTCGCGAGATTCCCGGCGAGAAGATCTTCTTCCTCCAGTTGGCGGACGCTCCGTTCTTGGCGATGGACATCCTCCAGTGGAGCCGGCATCACCGAAACTTCCCGGGGCAGGGCAGCTTCGATCTCAGTGCGTTCGCTCAGCATGTCTACGCCACCGGTTACGACGGACCGTGGTCGCTCGAGATCTTCAACGACGTATTCCGACGCGCGGACACCCAGCGGACGGCAATCGACGCTCATCGGTCGCTCCTCCATCTGGAAGAACAGGTCGCCGCCGCGAACCCTTCCGCCGGTGGACCCACGCTGTTCACCGCCCCGGAGCGCACCCCGCTCGAAGGGATCGTGTCTCTGCGAATCGCTGCGGGTCCGGCTAAACAGGACCAGGTGCACTCGATGCTCTCCCGCGTCGGTTTTCATCTGGTCGGACGGCACCACGATCACGACTTGCAGTTGTGGCGGCACGGACCGCTCGCCGTTGCCGTCGACGCGACAGCGGGCACGGTGTGGACGGCGCCCGGGCTGCCCGCGGATCTGCCGGTTCTCACTCAGATCGGCATCAGGGCAACCGAACCCGAAGTGTGGGGAGAGCGCGCTCTGGCTCTCGAAGTACCGGCGACGCGCGTGCAGTTGCCCGGTTCGAGCGACGAGAACTCCGAGGTACCGGACGTCGTACGCTTGAAGGTCACCGATGCGACATCGATCGACCTTCGTGGCCCCGGCAGCGCTGCAGCGTGGGAATCGGCATTCGAGATCTACCCGCTGCCCGCCGAGCGCAATCGTGAACAGGGCGCAGTGTTCACCGGGATCGACCACGTGGCACTGGCAGTTCCGGCGGAGAGTTGGGACGGCATCATGCTGCTCCTGCGGTCCGTGTTCGAGATGCAACCGCATGAGGGGCAGGATGTCACCGATTCGGTCGGACTCATGCGGAGCCAGGCACTCACGCTCGTTCAGGACGGTGACGGACGTACCCTGCGGATCTCACTGAACATGGTGGAGGGCAGTCGAAGCGGGCTGCCGACGGTCCGTCGCGGCGGCGTCAGCCACGTCGCTTTCGCGTGTGAGAACATCTTCGGTGCCGCTGCGTCCATGCAGGACTGCGGCTTTGCTCCGCTACCCATTTCCCCGAACTACTACGACGATCTGGACGCACGTTTCGGCCTGAATTCAGAACTGCTCGACCGGATGCGCAGCGCCGGAATCCTTTACGACGCTGACGCCCGCGGTGAGTTCTTCCACCTGTTCACCCCGACGGTCGGGGGAGACCTGTTCTTCGAGGTCGTGCAGCGAGTGGGTGGATACGAGGGCTACGGGGAGGTCAACTCCGCTGTGCGACTGTCGGCTCAGTTGCGCGCGAATCAGACGTGACCTCGACTCGGTGCGGGTGCGAGTAGATATTCATCGAATCGCCGCGGATGAAACCGGCGAGGGTCAACCCCGATTCCTGTGCCAACTCCACGGCCAATGACGACGGCGCGGAGACTGCGCCCAGAATCGGAATGCCCGCCATGACGGCCTTCTGGACGAGTTCGAACGACGCCCGCCCACTGACGATCAGGATCGTGTCGTAGAGCGGCACTCGGCCGTCGGTGATTGCCCAACCGATCACCTTGTCGACTGCGTTGTGCCGGCCGACGTCCTCGCGCAGCGCCAGGAGTTCGCCGGTGGCGGTGAACAATCCGGCTGCGTGCAGGCCTCCGGTGCGCTCGAAGATCCGTTGGCTCTCCCGAAGCGTGACCGGCATGGCCGACAGGACGGTGGAGGTGACGGAAGTCGTGTCACCGACCAGGGGATGCCGCGTGGTGGTTCGGACGGCATCGAGTGACGTCTTGCCGCACACGCCGCATGCGGAACTGACGACGGTGTTGCGATCGGTGGTGTGATCGGGCAACGGCACTCCGGGAGCGAGCGCGATGTCGAGGACGTTGTAGGTGTTCGCGCCGGTTTCGTCGACGCCGTCGCAGTACCGGACGACGCTCACGTCGTCGCGGGTACCGATGACGCCTTCGCTGAGAAGGAATCCGTGGACGAGGTCGACGTCGTTGCCTGGTGTTCGCATCGTCACGGCCAGCACCTGACCGCCAACCCTCATTTCGAGTGGTTCTTCGACGGCCAGCGTGTCGGGGCGCGTGACGACCCGATCACCCGAGATTCGAACGACCGGTGTTCGTGCGGTGACCCGTCCCATCTCAGGCGCCTGATGCTTCGAGTCGAACAGTGACGGCCTTCGAGACCGGCGTGTTCGACTTGGCTGCAACGTGTTCGAGGGGAACGAGCGGATTTGTCTCGGGGTAGTACGCCGCCGCATTGCCGCGGGGGGTGTCGTAGGAGACGATGCGGAATTCCGTGACCCGACGCTCTTCGAGTGTTCCGTCTGGTGTTGTCCACTCGGACACGATGTCGACGAGATCGCCGTCGCGGAATCCGAGTGCAGTGATGTCTTCGGCATTGACGAGGATGACCTTGCGTCCGCCCTTGATACCGCGGTATCTGTCGTCGAGGCCGTAGATCGTGGTGTTGTACTGGTCGTGGCTGCGCATGGTCTGCAGTATCAGGCGCCCGCTCGGAGTGGGTATCCAGTGCAGTTCGTTCACGCCGAAGTTGGCTTTGCCGGTGTGCGTGCGGAACTCACGCGAGTCACGCGGTGGGTGTGGGAGCTGGAATCCATCCGGCTGGCGAACCCGGGTGTTGTAGTTTTCGCATCCGGGCACCACTCGTGAGATGGAGTCGCGAATCAGGTCGTAGTTGCCCTCGAAGGCCGACCAGCGGACGGAGTGATCGCTGCCGAGTAGTTCGCGGGCGAGTTGGCAGATGATGGCGACTTCGCTACGTAGGTAGGGGCTGACCGGCGTGAGGCGTCCGCGCGACAGGTGCACCATGGACATCGAATCTTCCACGGAGACAAGCTGCTTTCCGCCGGCCTGGACGTCGAGGTCCGTGCGTCCGAGGGTGGGGAGGATGATTGCGGTCTGCCCGTGAACGACGTGGCTTCGGTTCAGTTTGGTGGAAACCTGAACGGTGAGTTCGCATTGGCGCAGCGCGGTTTCGGTGGCTGCGGTGTCCGGGCTGGCCTGGATGAAGTTGCCGCCCATCGCCATGAAGAAGCTTGCCTTGCCGGCATTCATCGCGCGGATCGCGTCCACGGTGTCCCACCCGTGCTTGCGGGGGCTCGAGATCGAGAACTCGGTGTCGAGCGCGGCCAGGAACTCTTCCGGCATCTTCTCCCAGATGCCCATCGTGCGGTCACCCTGGACATTGGAGTGTCCTCGCACCGGACAGACCCCGGCACCGGGTTTGCCCATCATTCCACGCATGAGCAGCAGGTTGACCGCTTCTTCGATGGTGGCGACTCCGTGTGTGTGCTGAGTGATGCCCATGGCCCAGCAGGTGACGGTTCGCTCGGATCGGGCAAGCGCGGCAGCCGTTTCCTCGAGCTGCGCCATCGACAGGCCCGTCGCCTCGAGTACCGTGTCGAGATCGACCGCGCGGATGTGCTTCTCGTATTCGTCCCAACCGGCGCAGTAGCGGTCGACGAATGCGCGATCGACCACGGTGCCGGGAGCGCGATCTTCCTGCTCGAGCAGCAGCTTCCCCAGACCTTGGAACAGCGCCATGTCGCCGCCCAGCCGGATCTGCAGGAACTCGTCCGCGATGTCGACTCCGTGCCCGATCACGCCGGAGACTTTCTGCGGATCCTTGAACCGTCGCAATCCCGCCTCGGGGAGGGGATTGATGGCAATGATCTTGGCGCCGTTGCCCTTTGCCTTCTCGAGTGTCGAGAGCATTCGAGGGTGGTTGGTGCCGGGATTCTGTCCGGCGATGAGGATGAGATCGGCGTTCTCGAGGTCGGGAACCGTCACCGAGCCTTTGCCGATGCCGATGGATTCGGTCAGTGCGCTTCCGGACGACTCGTGACACATGTTGGAACAGTCGGGCATGTTGTTGGTGCCGTAGCTACGAATCATCAACTGGTAGAGAAACGCTGCTTCGTTGGACGTGCGACCGGAGGTGTAGAACACTGCTTCGTCCGGCGACGCGAGGCCGTTCAGATGTTCGGCGATCAGTGCGTACGCGCCGTCCCAGTCGATCGGCTGGTAATGGGTTGCTCCCGGGGTCAGGACCATCGGGTGCGTCAGTCGGCCTTGTTGGCCGAGCCAGTAATCGGTCTTGCCTTCGAGGTCGGCGATCGAGTGCTCCGCGAAGAATTCAGGCGTGACCGTGCGAAGCGTTGCTTCCTCGGCAACGGCCTTCGCTCCGTTCTCGCAGAACTCGGCGGGCTTGCGATGTCCGGGAGTCTCCGGCCACGCACACCCCGGGCAGTCGAAGCCGTGACGCTGGTTGAGCCTGGTGAGCGTTCGGGCGGTCCGCAGGGCTCCCATCTGCTCGATTCCTCGTTGCAGCGACACCAGAACAGCCGGCACTCCGGCGGCGTAGTCCTTGGGGTGCGTGACTTCGAGATCCGATTCGTCGATGTCTTTCGAGGGGCCCTGGCGCGTCATGTCTCCATACTGGCCCGAACGGCGCGGTACTGCCATCGAATGGGCCGGTCGAACTCACCGGAATGCGACATTCATCGGCTAGCCTTACCTACCGAACGAGCGGACTTAAGGGGTAAGAGCATGGATCGAACGGACGCAGGTCGGCTGACCCGGCGCGGATTTCTGATCGGCACGTCGGGAGCGTTGCTGGCATTCGCCGCAGCCTGCTCCAGTTCGAACGACGAGGACACGCCCCCCAGCGGGGACTCTGCGGGATCGATCACCCACAAATTTGGGGCTACCGAGCTGCCCGAGGATCCGCAGCGGATCGTCAGTGTCGGATACAACGATCAAGATGCGATCCTCGCCCTCGGTGGGACTTTGGTCGGAACCTTCGACTGGTACGGCGATTACCCCTACGGTGTGTGGCCATGGGCGCAGCCGTTGTTGAACGGGGCGACTCCCGAGATCATCGGAACCGCGGGCACCACCATTCAGATGGAGAAGGTCGCTGCCACGACACCCGACCTGATTGTCGGCACCTACTCCGGGCTCACTCAGGCGCAGTACGACAAACTCAGTGCCATTGCGCCGACGGTGGCGCAGCCGAAGGAGTTCGCGGATTACGGAATCCCCTGGCGGAACCAGACGACCATCATCGGCGAAGCGCTGGGGCAGCAAGGAAAGGCCACCGAGCTGATCGCCGGCGTCGACAAGAAGTTCGCCGACGTGAAGACAGCCAATCCGGCGTTTGCCGGCAAGACCGTTCTGGTCGGCGCGTTGAAGGGGCCGGGGCAATTCGGGGTCTACGGACCGGAAGACCCCAAGGTGAGGTTCTTCACTGAACTCGGATTCGTGAATCCGCCTGTCACCGATCAGATCACGGGTAACTTCGCCGAGATCAGCACCGAGCAACTCTCGCTTGCGGACGTCGACGTACTCGTCTGGTACGCCGGTGGTGGCTACGGCGACAAGCTTCGGGCGGAATTGGACAAGACCCCGATCTACCAGGAACTCGACGTCGTGAAGGACGGCCGCGCGATCATTCTGGAAGACGCTGCTGCCGAAGCCATGACGTGGAGCACCGTACTGAGCTTGCCCTATGCGCTCGAACAGATTCCGCCGCGGATTGCGGGCTTGCTCGTCTGATCGGTTCAAGGACAGCGCTGTTCAAAGTCCAGGGATTCGGACAGTCGGCGGTACTCTCGCCTCATGGGTGTACACGTGCGGCCGGCTGTCCGATCCGATATTCCGGCGCTGTCGGCGGTGTTGGCCGAGGCGTTCGAAGATGATCCTTTGATGGCCTGGATGTTGCCGGACGAGGACTCCAGGGCTGAGCGCCTGACGAAACTGTTTGCCGCAGAAGCTCGTTACCACCACTTCGCCGGTGGCGGTGTCGAGGTAGCCACCGATGACAACGGCGTGATCGGCGGGGCAACTCTGTGGGATCCGCCGGGGCGGTGGAAGCAGTCGTGGATTTCCGGGCTCGTGAGCCTGCCCGCAATGGTGCGTGTCTTCGGCAGGGGGCTACGACACGCGGCCGAGGTCAGCTCCGTTCTCGAAGGAGCACATCCGAATTCGCCGCACTGGTATCTCGCGACGGTCGGGACCGGCAGCGCGGCGCGCGGTGGGGGATACGGCAAAGCCCTACTGAACTCCCGGTTGGAGCGTTGCGATCGTGAACACGTCGACGCTTACCTCGAGAGCAGCAAGGAATCGAACATCCCGTACTACAACCGCTTCGGTTTCGAAGTGACCCGTGACATCGTCATGCCAGGCGGCGGGCCGACGATCTACGCAATGATGCGTCAACCGCGGGGCGCGTGATACCAACTAGTGGTGACCCAGATTCCCGAGCTCCACGCAGGCACACCGTTCGACGAACTCGACGACTACATCGCCTTGGCCAGGTTGTCCGGCCTGGTGTTGTCACCCGACGGCTCGCTGCTGATCTGCGCGCGCGCCGTTCTCGACGACAAGAGCGCCGAATACGTGTCCTCGTTGTGGGAGATCGACCCGGAAGGTCGGCGTCCGGCGCGTCGGTTGACCTGGGGCTCGACCAGCGAGTCGGGTGCTGCCTTCGCGTTCGACGGCGACGTGCTCTTCACCGCCACGCGAGCCGTGCCGGGCGAGAGCGATCCGCAACCCGCACTCTGGCGCTTGCCCGCGGCGGGCGGAGAAGCTCAGCTGTTGATCTCACGTCCCGGTGGTGTCTCGTCGGTATCAGCGGCCAAGGCGGCGCCGACGTTCGTGGCCCAGACTTCGGTCATGGCTTCGGCGATCAGCCTCGACCAGGACGATCAGGTGCGATCGGCGCGCAAGGACAAGAAGGTCACGGCGATGCTGCACACTGGTTATCCGGTGCGGCACTGGGACCACGACCTGGGCCCCGATCATCCGCATCTGGTTGTCGCCGAGACGGATTCGAAGGAATCCGTCGAGTTGCGGGACATCACACCGACTGCAGGCGCGGCGCTGCGAGAGACGTCGACCACGATTTCCGACGACGGTCTCTTCGTCGTGACAACGTGGGCTGTCGGCGCGGCTAGTGCCGCCCGCCGATCGACGTTGGTTCGGATCGACACGGTGACCGGCGACCGAACCACCCTTGTCGACGAGGCCGACGCGGACGTCTACAACCCGGTGCTCTCGCCGGACGGAACCAAGCTCGCGTTCATCCGGGAGACTCTCACCACGCCGGAGTCCGCACCGCGAATGACTCTGCAGCTCTACGACTTCGGATCCGGTGCCGTGACCGGCGTGGCCGACGGCTGGGATCGCTGGCCTACCTCACTTGCCTGGCTACCCGACGGATCCGGGCTGGTGGTCACCGCTGACGACGGCGGCCGAGGGCCGATCTTCACCATCGACCTGTGGGGTCAGCCGGTGCGCCTGACAGCCGACGACGCGGCGTACACCGATGTTCGAGTGGCGCCGGACGGCGAGTCGATCTACGCGTTGCGAGCCTCGTACGAAGCGCCCCCGCACGTGGTGCGGGTGGATCTGGGATCCGGTGAGATCACCGCACTTCGTGGACCCGACGCATTGCCGGAGCTGCCGGGAACACTGACCGAGATCACCGCTCGCGCCGAGGACGGTTCGACAATCCGGAGTTGGTTGGCACTGCCGACCGGCGCCGCACCGCACGCGCCGGTGCCGTTGCTCCTCTGGGTCCACGGCGGCCCACTCGGTTCGTGGAACACCTGGTCCTGGCGGTGGAACCCGTGGCTGCTCGTCGCCAAGGGCTATGCCGTACTGCTGCCCGATCCCGCACTCTCGACCGGATACGGGCAGGATTTCGTCCAGCGCGGGTGGGGTCAGTGGGGCAAGGCGCCCTTCACCGATCTGATGGCGATCACCGATGCTGCCGTCGCGCAGCCCGAGATCGACCCCAAGCGAACCGGCGCGATGGGTGGTTCGTTCGGCGGTTACATGGCCAACTGGATCGCCGGCCATACCAACCGTTTCGACGCGATCGTCACCCACGCAAGCCTCTGGGCACTCGATCAATTCGGCCCGACGACGGACGCGGCCTGGTACTGGCAACGCGAGATGTCGCCGGAGATGGCCGTCGAGAACTCGCCACACCTGTACGTCGCGGACATCACGACTCCGATGCTGGTCATCCATGGCGACAAGGACTACCGGGTTCCGATCGGTGAGGGCTTGCGACTCTGGTACGAACTGCTCGCCGAGTCAGGTCTGCCCGCCGACGACGACGGGAAAACGGACCATCGCTTCCTGTACTTCCCCGACGAGAATCACTGGGTGCTCAAGCCGCAGCACACCAAGATCTGGTACGAGGTGGTCACCGCGTTCCTCTCCGAGCACGTTCTCGGCGAAGATGTCGCGCTGCCGGAGATTCTGGGCTGAACGCGCGCATGCCTCGTTCGGCTGAAGCAGCCGAACGAGGCATGATCGTCTTCGCGCGGATCCGGACCGGACTCAGGCGCCGGGGCAACGAACGGTGTACGACCACTCGGTGTGGTCAGGGCCCGTGACGCGAACCAGAACGGACGACGCCCCACCGGCGGGCACGTTGACGACAGCTGAACCAGTTCCCTCGTTGATGTTGTCGCCGATGTATCCGGTGCTGTGGATCAACCGACCTTCGTAGTACACCTCGATCAGGTCCGGGACGTTTTCGGTCTCGTAGCCGAGCACGAACGAGGTCGGGCCACCGCGGCCGAGTTCGTGCTTGGTGCTGGTGATTCCTGCGCCGCCCGAGACGGTCGAGGCGTCGCAGCGCTGCGTGGGTGCAAACGATCCGCCGCCGCCGCTGCCGCTGGCCAGGCCACTGAGAATGTCCCTGACGTTGCCACTGGCCAGGCCGTTGACGATGTCCGTCGCGCTGGTCGAGCCGGCGTTCAGGCCGCCGAGAACGTCGTTGAGGTTCCCAGTGGCGATCCCGCCGACGATGTCGCCCACGCTGCCGCTGGCGATGCCGTTTGCGATGTCGTTCCCGATATCGCCGACGCTTCCGTTGATCGTGGCGCTACCACTGTCGATGCTTCCTTGCACACTTTCTTCGATGCCGGGGGCAGCGGACGCAGTCGCCGGAAGCACGAGGGCAACCGCCGCTCCGATCGTCGCGGCCGCCGCCAAGGTTCGAACGCCGGGACGGCGAGAACTCCAGTTGTTCAACATATTTGCTCCACAGGTAGTTGGTCGGTCGTCCTTCAGAGCGATCCTGTCAGCGGAGCGGATCGGTGAATATCGTTTGTTCGGCTGACCCCGGACTGCGGGGCAGTCGTTCGTGTGCGCCGCGGCGGCCGACGGGCGAATTCGTTCACGACGGGGGAGTCATTAGGATCAAGTGGTGACCAGTGCAGCTCCAGAGAACCCCCAGACCCCCGCCGACGCCCTACCCAAGAGCTGGGACCCCAGCGCTGTAGAGGCCGATCTGTATCAAGGCTGGGTAGACGCCGGGTACTTCCAGGCCGACGCGACCAGCGACAAGCCCGGCTACTCCATCGTGCTGCCGCCCCCGAACGTCACGGGCAGCTTGCACATGGGCCATGCCCTGGATCACACCCTCATGGACGTGCTCAGCCGTCGCAAGCGGATGCAGGGCTACGAGGTGCTGTGGCTACCTGGCATGGATCACGCCGGTATCGCCACGCAGTCCGTCGTCGAGAAGCAGCTCGCTGCCGACGGCAAGACAAAGGAAGATTTCGGCCGCGAGCTCTTCATCGACAAAGTCTGGGACTGGAAGCGCGAATCCGGTGGAACTATCGGGGGCCAGATGCGGCGCATCGGTGACGGTGTCGACTGGAGTCGCGATCGTTTCACCATGGACGAGGGCCTCTCGCGCGCCGTCCAGACCGTCTTCAAGCGCATGTTCGACGAGGGTCTGATCTACCGCGCCGAGCGTCTCGTGAACTGGTCGCCGGTGCTGCAGACCGCGATCTCCGACATCGAGGTGAAGTTCGAGGACGTCGAGGGTGAGCTGGTTTCCCTGCGCTACGGCTCGCTCGAAGACAACGAGCCGCACGTCATCGTCGCGACCACTCGCGTCGAGACGATGCTCGGTGATACCGCAGTGGCGGTCCATCCCGAAGACGAGCGCTACAAGCACCTCATCGGAACCACTCTCGATCATCCGTTCACCGGGCGTCAGATTCCGATCATCGCGGACGACTACGTCGACCCCGAGTTCGGAACCGGCGCAGTGAAGATCACGCCGGCTCACGACCCCAACGACTTCGAGATGGGCCTGCGGCACAACCTGCCGATGCCCACCATCATGGACAAGACCGGCAAGATCGCCGACACGGGAACCGAATTCGACGGTATGGACCGCTTCGAGGCTCGCGTCAAGGTTCGCGAAGCTCTCGCCGAGCAGGGCCGCGTCGTCGCCGAGAAGCGCCCGTACCTGCACAGCGTCGGGCACTCCGAGCGCAGTGGCGAGGCCATCGAGCCTCGTCTCTCGTTGCAGTGGTGGGTCAAGGTCGAGACGCTCGCCAAGGCTGCGGGTGACGCGGTTCGTAACGGGGACACCGTCATTCACCCGGCGAGCCAGGAACCGCGATGGTTCGACTGGGTCGACAACATGCACGACTGGTGCATTTCCCGCCAACTCTGGTGGGGCCACCGCATTCCGGTCTGGTACGGCCCCGAGGGTGAAGTTGCGTGCTTCGGTCCCGACGAAACGGCACCGGAAGGCTGGGTCCAGGATCCCGACGTCCTCGACACCTGGTTCTCCTCGGGACTGTGGCCCTTCTCGACGATGGGCTGGCCCGACAACACGCCCGAACTCGAAAAGTTCTATCCCACCAGCGTTCTCGTCACCGGCTACGACATCCTGTTCTTCTGGGTCGCCCGCATGATGATGTTCGGCACCTACGTGTCCGAGGACGAGTCGATCACCGCCGGTCCGGGTAAGTCCGGCGCGCAGATGCCGTTCAAGGACGTGTTCCTGCACGGACTGGTCCGCGATCAGTACGGCAAGAAGATGTCGAAGTCTCGCGGCAACGGTATCGACCCACTCGACTGGGTCGATCGTTTCGGCGCCGACGCCCTGCGATTCACACTCGCACGCGGCGCCAACCCGGGCAGTGACCTGTCCGTCGGTGAGGATTCGGCGCAGTCCTCGCGCAACTTCGCGACCAAGTTGTTCAACGCGACCAAGTTCGCACTGATGAACGGCGCTGCTCCCGCGCCGCTGCCTGCTCGAAGCGAACTGACCGACGCCGATCGTTGGATCCTCGACCGTCTCGACACGGTCCAGGCCGAGGCGGACGCCGCATTCGATCGCTACGAGTTCAGCAAGGCGTGCGAAGGCTTGTTCCACTTCGCGTGGGACGAGGTCTGTGACTGGTACCTCGAACTCGCCAAGGTGCAGTTCGCCGCCGACGAGGCTGTCGCCGCGAACACCCGCGCCGTGCTCGGCAACGTTCTCGATGCACTGCTCCGCCTCCTGCACCCGGTCATTCCGTTCGTGACCGAAACCCTGTGGAAGGTGCTCACCGGTGGTGAATCCGTCGTCGTCGCCGACTGGCCGACGTTGTCCGGTGTGGCAGTCGACACCCAGGCCGCCACCAGGATCGAAGACACCCAGAAGCTGATCACCGAGGTGCGACGTTTCCGAAACGATCAGGGGCTCAAGCCTTCCCAGAAGGTTCCGGCTCGTGCGTCCGGGCTCTCGGAGGCAGGCATGGACGGCCAGTTCGCCTACGTGGCGGCGCTTGCCAAGCTGACCGAACCCGAAGAGGGATTCACCGCGTCGATCTCCGTCGAGGTGCGTCTGAGCCAGGGCACCGTCACGGTCGACATCGACACCTCGGGCACCATCGACCTCGGCGCGGAGAAGAAGCGGCTCGAAAAGGACCTCGCGGCAGCGCAGAAGGAGCTCGTCACCGCTGACAACAAGCTGGCGAACGAGGCCTTCCTGGCGAAGGCGCCCGACGCCGTCGTCGACAAGATCAAGACACGTCGCCAGATCGCCGTCGAAGAGATCGAGCGCATCACAGGACGTCTGAAGGAGTTGGCCGACAAGTGAGTTCGTACGAGCCGTCCCAATTCGACGCTCAGAGTTCGGTTCCGACTCCGGTCGACATCGCCGAACTGGCGTTGGTGGAAGCAGAACTCGACAAGCGTTGGCCTGAGACCAAGATCGAGCCGTCACTGACTCGTATCGAGGCGCTCATGGATGTCCTGGGCTCACCGCAGCACAACTATCCGTCGGTGCACGTCACGGGAACCAACGGCAAGACGTCGGTGACCCGCATGATCGACTCCTTGATGAGCGCTCTGCATCGTCGTACCGGCCGAACCACCAGCCCTCATCTGCAGATCGCGACCGAGCGGATCAGCATCGACGGTCATCCGATCTCCCCGCGGCTCTATGTGGACACGTTCCGCGAGATCGAGCCGTACGTGCAGATGATCGACGCACAGTCGCAGGAAGCCGGGGGACCGGCGATGAGCAAGTTCGAAGTGCTCACTGCGATGGCCTATGCGGCATTCGCGGAGGCTCCGGTGGACGTCGCCGTGGTCGAGGTCGGCCTCGGCGGACGCTGGGACGCCACTAACGTGATCGACGGACAGGTCGCGGTGATCACGCCGATCAGCCTCGATCACGCCGAGTACCTGGGCACCGACCTGGCCGGAATCGCGGAGGAGAAGGCCGGGATCATCAAGAAGGGCCGCGAGGACCTGGTTCCGGTGGACACCGTCGCGATCATCGCCGAGCAGACTCCCGAAGTCATGGAGGTATTGCTGCGCCGTGCTGTCGAGGTCGAGGCCGCGGTCGCGCGTGAAGGCTCGGAGTTCAAGGTGCTTGCTCGCCAGATCGCGGTAGGCGGACAGCAGCTCGAACTTCAAGGCTTGAGTGGCGTGTACACCGACATTTTCCTCCCCCTTCACGGTGAGCATCAGGCGCGCAACGCCGCGCTCGCGCTCGCTGCCGTCGAAGCGTTCTTCGGTGCCGGTCCGGACCGACAACTCGATCAGGACGCTATCCGCAACGGGTTCGCCTCGATCGTCAATCCCGGTCGCCTCGAACGTGTTCGGAGTGCGCCGACGGTCTTTCTCGACGCCGCCCACAATCCTGACGGCGCGCGTGCTCTCGCGGCCGCACTGGCCGCGGAGTTCGACTTCCGCAAGCTCGTGGGAGTTGTCAGCGTGATGGCGGACAAGGACGTCGACGCCATCTTGACCGCATTCGAATCCGTCTTCGACGAGATCGTCGTCACCCACAACGGGTCACCCCGGGCGATGGATGTCGAGGAGCTGGCGAACATTGCCGTCGCGAAGTTCGGCGACGAGCGCGTCGTCGTGGCGCCGGTGCTTGCCGACGCGCTGGAAGTCGCGATCGAAATCGCCGAGCAGGTCGCCGAACCCGGCGAAGCCGTATCAGGGGCAGGTGTGGTGGTGACGGGATCCGTCGTGACCGCAGGCGCCGCCCGCACGCTGTTCGGAAAGGACCCCGCGTGAGTACCCCGTCAGATGCCAATCCCGAGTCCGGAGGCCACGAGCCCGGAGACCCCGAGTCCGGAGACACTGCCGGCGAGTTCGGGCCTCCGACCAAGGACCCTTGGAAAAGTTTCCGCGGAGTGATGGCCGGAACCCTGATCCTCGAGGCGATCGTCGTGCTGCTGGCTTTGCCGGTTGTCGCGGTCGTCGGCGGTGGCCTCACCGCGGCCTCCGCGGGATTCATCATCGGGTTGGCGGTACTGATGATTCTGGGAGCCGGCGTCCAGGGCAAGCCGTGGGCGATGGGGTTCAACGTCGCACTGCAGGTGATTCTTCTATTCGGTTTCTTCGTCCACCCGTCGATTGCCGGTGTGGCGATCACCTTCGGGATCGTCTGGGGATACCTCGTCTACCTGCAGAGAGACATCAAGCGCCGGATGGACAAGGGCCTGCTTCCCGGCCAGCGGGACTGACCATTTAGGCTGTCCGCTGTGACTGAGCGCACCCTCGTACTGATCAAGCCCGACGCCGTTGCCCGTGGATACGTAGGAGAAATCCTCAGCCGTATCGAGCGCAAAGGCCTGACAATTGCAGCACTCGAACTCCGTGTAGCTTCCGAAGAGGTGGCTGGTAGCCACTACGCAGAACACGCCGAGCGCCCGTTCTACCCGAGCTTGTTGGAGTTCATCACCTCCGGTCCGCTGGTGGCCGCAGTGCTCGAAGGCCCCCGCGCCATCGCTGCTTTCCGTCAGTTGGCCGGCGGAACCGACCCGGTCGACAAAGCTCTTCCGGGCACCATCCGTGGCGACTTCGGACTCGAAGCGCAGCAGAACCTCGTTCACGGCAGTGACTCCGTGGAGTCGGCAGAGCGCGAAATCGCTCTGTGGTTCCCCGCGCTGTCGTCCATCTGAATCTTCGATCGGGGCCTCTGGCCCACATGTAACGGGCCTCCGGCCCACATGAACGGGCCTTCGGCCCACATGAACGGGCCTTCGGCCCACATCTCCACAGCGAATTCTCGGCACGTATCCCACATCGGTGCGCCCTTTGCAGTTGCAGGCGCGTTGGTGTGGGATACTGCTTTCAGTTGAACCGCAATTTGTTTTACGCACGTTCAACCGGATGACACCTAGGTTCGATGCCCTTTCATCGCTGCTCCAGGTCAACAGGAAATCCCTGGACCTCTGCACGCTGGATGATCAGGCGCTCGCGCACAGGACAACGGCCATCCAGCCAGGCACTTCATGTGCTCGCAGTGAATAACGGGCATTGCGGACCATGCGGAGCGAGACCTTACAATCTCGCACTCACTTCTGAGTGCGAGTACACACAGCACGCTCCCGCGTGGCCGCGTGACAACTCGACTTCTGGGTTGGACGCGCCCGGGGGCTGAGGAGACTTACGTGGCCGATCAATCCCCAACCGAATCAGATTCCAGCACCACCCCGGAATTTCCCGACAAGATGCGCGTACACGCGCTGGCGAAGCTGCTCGGTGTCACCAGCAAGCAGGTCCTTGCCGAAGCCGCAGCGCTCGGTACCGAATTGCGCAGTGCGCAGTCGAGTCTCCAACGGGACGTTGCCCAGCGGATTCACGCCTCGCTGACTTCCGCGGCCGAGGCCATCGAGCCGGTCGTGGCCGAGCTCGATACCCTCATCGACCCGGTTGTCGAGGCCCCGGTTGCCGAGACCCCTGTTGCGGAAGAGCCTGTTGCAGAGGCTCCGGCCGAGAAGCCTGTCAGGGCTCGTCGCACCCGCAAAAAGGTCGTTGTCGAAGAACCGGCCGCCGAAGAACCTTCAGCAGAAGAAGCAGTGGATCCGGCTGTCGCCGAGATCAGCGCTGGACTCGACGCCGCTGCTGCGCTGCAGAGCAAGGAAGCCGAGCAGTCCGATCTGTTCACTTCCTTCGAGGCGCCGCAGACCCATCAGCCCGAGGTGGCTCCCGCCGCGCCGCAGGTCCCGCTGTTCCTGCAGCCGGATCTCGAAGCCGCCGAGGTAGCTCCGCGTCGCCGTCGCGCACGCCGCGAGCCCGCTGCACCGGCGGTCGTCGAAGAGAAGCAGACAACTACGGAAGCCGAAACCGTCGTTCCCGAGGCAGCACCGGTTGCAGTTCCTGCCGTCGAAGAGCCGGCTGTGACCGCACCGCAAACCGAGGGCGAGAGCGCCGAGTCCGAGGACGAGGACGACGATCAGCCGCGTCGCCGTCGTCGTGGACGCCGTGGACGTGGGCGTGGTCGCGGTGAACAGGGTGGCGAGCAGGGTTCGGACGAAGAGTCGGATACCGCTGCCGAATCGGAGCAGGAATCTGCCCCTGCGGCAGTCGAGAAGCAAACCGACGACGCTGCCGGCGAAGAATCCGGTGATAAGTCCGAGTCCACCGCGGATGCGGATTCCGAGAATGCCGACGATTCCGATCTCGATGCCGACGGATCGAGCCGCCGTCGCCGCCGTCGTCGTCGTCGCAAGACCGGCACCGACGGCGCCACCGACGCGACTGCGACGTCCGAGGACGATCCGCCGAACACCGTCGTTCACGAGCGCGAACCTCGCAACAAGACCCGCGTCAAGGACGAGGTCCAGGGCATCAGTGGTTCGACACGTCTGGAAGCGAAGCGTCAGCGTCGCCGCGACGGTCGTGACGCCGGTCGTCGTCGTCCGCCGATTCTGACCGAGTCGGAGTTCCTCGCGCGTCGTGAGGCCGTCGATCGCGTCATGGTTGTGCGTGATCGAGCAGACAGCGGTCAGCCGCATGCGACTACACAGGTAGCAGTCCTCGAAGACGGAGTGTTGGTCGAGCACTTCGTCACCAACTCGGCGTCCGCGTCGATGGTCGGCAACGTGTACCTCGGACGTGTCCAGAACGTGCTCCCCAGCATGGAAGCGGCGTTCATCGACATCGGACGTGGCCGCAACGGCGTTCTCTACGCCGGTGAGGTCAACTGGGAGGCTGCCGGTCTCGGTGGCAACTCGCGCAAGATCGAGCAGGCCCTCAAGCCGGGCGATCAGGTGCTCGTTCAGGTCAGCAAGGATCCGGTCGGCCACAAAGGTGCTCGACTGACCACACAGATTTCGCTTGCCGGTCGTTTCCTCGTCTACGTGCCCGGTGGTACGTCCACGGGTATCAGCCGCAAGCTTCCGGACACCGAGCGCAAGCGTCTCAAGGAAATCTTGCGCGACATCGTTCCCGCCGACGCCGGCGTGATCATTCGCACGGCGTCCGAGGGCGTCAGCGAAGAAGAGTTGGCGCGCGACGTGACTCGTCTGCAGGCTCAGTGGGCCGGCATCGAGGAGCAGGCCGCGGCTGCGGACACCGGTAAGTCCGGCAACCCGCAGGCGCTGTACGAAGAGCCTGACATGCTGGTCAAGGTCATTCGCGATCTGTTCAACGAGGACTTCTCCAAGCTGGTCATCGAGGGTGAGAAGGCGCATACGACGGTCGAGAACTACATCAACTCCGTTGCGCCCGACCTGCTTCCGCGACTCGAGAAGTACACGCCGAACAACGGTATCGACGTCTTCGCCGCTCGCCGTATCGACGAGCAGTTGGCCAAGGCGCTCGATCGCAAGGTGTGGCTGCCGTCCGGCGGCACCTTGGTGATCGATCGCACCGAGGCCATGACCGTCGTCGACGTCAACACCGGAAAGTTCACCGGAGCCGGCGGAAACCTCGAAGAGACTGTTACCCGCAACAACCTCGAAGCAGCCGAGGAGATCGTTCGCCAGATGCGCCTGCGGGACATCGGCGGAATGATCGTCGTCGACTTCATCGACATGGTCCTCGAATCGAACCGGGACCTGGTCCTGCGTCGGCTCACCGAATGCCTGGGTCGCGATCGCACGCGCCATCAGGTGTCGGAGGTCACGTCACTCGGACTCGTGCAGATGACGCGCAAGAAGTTGGGCACCGGATTGGTCGAGGCCTTCTCGACCACCTGTGAGCACTGCCACGGCCGCGGCATCATCGTCCACTCCGAGCCGGTCGAGGTGAAGTCCTCGGACGACGGGGGATCGCGTTCGGGCTCGCAGCGAAGCGAATCCGGCACCTCGCGCAAGAACAAGCGTGGCCGCGGAGACAAGTCGCCTTCGACCGAGTCCAACGGACAGGAAGCTCCGGCGCCGGAGGTTCCGGCTGTCGACGCGACCGTCAAGCGGGCTCATCCGGTGGCATTGGCGATGGCCTCGCATCACCACGACGACGACGAGACCGTCGCGGCCGACTCGATCGAGTCTGATTCCACCGGTACGTCTTCGGGGGACGATGCATCCAAAAGTACCGATCGGCAACAGGATCGGCCGATCGATACTCCTGCTGCTCCTGAGCGCCATGACGTTCCTGTTGTGGACTCTGCTGCGGAAGAAGTTTCCGCAGTGGACAACGAGTCGGCGGCAGCTTCGACCGAAGCTGCTCCGCGCGGTCGTCGGCGTAGTCGCCGGGCGTCGCGGGCAGCGTCGGCACCGGTTGCCGAGGCAGCTCCCGAGGTGGGTACGGTCTTCGTGATTCCGACTCCGGAACCCGTGGCAGAAGCGGTCGTGGAAAACGTTCCGGCTCCGGCCACCGAAGTTCCGGCTGAGGAAGAAGTTGTCGTCGTCAAGCGACCCCGTCGCAGGCGTGCAGCAGCACGTCCCGCAGGTCCTCCGGTAGACGGAGAGTAAGAACTACTGGCTTTCGGTCGGTTGGATGACTTTGCGATGAGCGAGGACATCCAACCGTTATCCGAAGTTTCAGCTGGTAGAAGCAGTACAGAGTAGTGAGCACCACCCCTCGGCGGGGCGGTTTGACCCTGACGGTTGCTTTCCCGTAACCTTGGAGGGTCGCCACCCGGCGGTAGAGATTCCGTGTGCCTAGAGTGCGCGTGAATGTCCCGGTACGTCAGTGCCGAGCCGAGGTGACATAAACCAGACCAGTCGCGATGCATTTGAAGCCTCAGGCAGCAGCGCGAGCAAGTTCGAAGAAGCAAGGGGTAGCCCTCCGATGGCAACGTACGCGATCGTCAAGACCGGCGGAAAGCAGTACAAGGTCGCTGTTGGTGACCTCGTCAAGGTCGAGAAGATCGAGGGTGAGCCCGGCACTGCTGTCTCGCTTGCTCCCGTTCTCGTGGTCGACGGATCTGACCTGACCACCGACGCGGCCAAGCTGGCCAAGGTCGCAGTCACCAGTGAGATCGTCGAGCACACCAAGGGCCCGAAGATCCGCATCCACAAGTTCAAGAACAAGACCGGTTACCACAAGCGTCAGGGCCACAGGCAGCCGATCACGGTGCTCAAGGTCACGGGCATCAAGTAACCAGTTCTTTCTAGCTAATTTCACCCGAGGAGGGTCAATAGCATGGCACATAAGAAGGGTGCATCCAGCTCCCGTAACGGTCGCGATTCAAACGCCCAGCGCCTCGGCGTGAAGCGCTTCGGCGGCCAGTCGGTCAGCGCAGGCGAAATCCTGGTTCGCCAGCGCGGCACGCACTTCCACCCCGGCGTCAACGTCGGCCGTGGCGGCGACGACACCCTGTTCGCTCTCGCTGCCGGTGCAGTCGAGTTCGGCCAGAAGCGTGGACGCAAGACCGTGAACATCGTTCCGGCCGTCGTTGCGGCTGAGGTCTAGTCTTTCTCGCTAGTTGTGCGTCACCGGTTCTACTTTCGGTAAGAGAGTGACGCGTTCCAAGCTCCCGATAGGGGCGGACCAGGGTTGAAATAACCCGGTCCGCCCCTATCGTTTGTTTAAGCAGTGCCAGTTTTACCCCGAGCAACCCTGCTCACCAGAAGTTCAGCTCATCGCGTGAGACCCGCAATTGACTGAGGAAGGATCCGGCAGTCATGTCCCGATTCATTGACCGTGTTGTGCTGCACGTCAGCGCTGGAAAAGGCGGCAATGGTTGCGCCTCCGTACACCGCGAGAAGTTCAAACCGCTCGGCGGTCCGGACGGTGCCAACGGAGGTCGCGGTGGCGACGTCATCCTCGTGGTCGACGAGAACATCCACACCCTCCTCGACTTTCACTTCCATCCCAACGCGAAGGCGACCAACGGCAAGCAGGGCGCCGGCAGTAACCGCGAGGGTGCAAACGGTGAAGACCTCATCCTCAAGGTCCCGGATGGAACTGTGGTTCTCGATACCGACGGCAACGTCCTTGCCGACCTCGTCGGTGTCGGCTCGCGCTACGACGCCGCTCAGGGCGGCCGCGGCGGACTCGGCAACGCAGCACTCGCCTCGAAGGCTCGCAAGGCCCCAGGTTTCGCACTCCTCGGTGAAGACGGTGTCGAGCGTGACCTGGTTCTCGAACTCAAGTCGGTAGCCGACGTCGGTCTGCTCGGATTTCCCTCTGCCGGTAAGTCTTCGCTGGTGTCCGTTCTCTCGGCGGCCAAGCCGAAGATCGCCGACTACCCCTTCACCACTCTGGTCCCCAACCTCGGCGTCGTCTCGAGCGGTGACACCACCTTCACCGTCGCCGACGTGCCCGGACTGATCCCCGGTGCCAGCGAAGGCCGCGGTTTGGGCCTGGACTTCCTGCGCCACATCGAACGCTGCGCCGTATTGGCGCACGTGATCGACTGCGCCACCCTCGATCCGGGGCGTGACCCGATATCCGACATCGACGCCCTGGAAGCAGAGCTGGCCGCGTACACGCCCGCGCTCTCCGGCGACTCGGGACTCGGTGACCTCGACAAGCGCCCGCGCGTCGTCATCCTGAACAAGACCGACGTTCCGGAGGCAGCCGAGCTGGCCGAAATGGTCACACCCGAGATCGAAGCTCGCGGATGGCCGGTCTTCACCATCTCGGCGGTGAGCCGAGAAGGTCTGCGACCGTTGACATTCGCGCTGGCGAAGATGGTCCGCGACTACCGCGAAGCTCATCCGAAGCCCGAGCCGAAGCGCCAGGTCATTCGCCCGGTCAAGGTCAAGGATTCCAGCTTCACCATCGAGAAGGATCCCGATATCCCTGGTGGGTTCGTCGTCCGAGGCACCCGCCCGGAGCGGTGGATTCGTCAGACCGCCTTCGACAACGACGAAGCCGTTGGTTACCTCGCCGACCGTCTTGCACGCTTGGGTGTCGAGGACGCATTGGTCAAGAAGGGCGCTCAGCCAGGGGCTTCCGTCACCATCGGTGACGTCAGCTTCGAGTGGGAGCCGATGACGCCGGCCGGTATCGATCTGACCCGTACGGGCCGTGGAACCGACCCGCGTCTCGATCAGGTGGAGCGTATCGGCGCCGACGAGCGCAAGCATGCTCGTCGCGTCCGCCGCGGGCTGCTCGACGAAGACGCCTGACTCACGCGATTTCAGGACGAAAACCGAAGAGAGGGAACGGGACTGTGCTCGGGTCCACCAGGGAGTCGATAGCGTCGGCTCACAGTATCGTCGTGAAGATCGGGTCGTCTGCGCTCACCAGTCTGGTGGCGGGACTCGACACTCACCGACTTGATCTGTTGGCCGATGCCATCGAGGCCCGCATGCGCGCGGGCTCCGATGTAGTCGTCGTCTCGTCCGGTGCCGTCGGCGCCGGACTGGCGCCGCTGGGACTGACCAAGCGACCGCGGGATCTCGCGACCAAGCAGGCTGCGGCCAGCGTCGGTCAGTTGGCGCTGGCTCACGCCTGGGGTACGTCGTTCGCCCGTTACGGGCGTACCGTCGGGCAGGTTCTACTCACGGCGGACGACATCGCTCGACGGACGCAGCACCGCAACGCCCAACGGACACTCGATCGTCTACGGGCATTGCACGCGGTGGCGATCGTGAACGAGAACGACACCGTTGCCACCACCGAACTTCGATTCGGTGACAACGATCGGCTGGCTGCTCTGGTTGCTCATCTCGTCGGCGCCGACGCGTTGATCCTGTTGTCGGATGTGGACGGCCTGTACGACGGGGATCCCCGAAAGGGCGATGCCACACTGATTCCCGAGGTCAACAGTCCCGAGGATCTCGACGGTGTGGTTGCCGGTTCGGGTGGCGCTCTCGGTACCGGAGGCATGGCGTCAAAGCTCTCAGCAGCACGCCTGGCCGCTGATTCCGGAGTGCCGGTGCTGCTCGCGGCAGCATCGGACGCTGCGCAGGCACTCAGTGGTGCCGATGTCGGAACGGCATTTGCGCCCCGGCCGACGCGATTGTCGGCTCGCCGATTCTGGGTACGTCACGCCGCTGACACATCGGGTGACCTTCACCTCGACGAAGGCGCCGTTCGCGCGGTGGTGTCCAAGCGTCGAAGCCTGCTGTCCGCGGGCATCGTCGGTGTGTCCGGCGATTTTCACGCCGGCGATGTCGTGTCGCTGATGGGACCGGGGGAGAAGCCCGTCGCTCGGGGTGTCGTTGCGTTCGACGCTACGGAGATCGAGGAGATCCTGGGGCGCTCCACCGCCGATCTACCGGCCGACATGCAGCGTCCCGTGGTTCACGCGGACGACTTGGTGGCGCTGTAGCTGTCGTACTCGACCAGGGCGGAAAGTGCTTCAGCACAACCGACTTCGAGCTTGAGGTCGGCGTATTCGTCACCTCGGGTCGTTCCGCGATTGACGATGGCGATCGGCTTCCCGGTCTTGGCGGCATGCCGCACGAAACGCAGACCGGACATCACCGTCAACGACGACCCGGCTACCAACAGTGCATCGGCTTGGTCGACGAGGCTGTACGCCCGGGCCACACGTTCCTTGGGGACGGATTCACCGAAGTAGACGATGTCCGGCTTGAGTAGCCCACCGCACACGGCGCAATCTACGACGCGAAAGTGTGCGGTGGATTCGATCACGGCATCTGCATCGGGCGCGATCTCGACTCCCGTTGCAGCAGCCACAGTTTCGGCAAATCCGGGGTTGGCTTCCTCCAGTCTCTCGGCGAGAGTGGCGCGGGAGATCAGCCGCTGGCAGCTCAGGCATCGAACCTGCGCGTAGGTGCCGTGGAGGTCGATGACGTTTCGCGCGCCGGCCTTGGTGTGCAGGAGGTCGACGTTCTGGGTGATCACACCGACGGCTCGCCCTGTTCGCTCGAGTGCCGCGACGGCCCGGTGGCCCTGGTTGGGCCGCGAGCTGTCCATGTATCGCCAGCCGATGTGGTTACGCGCCCAGTAGTGACGTCGAAACGCCGGATCGCCGGTGAACTGCTGGAACGTCATCGGATTGCGCGGGGGTGAATCGGGGCCACGGTAGTCCGGGATTCCGGAGTCGGTGGAGATGCCTGCACCCGTCAGAACTGCCAGGCGACGGCCGGACAGGAGCTCGGGAAGGGCGTCGAGGCGGCTGTTGTCGGTAGGCACCGTTCCAGGATAGGCGCGTGTGCGAGACGGCGGCGCGGAGGAAGTCCGAAATGTTCAATAGAACACGTGTACGACTGTCGATACTCGTAGACATGAACACAGTGAACCCAATTCCCGCTGGTTACCGCACGATCACTCCCTACCTTGCGGTGCCGGACGGGCATGCCGCACTCGACTACTACAAACGAGCCCTCGGAGCTGAGATCGTCGACGCGATGAATGCACCTGACGGCACTCTCATGCATGCCGAGATTCGGATCGGTGATTCGATGCTGCAGCTTTCGCAGGAGATGCCGGACTTCGGTCTCAGGTCGCCGCAGGACGGCTGGGTGCATTCGTCCATCGTCGTTTACACCGAGGACACGGACGAGTTCGTCGCTCGGGCCGTCGCCGAGGGAGCCACGCTGGTCACGGCGGTCGCCGATACGTTCTCGGGTGACCGGCATGGAGTGTTTCTCGACCCATTCGGCCATCGGTGGGCCGTATGCACGAAGGTCGAGGACGTACCTGCGGAGGAGGTGGCTCGCCGGGCGCGGGCGCTCTTCTTCCCGGATACGGATTCGCCACAGTAACTTTCGGCAGCTTTCGCCGGATCATTCAGGCTTCGGCCGCGTGCTCAGTATCCGGCGACCGGGTCGACGAGGGCAGCCAGTGCCTCGCCCTTCGCGAAGCGGGTCACGTTCTTGGAGACGTGATCCGCAAACGCGGCGGGGCGAACTCCCGGCGGATTGGAATCGTGGGGTGTGATGATCGCATTCGTCAGATCCCACAGCGGGTGACCGTCCGGGAGGGGTTCGGGGTCGGTGACGTCGAGACCGGCGCCGCCGATCTGCTCCGACTCGATTGCCTCGACCAGCGCGTCGGTATCGACCAGTGATCCGCGCGCGACATTGATCACCCAGGAATGGGGTTGCATCGCCGCCAACTGCGCGCGGCCAACGAGGTGACGGGTGGCCGGGGTGGCGGGCGCAGCGATCACGAAGTGATCTGCGCGAGAATAGATTTCATCCATCCTGGATGCGGGGTACGTCGAGATGGCCCCGGGAACCGGGCTACCGGAACGATTGACTGCGATGCTGTCCGCCCCCTGCGCGGCCAGCATCGGAATCAGCGCGCGGCCGATACCGCCTGCGCCGATGATCGCAACCGTCGAGCCACGAAGGGTGCCGATCTTGGGAAAGAACTCGAACTGACGCCACGTTCGAGCTTCGATGTGTGCGGGCAGGTGACGAACTCCGGCCAACAGCAGCATGAGCGCGTGCTCGGCCACCGAGGCCGAAAACGCGCCGGCCGCCGAGGTCCACGTGATTTCGGTGTCCTTCGGAATCACACCGGAGTCGAACCAATCCTCGATTCCCGCCGACGGCAGCTGCACCCACCTGACCGACGCCGGTAACTCCGACGGAAAAGTTTCGGGTGAGCCCGCCCAGATCAGGGCGTCGGCAGTGTCGATCGGACTGATCAGACCTCCGCCCCGAAGCACCGCGCTGTCGAGCAGTGCATCGGGGACGGGGCCGATCGCTACGCGTGGAGAGGTGTCAGTCGCCATGACTAGACGCTACGCGGGGACCTCCACCAGTGGGTAGACACCGTTCTCGTCGTGTACCTCACGCCCGGTGACCGGCGGATTGAAAACGCAGAGCATGCGCATCTGCGTATCGGGCTCGACGCGGTGACGCTCGTGACCGTTGAGCAGGTACATCGACCCCGGTGCGAGATCGTATTCCTTGTTGTTGTCCAGGTCGATCAGCTTGCCGGTGCCCTCGACGAGCCAGACCGCTTCGACGTGGTTGGCGTAGTGGAACTCGTTGACCGAACCTGCCTTGATGGTGGTTTCGTGGAACGAGAACCCGACGCGGTCGCCGCCGAGGACGATGCGCTTGCTGCGCCAGTTGCCGTCCTCGCTCGTGATGTCGCGGTCGGTGTCGGTGATCTCGGTGGTGGTGCGAACGATCATGGGGGAGTCCTTCCTCTAGCTGCAGACCTTGAGTGTCGCCTCGGCCAGAATGGAGAGGCCGTGCTCGAGCTCGTCATCGGTAATCGTCAGTGCCGGAAGCAGTTTGACAACCTGGTCGGAGGGTCCGGAGGTCTCCGCGAGCAATCCCTCGTCGAATGCCAGCTGGCAGACCTTGCCGGCGCGCTCGGGCTGATCGAAAACGAGGCCCTGAACCAGGCCGCGTCCACGGTGCGAGACCTCGCCGGGGAACTGATCGGAGAGATTGGCGAAGCATTCGCTGATGCGTGCGCCCTTCTTCAAGGTTGTCTTCGTCAGTGCGTCGTCGGACCAGTAGTGGTCGAGTGCAACCTTGGAGGTGACGAACGCCGGGTTGTTGCCACGGAAGGTGCCGTTGTGTTCGCCCGGTCCCCAGACGTCGAGTTCACGCTTGAACAGCGTGAGCGCCATCGGCATTCCGTAACCGCTGATCGACTTGGACAGCGTGACGATGTCGGGAACGATTCCGGCCTCTTCGAAGGAGAAGAACGGGCCGGTGCGGCCGCAGCCCATCTGGACGTCGTCGACGATCAGCAGGATGCCACGATCCGAGCACAGTGTTGCCAGTGCCCGAAGCCATTCGGGGCGAGCGACATTGACGCCGCCTTCACCCTGAACGGTCTCGACGATCACTGCCGCGGGACGGTTGATGCCGCTACCGGAATCGTCGAGAACGCGGGAGAACCACTGGAAGTCCTCGGTGACGCCGTCGAAGTAGTTGTCGAAGGGCATCGGTGTCGTGTGCACGAGCGGAACACCGGCGCCCGCGCGCTTCATCGAGTTGCCGGTCACGGAGAGTGCACCAAGTGTCATTCCGTGAAATGCGTTGGTGAAGTTGATGACTGCCGAACGTCCGGTCACCTTGCGAGCCAGCTTCAGTGCAGCCTCGACGGTGTTCGATCCGGTCGGGCCGGGGAACTGGACCTTGTAGTCCAGGCCGCGCGGCTCGAGGATGTTGCGCTGAAAGGTCTCGAGGAACTCGCGCTTGGCGACTGTCGACATGTCGAGGCCGTGCGTGATGCCGTCGCTCATGATGTAGTCGACCAGCGCCGATTTGAGCACCGGGTTGTTGTGGCCGTAGTTGAGGGCGCCGGCACCGGCGAAGAAATCGAGGTATTCGCGTCCGTTTTCGTCACGAATCCAGGATCCGGATGCGCTGGTGAACACTGCAGGCCAGTCACGGCAGTAGCTGCGGACCTCGGACTCGAGGGTTTCGAAAATGCTTGCTTCGTTGATATTCATATCTTCTTTGTTCCTCCGGGGCATGCTGTATGCCGAGCGCGAAGTGCGCTAGGCGCCGATCGTGTAAAGATCTTCGGCTTCGTGTCCATCGGGAAAATCTTTGGGCGAGAACAAGTTCTGCCTGGTTATCGGTACTTCGCGTCGACGTGCGAGCGCGGTGAAGAGTGCGATCGAAGCCTCGTTGTCGGGGCTGATCGTCGTCTCCAGATGTGTAACACCCAGTGGGGCAGTGCGATCCATCAAGTCGGACAGCATGCGGGCAGCAATTGCCTTGCCGCGCTGGTCCTCGTCGACCGCGACTTGCCACACGAACAGGGTTTCCTGCGCGCTGGGACGGGTATAACCGGAAACGAATCCGACTACGCGGCCGTCTACCTCTGCGACGATGGACGTCGCGCTGAAATCCCTGCACCACAACAGGTATGCATAACTCGAATTGAGGTCGAGCACCTTCGAATCACGTGCGATCTCCCAGAGCCGGACTCCGTCATCGATCTGTGGGCTTCTGAACAACACCGCGTCCGGCGCGGTGGTCGGGATAGCTCTCGTATCAACAGGCTTCATCGGTCATCTGAACGTAACAATCATTGCTGTCGAAGTCATGCAGATGTCCGTTTCGGGCCGTGCGGAACCCGTTGCGCCCCAGGTGAGGACATGAATGTGATCGTGCTCACATTATGTAACTTTTGGTGTTGTCCGAGCGACTATTTCGGGCCAAAACTCGCTATTTGGGGCTCGCGAGCGCCAATGGGAGGACCGAATGCGCACCTGCCTGCCGAAGTGCGCGTGCGGCCATCGTGAAAGTCCAACCGGTGTCGGCGATTGCGTCGACGAGAAGTATCGGTCCCTGATGGATACTCATGTCCGGAACTTCCCAAACATCGACCAGTCCGGACACGCGATAGGCGGAGTTCGCTGCCGACACCGGAGGGTGGTCGGGTCGCAAGCGAAGGGTGCCCAGGTCGGTCAATCGCCCGACCTCGGCCAGCTTGGCAGCCAGGCTCGACACCAGCAATGGATGCGTCGTGGATTCGAGGGCCATGACACCGGTGGGGCGCTCGGCCCAATTCCAGGCGGCCAGAACGCTGATACACGCGCTGACCACCGCATCGGGTACCTCGGCGTCGGGACCGTCGAAAAGCGCGCGGAGACGTTGGCCCCAGCCCAGGTCCGACATCCGTCCGAGAATGCGCCCGGTTTCCGGTCCCTCGGTGATCTTCCCGGACAGCTTGACGCCCAGCTTGCTCAGGCCGGTCGGCCACATCTTGCGCGGCTCCAGGTCGAATCCGGGGCGCTGCAAGCGCGCCCGAGTCTCGTCGAGGGCGGTGGTGTCGACAGTGGTGTCGTAGCGATTGCCGGTGCAGTTGTCACAGCGTCCACACTGTGAGTTCTCCGATGTCAGACCAGGATCGTCGAGTTGTTCACGCAGGAAGGTCATTCGGCACGTGGTGATGCTCTGGTACTCGACCATTGCAGCCTGCTCGGCCTGGCGAGCGTCGTCGAGTCGACCGTAGCGCTCGGCGTCGTACACCCAAGGTTCTCCGGTGCTGATCCAACCGCCCTTGACTCGTTTGACCGCGCCGTCGACGTCGAGAACTTTGAGGACCATTTCGAGACGGGTGCGATTGAGCTCCACCAGCGGTTCGAGTGCCGGTGTCGACGTGGCCTTTTCGGTGTCGAGGTGCTCGATGACGCTGCGGACCAGATGCTCGCGGGGGAAGGCGACCGAGGCGAAGTAGCTCCAGATCTGCTTGTCCTCGGCGCCCGGCAGCAGGATCACGTCTGCCCTGTCGGTGGAACGCCCGGCGCGGCCCACCTGCTGGTAGTACGAGATAGGTGACGACGGTGCGCCGAGGTGGACGACGAACCCGAGATCAGGCTTGTCGAAGCCCATCCCGAGGGCCGAGGTGGCCACCAGAGCCTTGACGCGATTGCCCAACAGGTCCTGCTCGAGGGATTCACGTTCGGTGGGATCGGTCTGGCCCGTGTAGGCGGCGACGGTATGACCGCGCTCGGAGAGCAGGCTTGCGAGGTCGCGAGCGGCCGAAACCGTCAGCGTGTAGATGATGCCCGATCCCGGCAGCGTCTCGAGTATGTCGGCGAGCCAGGCAGCGCGCGCCGTCGCCTCGGGAATGTGAACCACGGAAAGGTGAAGTGACTCGCGTTCGAGCCCGCCACGAAGTACGAGCGTTTCCTCGCCGCCGACGCCGAGTTGGGCGGACACGTCCTCGACGACGCGGTTGTTGGCCGTAGCCGTGGTCGCGAGGACGGGAATGCCCTCGCCGAGTTCGGCGATCAACGTCCTGATACGCCGATAGTCGGGACGGAAGTCGTGTCCCCAGTCGGAAACGCAGTGAGCCTCGTCGACCACTACCAGGCCGGCGTCAGCTGCCAGGGACGGGAGAACCTGATCGCGGAAGTCGGGGTTGTTGAGGCGCTCGGGGCTGACCAGCAGTACGTCGAGATCGTTGGCTGCAACGCGGGCGTGGATGTCGTCCCACTCCGTGACATTGCCCGAGTTGATGGTCGCGGCTCGCACCCCGGCACGCTCGGCAGAACTGACCTGGTTTCGCATCAGGGCCAACAACGGAGAGACGATGACCGTGGGGCCATGACCTGTTGCCCGGAGCAGCTTCGCCGAGATGAAGTAGACCGCAGACTTGCCCCAGCCGGTCCGCTGGACGACGAGGGCGCGTTTGCGTTGCACCACCAAGGCCTCGATGGCCGTCCACTGGTCCTCGCGTAGGCGGGCATCCGGCCCCGCGAGTTCACGGAGCAGTCGCTCGGCTTCGTCGCGCATGGCTGGGGCAGTGGCGGTGGTCATGGACCCCATGGTGCACGACCCTGCCGACACGTGCGGGCTTCAGGCCTTGGCAACAGGCTCCTGCAGCTCGGTGACCCAGCCGTCGACGTCCTCCGGGCACGCCAGCGTGACCTCCCGGCTGGGGCCGGCATTGCGGTATCCCGCTGCGTCGATCCACTGAGCCAAGGCTTGATAGGCGGGCAGGCAGTTGTCCATCGGCCCCTTGTGCAGCAGCGAGGCCACCTGAGCTTCGGCCTGCAGTTCGACGACCGCGAACTCGTAGTCGCCCTCGGGATCCGCATCGACCGGTAGCGCGGCATGCACGACGACGTTCTCGTCGTCACCGGCATCCTCGTAGTACGCGAGCGCAGGTCCGATCGCGGCGATACCGGCACGATCCAAACCGGTGCACAGGCGCTCGTACAGCCCGCGAACCACCGGACCGATCGACGACGGATCCATCGTCTTGGCGGTACCGGTCAACTCCGCGACCCGCAGCGCCGGAACGGACTTGATCACAACCTCGTATGCGGACATCTGTCCCTCACTTTCGATGATGCGTAGGCGCGCCTGTACATGCGCCAGTCGCGCGGTGTCTTCCTGGATTCGGGTCTCGAGTTCTGCTCGGCGAAGCGTGAGCATCCCGCGGATTTCGTCGACGGTGACCGCCGACTCCACCACCTGCTGGACCTGGGCCAGGGTCAGGCCCAGCTCCTTGAGCGCGACGATGCGGTTGAGCAGCGCCAACTGGCCCGCGGTGTACGAGCGGTACCCGGTGGATGCGTCGACCCTCGCGGGCACGAGCAGGCCGATGGCGTCGTAGTGGCGGAGCATGCGCACCGACACACGACCTGCTCTCGCGAAGTCTCCGATGCTCAACATGGTTACTTGCCCCGTTTCTCCCTCACGAACCCGACACCTACAGGTTTAGAACCTCACACGGTGTCAGAGTCAAGCTGTCGGTTCAGGACTTTTTCAATCGCATCGCGAGTGGGCGACGCCACCGACGCGCCGCGGACCGTCGTCGCCAGACTTCCCGCCGTGGCAGCGAACTGCAGGGCGCGGTCCTGGTCCTGCACCCACTCCACGGCGAAGGCCCCGGTGAAGGCATCGCCGGCGCCGGTGGTGTCGACGGGTGTCACGGCCGGGGAGTCGGCGTGGATTGTCTCGTCGCCGGTCTTCAGATCCGCGCCGCCCGCTCCGAGCGTCGTGACGAGGTGCGCGACGCGACCGGTGACCGCGGCCAGCTGCTCCGACTCGGTCTGGTTCACGATCAAGATGTCGACTGCATCGATCAGTGGAGTCGGAAGTTCTTGTACGGGAGACGGATTGAGGATGACCGTCGTCCCGTTGGCGTGCGCGTGCTCGGCTGCCGCTGTAACTGTCTCGACCGGGATCTCGAGTTGGCACAGGAGGATGTCGGCGCGGGAGATCGCGTCGAGGTCTGCTTCGGTCAACGAAGTGATCGAGGAATTGGCGCCCGGGACGACGATGATGTTGTTCTCCGCGTCTTCGCTCACGGTGATGGCCGCGACGCCACTCGGGCCGTCGACACTACGTAGCAGTGCGGTGTCGACCCCGGCGTCTTGTAGGGTCTCGCGCAATTGGGTGCCGAAACCGTCGTCGCCGACCGCGCCGATGAAGGACACGTCCCCACCGGCCTTCGCGGCGGCGATGGCCTGGTTACTGCCCTTACCTCCGGCCGCGGTGGCAAAGGCAGTGCCGAGCAGCGTTTCTCCCGGAGCGGGGAATCTGGACACTGACGTGGTCAGATCCATGTTGATACTGCCGACGACGACGATTCGAGGCGTGCTCATACCTCGAGGTTATCGGCCTTCATTCTCTTGCGGCGAACCTTGCGGATGATCCGGCGTGCTTCCTCGTCGGTGGCCACGGCGGGCGGAGAGCCGTCCAGTGGCTTCCGTGCGGTCTCGGGGATCATCAGGACTGCGATACCGCCGATCACCGCGGCGATCATCATGTACATCGGTGCGACCAGATTGCTGCCCGTTGCACTTTCGAGAGCTGTCAGCACCAGGGGAGTGGTTCCACCGAAGATCGACACCGCGAGGTTGTATCCGATTGCCAAGCCGCCGTACCTGATTCCGGTCGGAAAGAGCGCGGGAAGCACGGACGGGAACACCCCGACGAACAGCAGGAGCAAGCCGCCGAGAATTGCGAGTCCCAGGAAGACCGTCACGTAGTTGCCGATGCCGATCAGCAGGTAGGCAGGCAGGGACAGGACGAAGAATCCGATGAAACCGCTGAGCAGCAAGGGTTTACGCCCGACGCGGTCCGAGAACTTTCCGACGTAGCTGATTCCCATCATCATCACGATCATGACGATGATCATCAGAACGAGTCCGTGGGATTCGTCGTAACCCAACGTGTTGGTCAGATACGTCGGCATGTAGCTGAGCAGCCCGTAGTGAGCGATGTTGTACGTGGCCACCAGGACGATGCACAGAACAAGCGGACGCCAGTTGTCGACGAGAGTTTCGCGTAGTTTCTTGCCGGTGGATTCGTCTGCGAGGGAACGCTCTTCGGCCTGCTCCATCATCTGGAATGCGGGAGTTTCCTCCAAACGTAGACGGAGGTACAGGCCGATGAGACCCAGCGGTCCGGCAATGAGGAAGGGGATGCGCCAGCCCCACTGGAGGAGGTCCTCGGCGCTGACGACGGTCTGGATGATCGTCACGATGCCCGCTGCCGCCACATATCCTGCCAGAGTCCCGAATTCGAGGAAGCTGGCGAAGAAACCGCGCCGCTTGTCCGGCGCGTATTCGGCAACGAACGTACTGGCCCCGCCGTATTCGCCGCCCGTGGAAAAGCCCTGCAACAGGCGTAGGAGTACCAGCAGGATCGGGGCGGCGATACCGATGGATTCGTAGCTCGGGATGAGGCCGATGGCGAAGGTACTGCCGGCCATCAGAATGATGGTGGTGGCCAGGACCTTCTTGCGTCCGATGCGGTCACCGAGTGGACCGAAGAACAATCCGCCGAGAGGGCGGACGATGAAGGCAGCCGCAAAAATTGCAAACGTCGAGAGGAGTTGAGCGCTGCCGCTCGCGTCCGGGAAGAACACTTTTCCGATAGTGGTAGCTAGATATGCGTAAACGCCGAAATCGAACCACTCCATGGCATTTCCGAGCATCGTTGCCTTGACAGCGCGCTTGACGGACGCATTGTCGGTGACGCAGACATCGGGTGATTCGGCCACTTCGAGAGCGCTGATCGAGTTCTCTGGTGTAGTCATGACATGCGCTCCCCAGCGCAATCATCGAACCGAGCGGGGCACGTACCTGATGCACGCATCTTTTCGTTGCCCACTCGCCGATGAGCCGGTCGGGAAATCGAGCGTCCGCGTGCCCTGTGGCTCGTTGCGACCCCCGTCGCACGGCTCTGGCCCGCGGCAGTGTCCGGAGCCCACAGGGCTCCGGACTACCGGCAAGTAAGACGCTTACGCTATCAAAGTGGCTCTTCGCGCTTGAGCGGGGTGCCCGGTAGTTGATGGGGCTCGTGGCCCCGA
>NZ_CAIJDS010000045.1:0-64239 GCF_903819475.1 Rhodococcus sp. UFZ-B548
GTCTATCTGCGGACCGACGCGCCCGGCCGACCTACACCCTCATCTGGGAAGAGCCATCAAAGAATCACTGGCCTCATCGGGGCGGCCGCCGTGGCCTCCGCCGCCGATCCGCGAGCCGTGCCATGGGCCACCGAAGCACTCGCCCTCGCTCGGGTCCTGGAACTACCCATCCTCATTGAAGAAGCCAAAGGTGTGCTCAGCCGCCTTGCGCACGACAGCACCTGCCTCTGGTGTGCGGGAGTGCCAGACGCAGGTATCCCGGTCGCGTCCTTCTGGTGCATGAATTAAGGACCCCTCGCTGGCCCCCGCCATGCTGCTGTTAGTCATCTGGATAGGTGGGTCGCGCAGGTGGTTGGGTGCTGACGCCCGAGATGGCGAGCCAACCCACCCTGGCAGTGTTCCAGGCGCATTTAATTTCATTTCGTTACATGTAACGAAATGAAATGATACTGTTCGGTCATGACCTCAGCCGAACCACCTCTCAAGCCAGGCCGGCCAAAGATTCACGCGTCCCCCGCCGACCGTGTCAAGGCGCACCGCGCCCGGGCGGCCGAGAAGGCAGCCAAAGCTGCCATAGTCGACGAGGTCGATACCGCCACACCAGAACTTGCCGTCGCATCCCTCGCTGCAGTCCTCCCGGAACTGGAAGCCCAGTTCGGGAAAATCACAGCCCTGGTCCAACGGGTCGAATCCGCAATCGGGACCGTCGCGGACCCCAAAGCCCTAGACCAGCGTCTCGAGCTGATGCGCGCTGAAACCGCACGCACCGTTTCCGCCGCCGAGGAGCGCGCCGCGTCCGCTGAGGCTGCCGCGCATGCAGCTACTGTCCGTGCCGATGCACTCGACGCCGAGAACGACGAGCTCCGCGCCGACGCGGCCGACGCGTGGCAGCACACAGAGGCAGCAGAGACCGCTGCCGAACAGGCCCGCGCAGACCTCGAGGAACAGAAAGCAGCGCACCGGCGCATTCTCGACGAGCTTGACGCACGCCAACGCGCGGAAATGACTGCCCTGCAGGACAACCACGACTCCATCGTGGCCTCGCTCAAGGGCAGCCACCGCGAGGTGGTCGACCGCTACGACGAAAAAGAACGCCGCCTCGAAGCCGACCTGGCAGAGGTACGCACCGAGGCGAAGGCCTTGCGTGCCGATCTGGCGGCCGAACGCGCCGCGCACCAGGACGATAATCGCAGCAACACAGCAACACTCGCGCAACAACGCACCGATGCGACCAAACGTGAGGCTGAGCTGCGCCGCGACTACACCGAACGAATCGACGAGCAGAAGACGATCGCCGCGGATCTAAGAGAGGAGATCTCGTTGCAGCGTGCCGAACTCGATCGACTCCGTGGCGTCGAGGAAGACCGTCAGCACAACTGAGTGGTTACGAAGTACGTCGCGGTCTCGCCCGATGTACCCAAGCTCGAATCAGACGAAGTTGCAGCCCCGGCCTGATCTGACATGGTTGATCTCCGAGGCAGATGGCTCGAAGACGTACTCGTTCTCCGAATCGTCCCCCGGTCGCGGTGTCGAGTGAAAATGCGCCAGCAATCGGTCGGGATCGACGTCGGTGACCATCCAAATGCAGCCCGGGCGAACGGCATCGTCGAATTCGTCTTCAAATACTGCGGCCGCCTCGGCACTGACAGTCCAAGCCCACCCGATTTCTCCGCCGTGTTCTGCGTAGCGATACAGGGTCGTCGGCCGCTCACACGTTGTCGACTCGCCTCGGGCGTCCTCGTAAGAGAGATAGCCGACCCTGTCGAAAAGTACGTGCCATTCCGCTGCGGTGAGACGATCCGGAATCCGCCCCTCGTACTGAGGCAAGGGCACTCCGGGCAAGTCCACGAGACCGTGGTTGCCGCTGAGTCCAGTCCAGACGTCTCGGATCGCATCGCTGAGTACCTCATCCGACATTCGATCCTTAACCTCCCAAAGCAGGATGCGAGGCCAGTCGGCCGGGCCTGCGACCTGCTGCCATGTCCGATCCTTGAGACACAACCATCCCTCCCACGACAAAGCATCCGATGTGCCGCCGCCATCGCAACCGCTCGCCACGTCGCTAGCTTCGTTCTGCACGGGCAGCCTTCATCGCCGCATACTCCGAACCGGGAAGGATGGAGTACGAGAGCACACGCTCGTCGGGTGGGACGTTCGAGAAGTCCTCCAGGGTCGGGTACGCCCTGATTGCAATCAAGCGATCGCGCTCAACGTCCAGAGTGAACCAAGATAAATGGTCCTTATAGCCAGCCGGCACCTTCAGTTCCGGATCCGGAAAGCTGACCTGTCCTGAAGGAGTGAGGTGGAACTCGAAGTTCCATCTCCGATGCCACAGCTCATCAGGGATCCTCAGTACCGCTGGGTTGGCACCGTCCCGATCCAGTTTCCGCCTGTACGGCTCCATGTGAGAAAACGGTTTCGAGATAAGGATCTCGACGAGAGTCGGACCGGTGATGTCTTCCGGCCTGCCGAGCCACACGTCTCGAACTGATGCGTGTTCGCCGCTGGGTGCCTGCACGTGCATCACTCCGGATTCGTGATACGTCCGGTGCACACTGACTTCCGGTAAGGATTCCCAGCCATCCGGCGGATCCATGGTCAGTCTCTTCTGCCCGCCGGGGACGGGCATTGCCGGCGTATCAAGTGTCGGCTTTGGACCTCCCCAATGAAGGTCGTGTGAGCCATCGAGCTTGAACCACGCCAAGTAGCGGAAGTCGTCGCTCTCGCCCCGTTGCGCGAACAGCCGGACTTTGCTTCCCATAGGCCCCCCTGATTTCTCGGCAGACCGACAATTGTCCCACTCGACCCGTTGCGGCACCAACGTATTCCGGCGTTGTCGCCCGTACGATTTGGCGGCTCGACATCGATCCGAGCCACACGGCCGTCTCTCATGCTCTCGACCAGTTCAAACACACCTTGCACCTGTGCCGCTATCTCGCCCAGACTTTCTCCGCCGCCGCCCAGGCCACTACCTACCGCTCTGAACCAGCGCATTCGCCAGTCGAACACGAGTTCGACTATTCTGGCGATAGTTCCTACCGGCGCGGCGAAAGGTCGATCCTCATGGCCACCGTCGACACCATTCCTGACCTCGCCGGCATGGACAAGGCCACTCAACTCGACGTCCTACGCCGCCGCATGGCCACCGTCCCCGGCGGCCGGCGCGAGCACGCACCCACCGACCTACCCACCATCACCTCACCCGAACCGACTCCAGCCGCGGCAGGCGGTGCGGACCTCGCGGGTGAGCGCGGCGATGCGGAACCGCTCAGCGCCGCTGTACGCGGCAAAACCCTCCGAACCATGCCGGTACCCCCACCGCTCGCGGGACTGCTCCCACGTCGAGCCCTGGCCCGTGGAACTGCCGGCACCGTTACCGGCGCCGGGTCCCTGCTCATCGCACTCATCGCCGAAGCGTCCGCCGCCGGCCATCACGTTGCCCTCATTGGCCAACCCCGACTGAACCTGCTCGCCGTCCACGAACACGGCGGAAATCTGGCGAAAGTTCATCTCGTCGATCCAGCAAAAACAGACCCACTCGACGCAGCGTCAATATGTCTCGACGGCCTGGATCTCGTCGTCACCACCGTGCACGGCCGCGACGTACCACCCACGCGCGCAAGGGCTTTGCTTGCCAGGAACAGGCGACTTATCCGGACTAAGCGGGGTTAGCAAGTCGAGGTGTCTGAGCTAGCCAGTCACACGCTCTCGACGGACCGTACCCTGCCTGAGGCTTCCATGCCGATCAGATCCACCGCGATTGTGCGGTAGCCGTGTGCTGCGACGGCGGGCGTGATGTTGCGCCACAGGTAGGACGAGGTGGGATTGCCGTGCAGGAACAGTACGAGTGGACCGGTACCCGCATCGGTGAAGCTGATCGTGCTGCCGAGAACGGGCAGAGTTCGTGGCTGCACCAAAGCGTTCCCTCGACCTGAACCGGCGGAGTGTCGCGGACCGCTAGTGGGCGTGGGCCTGGAGTGCTTGGCGGGCTTTGCGTTCGACGAACAACGGGACGAAATCGCGGATGGAGTTGCCCTCGAAACGGGCATGCTCGGCGGCGATGGTGTCGTCGATGACCGGGCGCGGCACATCGGGAAACTGGGCACCGAGGCGATCGCGGACGGCGTCGATGTGCTCGTGTTCGGTGGTAGTCATCTTTTGAACGATCCGCTCTGTTCGGGGTGTGGTCAATTGGGTGTCCGGCGTGGTTCCGGAGTCGGGCAGTCGGTGCCTACCCCGAGACATCGGTAAACCGTGTGTGGAGGGCGTCGAGTTGGCGGTGCAGCGCGTACAGCAATTTTCGCTGCGACCGGGCTTCTTCGTTGTGCCAGAGCCGGGCGGTGCCTTGGCCGATTCGCCCGGCTTTGTGGGCGAGTTGTTCGGCTTCGTCGACGAGCGCCGAAACAGCGTTGATCTCGACAGTCAGCATTGCCGCGAAGATCTGCGCCTGCGCACGATCGGAGCTGTCGGGCCCTCGCCGGGATGTGGTCGACGACGGTTTCGTGCTGGGTGCGTTCATCTTCTGGCCACCGGAACGTGGCGAGTGTTCCGCCCCAGGTGAATGTGTGATGAACTGCGCCGATTCCCTGGCGGTGGCCGCTTCGCGTGTGCTGGTCATTGCCCTACCTGTGGGCGGCCGGCGGATGCCGCGCTGTGTTCGAGGCGACGACGGCATACGTGCAGCAAAGCGTCCGTGGTCCGGGAATCGAGGTCGACGGGCCGCGCGGGGTCGGCCAGCAGGTGTCGCAGCCTGCGGAAATACGTCTCCGGCGGAATCCCGAAGGCAACCATGATGTCCTCGGCGTCGCCGCCCCCGTACGGCATCCACTGCACGGCGAACGCGAGCATCCGATCTCGCTCGTGCGGGGTGTCAGGTGTCGGCGGCATTACTGCAGTATCACCCGGCCCGTCGACCGTCGCAGCCGCCGCGAGCAACCATAGGGCGACGGACAGGTGAACAGTGAACAAACGCCCTGAATGTGACTCCACTCTGTCAGGAACGCAGACCCGTGAGCACTACGACACCGACCCGTCCGCGCGGCTGGCCCCGGCCCAGTCCTGAGGACGAGCGGGTCGCCGATGATCGATATCGACGGGGCGACTCGATCGGTGCCATGCCGACCCATGGATTATCGTCGCCTGTGGGCCCGCAAACTACACCGGCGTCCTCGACAACCTCGAACGCTTCGACGGTACCGCCACCCACCTGCTCTACATCTGACCAGCAAGCTCTAGGGGTGTGGTGCGCTTACGATGCGACCATGTCTAGAAGACGCAGCGTGGCTATCGGTGGAGTCGCGCTGCTCATTGTTGTCGCCGGGGCTACGTTCTGGTTTCAATCCCGCGGCGAATCGGTAGCCTTACCGGCAGGTCAGGTCGTCCCGCAGGCATCTTGCCTTGCCCCGAACGTCGTCGTGAGTGCGATGCCTGGTGCCGCGACCAGTAATCCCGGTATCCCTAATGCCCCAGTCGCAGGCGCACTTCCGGCCACCTTCGATGCAGTGGGCTTTGTGGTGTGTGAATTTTACGGTGACCGACCGGAGAACGGCACGCAGATAATGCGCCAGACCGAACGCGCAGGCGGGGACGTGGTCGGTGCGCTAGCGGTTGTGAACACACCGACCGACCCACCCCGCGATCCAGAGGATTGCGATGCTGTCGGCTCAGCGCCGATCCCGGTGGTGTGGGCTGTAGATCCACAATCTCGCGCAGTGCGCCTCGAGCTGCCGAAAGACAGCTGTGGTCAACTCAAGGGCGACCCGCTCACGGCCATCGAAAGAGTACCTGCGGTCACCACACAGGAGTATGAACTCCCGGCGTAAGGCAGTGGGAGGTGCGCCACGGACGGCGCACCTCCCACTGCGTTACCGAATGCCTGACTATTCGGTGTACGGATCCACTGGTTCTCGATCGACTCACGCATCTCGACTACTGGAGCAGGTTCCTCGACTACCGCACCCCTAGAGGAGAGATAGAAGCCCTCAAGCTCCCCCGCTCTACGCGCCACCACCCTGCATGCCCGTGTCAGGGCAGGCGGCTCACCTGACACTGTGGGAACTCGCCGCAGGGGGGGAATGCGTGGAGTCGGAGCGACCGGCGTCGCTACGCTGAGCCGGTGACCTGTACAGGTGTCGTTGCGGTGTGGAGTGGTGAAGAAGGGTGGGGCGTCGTCGAGTCGGCCGACACTCCCAGCGGCTGCTGGGTTCACATCAGCATGTTGCGGGCGATCACCCTGCCTCCGACACGCGAGCACGAGACGGTTTACATCACAGGCTCCAGCGTCGACCTGGTCGAAGGTGAGACCGTAGATTTCGAGTGGGAGCAGGTACCGCAAGACGGGTACGACTACCGCGGAATCAGCGTCAGGCCTCCTCGGGACGGTCCCACCCGAACCATCCGCTGGGAGTACGGTCGCGATCGGCATCCAGGGTTCGTGATGCGAGTCGTTCACGCCCGAACTGACGATCGCTGACACGCAGGGGGCCGACAGCGCGCCAGACGCTCAGCGGCTGCGACCACCGGTCAGAGATTCAGTGCGCGAGCGCGTCGTTGCGCGGCTCCGGCCGCCTGAGGCTCGTTCGCGAACAATATGCCGTATGTGAAGCCGTTCTCCGCGCGGGTGGGTCGGCGACTGCGTGGATCGACCGTGGTGGTTTCGATCGGCACGCATCCGGGGCATCCATAACGATGACGACATCGACGAAACCTTCGACATCGACTCGAGATGCTGGCGCAGCGCCCGTTGCCGCCTACGTGCGTGAGCAGATCAGTGCCATTCGAGGAGGAGATGCAGCGCTGCGGCGCGGTGAGGATCCGATCCATGCCACCCGCGTTGCGATCCGGCGACTCCGCAGCACCGTGCGAGTGTTCGGCGGCGCCTTCGACCCGGCCGTCGCCACCGGTCTGGACGAGGAACTGTCCTGGTACGCCGGAATCCTCGGCCACGTCCGCGACCACGAAGTACAGCGCGCCCGCTTCGCTCAAGCGGTGGCCGATCTTCCCGACGAGTGGGTGCTTGGTCCCGTGGCCGCCGATATCGAGACCACCCTCGCTGCCGAACAGCGCACCTACCGAGCCGACGTCGATACCGTCCTCGCCGGTGACCGGTATGCCACCCTGATCAAGGCCCTCGACACCCTCGACTCCTCGGTGCGGTCACTCCCACGCAGGAACGTGACGTCGCTGGCGACCAAGGCCGGCAAGAAAGCCCGCATCCGCCTGAAGACCGCAGTCTCAGGCGTGGCCGGCGATGACGAAGCTCTGCACCGAGCACGTAAGGCGTTCAAGCGTGCGCGGTACGCCGCGGAGCTGGCGACACCGCTACTCGGCACGAAGCGCTCGAAGAAAACGATCCGGCGCTACAAACACTTCCAAGAAGTACTTGGCGAACACCAGGACAGCCTCGTCGCAGCAGGGTTCCTTCGTCGCCTCGGAGCCGCGGCGGGAACCCGACCCGCAGAGAACGGTTTCACCTACGGACTGCTGTTCGCCCACGAGCAGCATGCGGCAGCAGCCGCAACGCGGCGAGTTCGCACACTGAAGCTGTGAGGTATTCGCCGATGGCCGAAGATCGTGGTTTGGTTCTACGGTGCGCTGGTGGATCTTGGTCTCGACGGTCGCGGGCTTGTCTCTGACTCGACGCCGGTCGTGACTGCTGCCCTCGATGGTCATAGCGAAACGCCCTGCACCACAAGGGCTCGCACCGAGGAGAGCTGACGTGACCCGACGGAGATGGTTGATCGTGCTGCCTGTGGTGGCAGTTCTGGTTGCGGGTTTGTCTGTCTACTTCTGGCCTGAGCCCTCCCCGAGGACGGCGATTGCGACGGTGCCGTCGTGTGTCGCCGATCGCGAAGTGTCGAGCGGTGTGCTGTCGGGGGCAACACTGAGCATTCCGCACAGTCCCGAATTCGGTTCCCGACCCGCCGATTTCACGGTCGCGTCGGTGATGGTGTGTGGGAGCCCGGACCAGCAGTTGGTGGAGGTTCCGTTCTACGCGGTGCGGCAACTGACCTACTCCGGCGACGGCGTCGATGAAGTCGCGGCAGCATTCGAGGCCACGTCTTACCGGTTTCGGGTGTCGATCCTCTACTCGTGCTCGGGTGACTATCTCAACCCTCCGGCGGTGTGGCTCGTCGATGCGTCCGGAGCCGGGTACCGGCCGCAGTTTCCGAAGAATCACTGCGGTAGACCCGACACCGAGGCCTTCGACCTACTTCGCGAGATGGAGCCGCGAACAGATGACCTGGTCGCCGTGTCCTTACCAAATTAGATGCAGCGCACCTGTCTCCGGCCCGCGTAGAAACTGATGGAGCTCCCTCAAGGCATGGCAGGGATTCCGAGCGATGTCATGGCGTTCGGGCCTGCCGTTCGGTCGAGGCTGACGAGCTTCGTTGCTGCCGCGGTGAGGCTGGTTTGGAGGCCTTCGGCTTCGCCGGTCCAGCCGTTGTTGCGTGCCTCAGCGATGCGGTCGCGGAGGTTGGCGATGATCTCCGTCAGCCGTACGCGGGCGTTGGGGTCAACCTGCTGGCTGGGGCATCGGATGCAGGCATGTTCGTGCTTGCATGGGGTGTTGTAGGGACGCCCGCAGGTTCCGAGTTCGAGTTTGCGATGCTCGAAGTGCTGCTGAAATTCGTTCCACTCCGCGTCGGTGGGGCTGCGGTACTCGTCCTCCGGTCTCTGGGCGCGGCGTGCGTCGAGGAAGGTGCGGAAGGAACGAACGAGCTCCTCGTCGAACACGGCAGTGTAGATCTGCGTTGTGGAAATGTGCTTGTGCCCGAGCAGTTTTGCGACGATGTGGATCGGCAGTCCGCTGCCGACCGATTCGGTGGCGAACATCCGCCGAAAATCGTGTGCTGTGTATCGGAGCGGGTTGCCCGCGTTGTCGACGATTCCGGTGGCGGCAAGGGTTTGGTTGAGCCACTTCTGGATCAAGTTTCGAGTCGGCACCGTCCATAGCCAGCCCATTCGATGCTGGAACAGATGCGGTAGCGGTGGATCGGTAATACGTTCGTGGCCGTCGTATCGCGCGGTCAGCGGGACTGTGCCGTCATTGGCGGTTCGGAGGCGGGCAATGATCGTTGCCAGCACGCTCGCGAGTTCCGGACTGACCAGCAGAAGGCGTTCTTCGCCGGTTTTGGACGGGACGATTTGCAGCATCGGCACGATCTCGCCGGTCGATGGCAGTGTGTAGGACACGACTGCGAGGTGGGTGAGTTCGAGGAGTTCCTCCACTCGAATTCCGGTGTGGCGGAACGTCTCGATCACCGCCCATGCCCAGAATGCCTCGTGCTCTTCTATTTCGATTTCGATGATCTCGCCGGTGTCGATGACTTCGGCGAGCACCGGTGGATGATCGTGCTGGTAGCTGGATTTCGTGAACGAGGGCGCGATGGACCGGCGGTAGCGCACTCCGAGATGCTCGAAGGTCTCTCCGACCGCCACCGACGCGGTGGCAGCGAGTAGCGCGGCCGATCGGTCACGGCGATCGTGAGCGGCATCGACCAACGAGGGAAGGTGCGGCAAACGCTCGCGAATTCGTTGGTGCACGACCGCTGTCGTCTTCGCGCGTTCTTTGCTGTATCCCTCGACGTCACTTTTGCGGATGGGGTTCGGAACGCTCCACTGCACCCAGGTGGGGTCTTCGGCTGCCCATTCGGCGATGTCGCGGTAGAAGCCGCGCACTGTCATCATCACTGCCAGTCGCCCTGCTCGTGGGCGTGTGGTTCCGTCTTTGTCGGTGATCACCGACAGTCGTTGCTTCCACCCGGCCGCAACGTCCGGCGGGAGGTCGATGGTGTCGAGGCCTGGATCGTGGAGTTCTATATCGGCCCAGAAGTTGCCGGCGAGAACTCCGGTAAGGGCGGCGAAGCCGCCGTAGTCCAGACTCGGTCGTCGTTCGTCGAGGTAGCGCACCAGAACGTTCCGCACCGTCGTGTTCACGAGGTTGTATCGGTCGACCAATTCACCCGTCGGGCGGGGTCCGCGCCGAATTGCTGCAGCGAAGCTCTTGATTCCCCGCAGGTCGGCGATACCGTCGAGTCCCGCCCACACCAGTTGCACGCTGGCCGAGGTCGGGCGATCACTGACCATGTTCCAGGCGCGGTAGCCCAGCAGGTCTTCCGGAGTGAGTTCATGGAGATCGCGCCCCGTATGCAGAACGATCTTGCATGCCACCAGCATCGCGGTGCTGCATTGTTTGGAGTTCGCCGCCAGAACCGAGACACGGGCCTCCAACGCTGTGAACATCTCGGGGTGGTGAGCGGTGCGCAGCTTGGCGTATAGCCCGGTCCACTGCATTGCTGACATGGACTCGTAACTGGGAAAGACAACCCGCGCGACCAGAAGAAGGATCAGGCCGCGCCGCAGTTCTTGGCTTCGGGTCACCACTGTTCGTGGGTCGGCATTGTCGTGGAAGGTGTCGAGCCAGTCGGACGATCCTACGTCGGCACCGGAATGAACCCAGCGCTCCTGCCATCCCGCGCCGGGGAAGGTCAGAAGCCACTCCAGGATCAGTCGGCATGCCCTTTTGGCACCGTGTTCACGAGAACCATTGGGATACAGAAATACTGGAACAGTATCGAGGATCTCTTCGATGTCGAGTAGATCCTTGGCCCCGCCGATCGGAGCGGAGTCGGCAAGGTCTTCGTGGCGCTTGAATCGGTACTGCAACCGTGGGTTGGCCCGCTGTGCGACCGGCAGCTCGGTGGGTGTCACGTTCATGACTCGACCGCTCCGAACAGCACATTCAGATCCGCAGAGTCGTAACCAGCGGCCACGGTAGGGGGATTGCTGATCATGTGTTCGGCTCGGTGCGCGAGATGATGCTGGACCCTTCGGATGGTGTCGTCTTGGTCTTCGACGAGATAGATCTCGGTCGTGGTCGACAGGTGCGCGTGCCCGAGGATCGTCTGTATGTCGCGCGAGGTGAGTGTTCCGTCGTGTGCCATTCGTATGGCTGCGGTGTGGCGGAGGTCGTGCATCGTCCAGTTGGTGCCCAGAACGTCGTTTGCCCGCGTCAGCACCTTGCGCAGCGCGTCGTAGGTCAATGGTCGATACTCCAGAGCAGCGGAGGAGTCGGATCTGCGGCGGAGGGTGAGCCACAGCGATCCGTTCACGTCCAAGGATGTTCCCAGGTCCGCGAGATGCAGGCGAAGCCACACGAACGCTTCCGGGCTGGCTGGGAGCCACTGATCGACGCGTGTCCCCTTACGTGTCACTCGAATCAACTGGTCTCCCCAGTCGATGTCTTCGAGAGAAATTCCGAGGATTTCCGCAGCTCGTGCACCATTGCTGACCGCCAAAGCCAACAATGCCCGATCCCGGTTCGAGCGCAGCGCACCGAACAGCTCGAGCCACCGATCGTCGGGTATGGACCGGGGACGCTGGACGGGAAGTTTCGGGTTGTACCGCAACCGTCCACCGGGCCGAAACGGTTCGAGCGGGTTGTGATGCGCATTCACCCGGGCCGCCCCTCGTGCCACCGGCATCGGATTGACCAGTGGGCCTTCACCGCGTTCGATCCAGAACTCGTAGAACGCCCGCACCACTGCATTGGAATGGCGGATGGTGCGGGCACAATATCGGTCGTCGAGATATCGCTTGCGGGTGATCACGTTGACTGTTCCCACAGTGGTCCGCGATTTGGTCCGCGCTGCGTTCCGAGGCTTGTCGGCCCGCATCATCCACAGAACCAGATCCCGTGACTCAGCGGAAGTCGCTCTTTCCCAGTCGATCTCGTAGACACGAAGCCATCGCCACCATCGCAAAAGGTCGTAGGCGTAGCTGCGGACCGACCACGGTCGATTACCCCGTGCGACGAAGTCGAGGAGGAACCGCCGGATCGGCTCTACCGGCACCAGATCCTCGTCGACGACCAGCCAGGGGATGGTTCCGTCGGATTTTTCGACCTTGCCCCATCGGGGGATCTGGACTTGCTCGATGTTTCGCTCTGCTTCGTCGATCATGCGACACCGCTTTCTTGAGGCCGAGGTAGGTGATGTCTACCCCGCGACACTCGGATCGGATTCATGCGATCAGGCGTGTCGCTGCGTAGTCCGGTCAACGGAGCATGGGAGTGTTCTTCTGCTGACGGACGGACATATGCCCGGTATCGACCTCACCATCGCCTCCACCGTCTGTGGGTACGGCGGCATCGAACAAGGACGAGGCCGAATCAAATCGATCACATTGGAGACCACCGTCCACGGCCGCGGAACACCGCGCCGCACCGGCCGCTACACCCTCACCGCACCCACCTTCGGCGAGACAGGCCTGCGCTGGACACCCGTACCTGCCGGCGAGCTCACAGTCCGCACACCCCTCACTGCCGCGCAATGAACCGGCAGAGTTCCGGCTGACGACACCACGCACATCCCAACAGAGTTGCCGGTATTGCGGTACACGCAAAGTACCGGCATACTGTTGGCATGACTGATAGTTCCGGCCGCGATGCCCTGGCCGACCAGCGCCGACGATCGCGCGTATTTGTCCATCAAGTCACCTATCTCGCCGACAACTACGTAGACCAAGCCCTGGTCAAGGCCGCACTCCTCAGTGGCCTCAGTCAAACCGAGACCGCGAAGACTCTCGGTATGAGCAAAAAGACCGTCAACACACACTCCCGTCGCCCATGGGTACCAACCGCCGTAGCGAAAGGAATGGAGCTACCCGATGTGCAAACCCCACTCTTTCGCTACATCTGGGGATCTGACGCGGCAGCGGCAGCTGCCATAGCCACATGCAAGCAATACGACCGCGAACGTCTACAAATCGAAACTCTCTGAAACACAACGACAGTCAACTGTCGACGCTCGAACGACGGGGTGCGCCCGACCTCGCCACAGAGGGCGACGGTCCGCATCTTCAAGCCCGAACCTAAGCGGACTACCGGACCGTCTAAACCCCCGCTGGTCTCGGTCCCGCAACTCAGCGACTGCGGTGGGCCGCCTCAAATTTCGCTTCGATATGTGCCGGAATTCTGCCGCGATCGCTGATCTCGTACCCCTTGTCGAAGGCCCACTGCCTGATCGCCCGTGTTTGCTCCGGCCCGCGCCTTCCTGGCGTCCCTGCTGTTGCTGTCGTTGCGGCTACAGCGGGAGTGGGTTTGCGCTTGCGCCCACCAATTCGCGTGGCGTGTCCGATGTAGTAGTCAAGCTTCTTGTGAAACTCGTTGGCGTTCTTCGCTTTCAGATCAATCGAGTATTCGACCCCATTCACGGCGAATTCAATCGTCTCGCCGGATGCCCCGTCGATGTCCGAACCGTCGATGTCGTCAATCAGTTGAACTATTTCTTGTCTGGCCATAGTCGAAGACCTTTCATCGAGACATTCCTACGCTGAACCGTATTTGTCTTCATGAGGGTAGTCAGCCTGGGTAGACGCATTCTTCATCGACACGGTGATCGGAGCCACCGTCGGGCAGCGCATTCGATTTGCTGCAGTCGTTTGATCTGCGTCGTGCCGGCGCAGCGAACGACAATCACGCCTGCGCTGAGCACAACGTTTATGACAAACGTTCCGTAGCTCAGATCCACAGAAGCACCCCCTCAGCGGCACGGCGTGCCCCTGACCGGTGCCGATTTGGCGACGGAACCCTAACTGTCAGTTGCGAACCCAATCCTGCAGACCCTTCAGATTATCGCTGATGCGGTTGCCCTGGACTGCACCTAAAGACCCTGTACACCCACCCCCGTCGAGCAATCCACGCTGACCGCATCACGCCCCCGATGGCCGACCAGACACAAGGAGACGTCGATCATGACACCGACCCCGTACGCCCGTAAGGCTCCGGCTACCGCCGCCGAGTCGGCGTTTCTGTTTTACGACATCGAGTCACTGAACAACGCCTTCACCGTCGCGCTCTATCGCACCTCCGAAGCCGCAGCCGTGGTCTACTACCTCATCGACGAGGACCCGAGTATCGGTCTGACGTCGCACGCGGTCCGCAATGCAGTTGCTGACCCGTCGGGTGAGCTCATGACTCGGCTCTATCGCTCAAATCCGGCACTGCTGGCGCGGCAACGCGAGACTCCAGGGAGCGTGCCTGGTCGCATCGTCAAGTTCCTGGATTTGGCGAACGACAGCAATGCCCGGTCCTTGGCCCGGCTGCTCGGCGGCGTCGTGGACAAAGGCGACGTGCACCTGCGCAGCGAATGCCCGATCAGCAGGAGCTCGATCGTCTGCGATACACACCCGGACTACGACCATCGGTTGGCCGACCACGCGTTCGTCGCCGGGTACAACTCGAACCAGTACGACACGACGATGCTCGCTCTGTATTTTTCCCTTCGCTTCGACGAGCACTACAGGCCCCATCGCGTGACAGCTGTGCAGATGAGGGCACACAACAACGACATGTTCGCCCTCCACAAGAGTGGAGACCGTCCGTCGATGTCTCGATACCTATCGCATTGCGGTAACCGTCGAGCGGCTCAAATCAGGAGCAACTGGTTGTCGTCGGGTCGCCATCTCGATGTCGCCAGGCTGAACGAGCTACAGCAGAAAGTCGCGCTGAAGCGGTTGCTGGGGATGCTCGGTCATCAGATACTCGAATCGGAAAGGCTGGCCGGACCAAACGCGCGGCTCGATTCTCTCGAGGACTTCTTCGAGCTGGCCGCATACAACATCTCAGACACCGTCGGCACAGCGCTGCTGTTCGACGACAACACGTATACGGGCAGCTTCGACCTGCGGTCGGGTCTACTGCGAACCTATCCCGAGACAGTCTTCAACCACAACGGCGACTACAGAACTCCCGTCCTGGACACGGCACAGGTCCTGACTTGGCCGCGACCCCGTCTGACGACGGACACTTCCTCAGCGCAATTCGCTGGGAGGATCCTCGCACCCTACCGAGATCTGCGAGCCATTCCCGGACACATTGCCGATCTACCTGTTGTCTCGTACCGCTACCCTGATCCGTTGGGACACAACGGATCAAACATCGGTGCCGCAACCAACGTTCTCACCGCGACCCGAGACTTCTTCTTCGAGACTGTCCCGGCCGACACCGCGTCGGGCTTGGCCGCGCATCAGGCCTTCGAGAACATCTACCGGTACTACCGGCGTATCGAAGGTCTCAACTTCGACGATGCACAGCACAAGGAGTTCGCTCCGGTGGTGATCACCGGCCGTATCTCGGCGCAACTAGAGGCGGCCGCGGCTCGTGAATCGGCCGGCGGTCGCGACGTCGTCTCGACAGCTGACTTGTCGGAGCGGTTTCTCGAACTGTTCGGCGGCGCATCGTCGGCCGCCGGCGACGGTCCTCGTCGCTTCACGCTCGGTGCGTTCGCGGCGCTGAGCAAGGCGCTCATCGCATGGGCGAACACACACAGTTCGTCGGAGATGGAGCACAAGGAACTGGTCGCGGACATTGATCGTCTCAAGATCATCGTCCTTGCCCGGGCAGATGCCGCTCAGCCCTATTGGCCTGCGGATCGGCCTGCGTCGTTCAGTGAGACCCTCATCGAATGGCGCAACGACCGAAATCACGCGACCAACGTGTCCTACGAACTCGCATCGATCGGCAAGCTGCCGTGCAACATCCCGTATTTCGACAGCGCCGGTGAACCGACGAGCTGCTTCGCGACTTTCTCCACGGGTGGGATCCATGGAGCAGAAGCGGACCTCAGCGCCTTCGCCGTCGAACGAAATGCCTCTCGGAGTCGGTGGGCACTTTTTCGCGCCGCGCTCGACACGGCGGCAGAGCAGTTTCTGCAGGCGGCACACGTCATGGAGGACTGGACGGCCGGCGGGGAACCTCTCGATGCGAAGACAGAGGTCATCGTCCGCACGGGTACCGAGTGGGTGGCCGACAATGCGGCCTCGATGCCGCCCATCGTGGACGCAGCCGGTGTGAACTACTCAGGCGAACGTCTGGCTATGGCTGCGTGGTGGTTCCGTAAGAAGCTTCGCATCGACGTGGTCGACCCATCGACGGATCAGATCGTCACCGTCGAGTGGGGGGACATGCTCAAATCTGGATCCAAGTCGAGCAACCCGATCCTGCGTGATCGTCCAAAGGGCGACCGGGGGGTGGAGCTGTTCACTGCGCGTGAGAGCAAGGAGTTCCCGTTGTTCCCGGCCGGCACCACTCACGATGACAACAAGCTCGACCCGAAGTACCGGTTCACCTCCGTGGCCGACGTCATCCATGAGGACTTCACCAGCTACTACCCTCTGATGTTGGTCAATCTGGCGGCCTTCACCAACCCAGACCTGGCTGAACCTGGACAACCTGCTCCTGACAAGTACAGCCAGATTTTCGGCGACAAGGAGCGATACGGGAAATTGCGTAAGGACAAGTCGCTCACTGCCGCCGAACGTGAGAACTTCAGCGTCCTACGTGAGGGGACCAAGCTGATCCTCAACGCGGCGTCCGGTGCGGCAGACGCGCGCCACGACACGCCGATCCTGATGAACAACATGATCATCACCATGCGAATCATCGGGCAGCTCTTCAGCTGGCGGATCGGACAGGCGCAAACGTTCGCCGGCGGCCGCATCGTGTCGACGAACACGGACGGTCTCTACTCCACACTCGATTCCGAGACCAACCAGAAGGTACTCGATCAGCACACTGCAGCCATCGGTGTCGAGATCGAACCGGAGTCGCTGACCCTGGTGTCGAAGGACTCCAACAACCGTGTCGAGTTTCTGACGGCCGAAGAGTCCTTCGAGATCCTGACCGACGACAGCCGCGGGGAACCGCAGTATCGACCCGAGGAAATCGCCGGCAAGCCGTGGTACCGCGTCGTCGCTTCTGCGGGTGGCGGGACTCTCGCCTGCTGGGCTGGGCCGAGTCCGCGCAAAGCGCTGGCTCACCCGGCAATGGTCGATCGACTGCTTCTGGAGTACTTCAAGCTCGTCGCCGGTGCGTACACCCCAGAGCAGCGGCCCGTTCCGTACGCACTGACCGGACCGGTCTCGATCTTCGAGTCCATGGACACCGCAGCAGTGCGTGAAGTGTTACGCGAGCTGCACCGTCAGCTCGGTGTTCGCGACCTGCTCAAGCTCTATCAGAATCTGCTGGCTTCTTCACCGTCCGCGGGCAGCTATCTCTACGCTGCGCCGTACCGGGTCGACCCTGAGTCGGGAGTAGTCATCGACGCCACCGCCACTGCGCATCTCACCTTCCCGGGTGACCCGCGCAGCGTCACCGACAACGATGAGCTCTTGCGTGAGGGTGGCACCTTGAATCGGCATCCGAAGGCAGCAGAGGTGCAGCTGTTGGGGCATTTCACTCGGGTATTTCTGGTGCGACCCGACACGGTCGATCGGAACCTGTTCGGTGATCCGCTCGTGATCGCCGCGGCGAAAGCACGGGTCGTCAGTGCGAGCACCTGGACCTCACGTGAGGACAAGGGTCTGCGACCGACGAACCCCAATGGTGTCGATCCGATCGCTGAGCACCTCCTCACAGTCGCTGGTGAAGATTCGGCGCATCAGGGCCGAACCCGAGATCTCATCCTGGCTCGACACAGCGGAGTGGATCCGTCGACACCGATGCTGGTGTTCAACCACACCATCGCCGATCACCCGGATACTGCTCTACTCGAGCACCTGTTGGCCTCGATCGACACCGAGGCCTACATCGCGATGGCCGCCAGCTCGTACGAAGAGAACTGGCGCAATGCATCACGATGACCAAGCCCGATGTTTCGACCGCATCCCCACGAAGGAGTCCGATGACGAATCGAGTTCGTATTCCCGAGGTCGGTCCGATCATCATCGGATCCGGTCGATTGCGACTACGCGAGCCCTCCCCCTTGGATGGGCTCGCGTGGTCGCGGTTGCGCTTGGCCGATGCCGAGCGTCTAGCTGCTCGCATCGAAGGGCTCGTTCCGGTCGACGATGCGGCCCGATGGGCCGAGCAGAACCGTCCGGACAACTGGATGACTGTGCACCGCACCGCCATGCAGCGCATCGAGCTCGGGCTGGGCTGGTCGTGGGTCGTCGAAGTCGACAACCGGTTCGCCGGTCAAATGGAATTGACGGGGCTGACCCAGGCACCCACCCGCGCAGTGCGGGTGGGTGCCTGGATAGGTCACAAGTTCACCGGTCGCGGAGTCGGATCAGCAGCTCTGGCTCTTGCGCTCGACCACGCTTTCTCGTCCGAGGGGGTCCAGCTGGTCGAGGCCTTCGTCGACAGCGACAACGAGCACTCTCGTCGTGCGTTGCTCTCGATGGGGTTCCGACACTGCCAGCCGCAGCAGAAACTGCGGTCGACATGGGAATCGGCGTTCCCGCCGGACCCTGCGGCCGAGCTGTTCGAGATCACGCCCGCTGATCTACAACAGGGTCGTTCCTCATTCGTCGACCACACGCTCAACAGGCATCGCAATCGGGCGTCGCGCTTCGATGGTGTCTAGAACTCACACGTCCCAGAAATACCGTGCCGCCAACCAAAAACCCACGTCGCTCGCACGCGGGAACATGGCAAGCGCATCGCCGGCGGCCGACTCTCCTCCCCGATAGGCCAGCAGCAGTGCCGATCATCGACAACCACCACGAAAAGAGGCAACACCCAAATGATCTCTCCATCGAGCAGCGTTTCCGATTCCGAACTGACCGCACAAGGACCAGACCTCAGCGGGCTCGCACCCTTGCACCCCTTGCTCCCCCACGCCGTGATGTACACCCTGCCGCACTGCCCGAACTGTGACCGACTCAAGACCCTGTTCAAGGCCGCAAAAATCCCGGTAGTCGCTGCCCCACTCGATGACGAGCCCGACGCCTACCAGCTCTTCCACGGTGAACTTCACGTCGCGCAGACTCCAATCGTGCTGATACACAACACGTTCACGACACCGACCTACTTCAGCGGGTTCAGTTCCGATCTCGCCCAGCTCGCCGTCAAAGCGATCCGCTCACGTCTGCGCGATCTCGAAGACTCCCTCGATCTCCCATCGGTCGATCTGTACGTCGCCGACCTCGGTTCCGCAATCGAACCGGGTCAAAGCTGCCCCTTCATCCGACCGGATGTCTTCGCAGCACTCGCGGCGAGTCATTCCGACTGCCCCAACGAACAGGTCTCTCGCGCAGCAGCGCCGCAACCCCTCTCGGCATCGAGCACCCTGCTCGACATTTCACGCTCTGAGTCCACTCCCCCGCTTCACTGACCCGATTTCACGTCTGGAGATGACGATGACCGCCGTACTTCCCACCGTGGCCGAGACATCCGCCGCACTTCAGCCAGCAGTGCCTGCCTGGATGCAAAAGATCGAGGACAGTCTCAAGCCCTTTCAGAAGCGGGTACGCGAATTCATCCTCACCCGGCCGGCGTCCGCGGTCTGGATGACCATGGGCAGCGGCAAGACGCTGGTCACACTCTCTGCCCTGTCCTACCTGCGCGAGCCCGGCCATATCCTGGTCGTCGCCCCTCGGAACATTGCTGTCGATACTTGGCCGGAGGAGATCTTCGATTGGGACATTCCTCTGCGCGTGACCTCGCTGAACATCACCCCGCCGGGGATGCGCAGCAAGAGTGGACGACCCAGCAAAGGGCAGCGAAACCTCAAGCCAGAGGAGTTCCGAGCGCTCGTGGACAACCTGGGAACCGACGCCGCCGGTTTCTACACTGTCGGCTCGGACCGCTTCACCGAGTTGGTCAGACGGATCATCTATGCGGGCAAGCCTCGGGTACGACCGGTCGGTGCTACACGCGACGACGACGTCATCGATCTCGACGCCGTGCGAGATGCACGGGATGAGATCGAGCGCCGCTTTGCCTCACTGCTTCTGTCTCGAATCGAAGGTTCACCCGACGATGAAAGGGTCGCGATCGAGGGCCACTATCGGGCAATCGGAAAGGCCTTCAGCGAGGCCAGTTTGACCAAGCTCAAACCTGCCACTGCCTCCGGTGGCGCGCCGACAGTAGTTGTTGCACACAGCGATCCGGCGTCGGCGAAACTGCTTCGCTCCGAGCAAGTGCGCGAAGACCTCGCCGCGGTGATCACCGATGTCACCGGCCGCAAGTTCAGGGTGGCCGCTCATGTCGCCAAGGCCGACTACTCGCTGTGGCCGTTCCCGACGGTCATCATCGACGAGGCCCAGGGGTTCAAAAACCCCCAATCCTTGCGCTGGAAGGCAATGGCCGCGGTGCGACCGCACATCCGGCGCATCATCGAACTGTCCGGCACACCGACGCCCGAGGGGGCGCACGAAATTTGGCCCCAAATCTTCCTCCTCGATCGGGGCCTCACCTTCGGCACAAGTTACACCGACCACCTCGCAACCTGGTTCACCCCGGAGCAAGTCGTTCGGAATCAAGTGACTCGGTGGGAAATCAGTCGCCACAACGAAACCCAGTTGCATCGATCGATTTCGCATCTGGCTATCTCTGCGGAGAACACCGAACTCGAGCTCATCGGATTCGCGCCACCGGTCACCCACGTCGTGCCGATGACCTCGGACTTACTCGGTGCCTACGAAACGTTCGGGCGAGACGCGCTGTTATCAGTTCTGCTGACCGGTCTCGCCGAATTACGACTCCGCGCGTACGAGGAGGCCATGGAGGCCACAGCGGAGATGTACGCAGTCACCGCCGCCGATGATGCTGCTCGAATGCAGGCAGTCAGGAACGGCGTGGGCAAGGACGAGATCGACACCCTTGTTGCCGCAGCCAGGTGTCGCGCTGTCGAGGCAACCGGAGATCGGACCCGTGCGCAGGCTGCACACGATGCGGTCACTCTCGATGACGCCTCCGCCTTCTACATCGAGGCAGTCAACGGCGGTGTGCTACGAAACAAGCTGCTCCAGTTCGCCTCTGGTGCGGTCTATCTCGACATCGACAAGCACAGCGACGGCTACGCCGGGGCGACCGAACTGACCACTCGGCCGACATTGCGACTGCACTCGGCCAAGTTCGACCGAGTGATCGAGATCTGCGACCGCCACTTCGCTGGCGGAGATGGTGGATCGATCCTGATCGCCTATCGGTTCGACTTCGAGAAGACGATTCTGCTCCACCGTCTGCACCGCGCCGGGTATCCCGGCGCTCGCGCGTACAACGGCATGCCCGACACCAAGAAGGCCTGGAACAGAGGTGAGATTCCGGTCATGCTCGTCCATCCGGCCAGTGCCGGGCACGGACTCAATCTGCAGTTCGGTGGTCACACGCTGATCTGGACGACCCTGCCGGACTCGAACGAACACTTCGGACAGACCCCGGCCCGGCTCAATCGTCTCGGGCAGAGCAAACCGGTTGTCGTGCATACGATCTTGACCGAGGGGACCATCGACATGGCGATGCCCGGCGCTCTGTCGGACAAACAGGCCAGTCAGCAGCGTCTGATGCAGGCAACTCGGTCCGAGCTCAAGACAACGATGGCCGGTGCCATCGCCGAAGCCAATTCGAGTCGATAGAAGCGAACACACCCCCGCACCAGAAGGTGCGGGGGTGTGTCTTATGTCGTCAAACGGTGTTACTCGCTGTGTGCGGGATCCAGCAAGCTGATAGGTCCGATGCCTTTGGCCTCGTGGTACTTGGTGATGATCTCCTTGCTGACCATCCCGCGATCGCCTACATCGATACCGTTGGCCTTGGCCCACAGCCTGGCTTCGTGATGCATGGCAGCGTTCAATGACCCGTGGGCGTTGCGACCGACTTTCTTGACTCGGCGACCCTTCTTGACCACGTCGTAGACGGTGATCGCCTTCAGCTCGTCTTCCAGCTTGTCTCGGTCTACGTCGACGACCCAAATGGCGTTGTCGAACACGACACCCACCCGGTACCAGTTCTCGACCACCTCACCCGTGGCGTCACTGTAGACCGTCGTCGATTCCTTGATCGTCATCAGCGTGCAACCTCACCCTTGTGTCACTGTGCCACCACACCATGCCGGCCTCATTAATCTCGAATATTACATGGATGCGGTCTGGATATTCTCTTTGCACAGGTCAGGCGCGTGTGGGAGGGACAAAGTTTTTATCGAGGAAAAACTTGGCAACTATATGATGTGCCATCAAAACATGACCTGGATCACGTAGAAATCTGTGGTTTGTATAGGAAAATCTGTAGTTTTTGCGGTTCGGGCAGTGAAGACACTTCTGCGAAAAAAGAGCCGTCTTCGAAACCATTCGTTACCGCCGCGCGCGCCGGAGGCGCCCGCAGGAAGGGTTGCGGTGTGTCTGTGAAAAGTGGAGAACAACGAGCTGTGGAAGGCCCGTCATCTCCAGTGGGGTTGAGCCACCCTGGCGCGGACTGAAAGAACAGGACTGCGCCAGGGCGGCTCACCTGAGGGACGCCCACCCCCGAATACCGATTGAGACAGGTCGAGCGCCCGTGCTCGGCCACTACCTCTTGCAAAGAAATCTCCGAGCTGCCAGCCCCTGTCGGGGCGCGCCGTGCTCACGCATGTGAGTCCCGACTGACACACGTAAACACCGCTCGTGCGCATACGCCGAGTCGGGACATTGAAACCGACCTCCCCGCCCACACCACGCACAGGAAGAAGTCATCATGACCGCACCGACCACACCCACCGCCGAGAACATCCGTCCTGGACAGGTCATCGTCGTCCAGGGAGCTATCTCCTTCGCACGTACCGCGAGCCTGATCGACGGTGTCGAACTGCAGCGTCGTGTTGCCAACGCCAAGAGCCAGTATCCGACCGACAGTCCACACACGTTGATGGTTCTGTCCAAGGCCGAGATCGTGCCCGCCAACCCGGTTCAGCTGAGCTGGGAAGAGGCGTATGTGCAGAGCCTGTTCTTCGAGCACAAGAAGAACCCCGAGAAGGGACTCGGATACGAGGCGAAGAACGTCACGAAGAGCCTTCCGACACTGCTCACGGTGGACCCGGAGAACCCCGGCTCGTACCGTCAGGTCGTCGACGTCGAAGGTGAAATCGCAAGGGACACAGTCGTCCGCATCGTCGTCGTGACCTACCAGTCGAAGGACAAGAACGGGCGGGAGTACCAGAAGCTCGGTCTCGGTCTGGAAGCGATCATCCTCTCGACCCCCGAGGTTCCGTATGCACCGAAGTCCGGTGCCCGCAATCTCGATCTCAGCTCCTACGGCATCACGCTCTCGACGCCTCTGGTCGCCACCAACGGCGTCGAGACCGAGGTTCCCAACCAGATCGTCAGGACCGACGCATCGGGCCTGCCGGCGGCGCCCGTGGCACCTGCAGCTCCGGTCCAGCCGGTTTCTGCACCCGCTCCCGTCGCGTCGGCAGCTCCCGCAGCTCCGAGTGCGCCGTTGGCTCCTGCAGCTCCGGTGGCACCCATCCAGCCGGCCGCAGCCGCACAGCCCGCGGCACCTTCCGCACCGGTCGCTCCCGCTGCGCCGATGGCTCCGGTACAGCCGGTCGTTCCCGTGGCCGCCGCTTACCAGGTAGCAGCCCCGGGTGCGCCCGCAGGGAATCCCGACGATCCCTTCGCCGGTACGCCTTCTCCCAGCTGGGGCGGCGCGGGAATCCAGGTTCCGGCCTGAGCTTTTCCTCCGGTCACAGATCTTCGGATCCGACCACCACAGGGCCGCGGGCTCCTCGAAAGAGGGTCTCGCGGCCCTGTGCTTTTTCGCCCACACCGACCACTCACGAACAGAAGGGCCGATTCCACTCATGGGCACACACCCGCACCCGTCCTCGACCTTTCCAGAGTTCTACACGAACCCACATATCCGTTCATCGCTTGCTGCGCAACGACTCTGGACAGTCTCCGATGCAAACAAACGTCCCGTGGACATCGTCGCGGCCCTCGCCGTTTCGCAGTGTTCACGCTGCGGCAGAGCCGACTGCTCCGAGGTGCACGGCGCTCAGCTCTCGGACGCCGACGCTCAGCTGCTGACCCTCGACGAGCTCACCGCAGCGCTCCCGAACGCGAGCAACGTCGCTACTCATCTGGACTGGCGGACGAGTGGGTTGATGGTTCTCGACATCGAGCCCGAGTGCCCCACTGGGGTCGTCGATCAGCTACTTCGTCTGGTGACCGGAAACACCGCGTCGCCCGCGCCGGCCGCGCTCTATGCGGAGGTATCGGGATCAGGGCGTGGATACCACGTGCTGCTGCCGGTGCCATCGAACATCGCGTCGTTCCCGCGGGCGGCGCGCGCGACCAAGCTCCAGCACCCGCAACGTTGGTACGAGGTTCTGCTTTACCACTGGACGACGTTCACCCGCAGGCAGATTCCCTCGCAACGGCTCTCTGCTGCGGCAGCCGAACCGACGGGCGAGATGCTGACATGGGAAGGCGTGTTCGGGCAGTTGATCGAGATCGCGCCGGGCGGCGAAGCCGCCAGCGAAGGAACGTCCGGGCACTACGACCAGATGCTCGCACTGGCCGACGGCCCCGATCTGACACCGATGGAATTCGAGGTCGTCCACACCGTGATCGAAAGCCTGGGGCACGAGAGCGCCCGGGATCTCGACGACGACTTCGGTGGGGACACCTCCCGTTGGGAGATGTCCCGGCTGATCCGGATTGCTGCGATCACACACGCCAAACTTCATGTCAGGCATTCGATCGACCGGATCACCGGAACCTCCACGGCCACTTCGGAACAGACCGCCCAGCAAGTTCTGCGGGTCGTGCACCACGTCGCTCGCCGCACCCTCCCTCCTCGGGCCAAGCACGACGAACGCCGATCCGGTGCCTCCTACCTGCTCAAACGCTGCGCCGAAGCGCTGAATCATCTCGACACCCACAGCTGAAGAGCAAGTCGTGGGTTGAGAGAGGCGTGCTGGCAGGAGTGCTCGACGTGCAACGACGGCGGCGACGCCGAAGGCGCGACCGGAGGTTGTCCGAGCGAGGTGTCTGCCCCGAGGGCGAACGACCCCTCTCGACCGAACACAGCCCCTCTTACGACACCACACCGACACGAAAGAGATCCCAGACATGACCTTCCTCCTGAACGAAGAATTCATCCTGCGCCACCTCCGGCCGGACCTGCGCAATACGCGGGTCGCGCCCTGCCTTCTCGGGCCGCCCGCGATCGGCAAGACGATGGCAGTCAACGCGCTGGCCAAGAACGGCGACTTCGCAGTGTTCTCCATCGACGTCAACACACTCTCCGACGCAGCCGATCTGACCGGCGTACGGACCGTTCCGGATCCGAAGAACCCCAATCGTTTCGTGCAGATCTTCTTCCCGCACTACACGATTCAGGAAGCCAACGATCATGCCGAGGCCAATCCTGACACTCTGGTCATCATCTTGCTCGACGAGATCAACCGCACCAGCGCCGACGTCACCTCGGCGGCGCTGACACTGCTGACCTCTCGTCGATGCGGCAATCTGAAGCTCGCCGACAACATCCGATTCATCGTCACCGGCAACGACAAGGGCAACATCTCCATGCTCGACTCGGCCTCGCTCACGCGCTTCGCGCTGTACCCCGTGCGTCCCGATGCGAAGGTCCTCTTGGATCTGCTCGGCGACGACATGCAGCCGGCTGTCCGGCAGGTGCTCACCGAGCATCCGGACTGGGTTCTTCAGAGCCCAGTCCCGGCCGGGCTGATCGTCGCCACTCCGGACGACGACGATGATCCCAGCGTCAGTGCAGGGGCTGTCTCCGATCGGCAGATGGCGGAGTTCTCCACCCAGATGGACGACTCGCAAGACATGAGTCAGTACACGGCACCGCGCACCATCGAGGGGCTCAATCTCTGGATGAACGAGCTCGGTGCCACGGTCATGGCGGAACTAGCGGTCGAGGAAGCTGTCGGTCCCGACGGGCAGGCGACCACCGAGCTGATGCTCGGCATGCTTGCTCACACCGGCAACACCGCGTTCACGAACGAAGTCCACGCCAAACTGCTGGTGTCCTTGCTGGCACCCGCCGCGAGCTCAGGACCGGGGTCGATGACCATCGCCCGCCCGGCGGCCTGGGACAAGCTGCGTGCAGCGACGACCCAGAACCAGATCGAACAGATCGTGTCCTCTCTGACCACGGACAAGCAGGCCGACGTGCTCATCTTCGCCCTGACAACCAAGGCAGAGAACGATCTCACCAAGAAGGTTCTCGATCGGATCGTCGACGACGGCGCGCTCTCCTCGCTCACGAAAGATCAGCAGAGCGCCCTGCTGAACCGAGCAACGTCCAATGCGCTCAACCCCGCATCGGTGAGCTACTTCCTGGACAAGTCCAACGCCCCACTGGTCCTGTCGCTGTCGCGGATTCACGACTTCCTCGCAGCCTGACCGTTCGACACCACGGCCCCGGATCGCTTCGCTGCGATCCGGGGCTTCGGCGTTCCCGGAGATGGTTCGACACACATCCGAGACCACTTCTCGCACACCAAGAAAGGGCCATTCCCATGGCAATCGTCATCTCGGGGCAGACGCCTCACCGTCTCAGCGCATTCGACTTCCCGCCGCCACTCGTCACCGACTCGGCCGATCCCGGCATCGAGTACGACCCCACCGCGGTGCTCTCGAAATTTGCCTTCTCGCATCTGCTCTCGCCGCTGGTCCCCAGCGTGCCGGCGACCGCCGTGGACTCGGTGTCGGGCAACCCGATCTCATCAGAAACTCTCGGAAAGGTCCTGGCCACTCCGATTCTCGTCGACGCCTTCACCGGCGAGACCCGCGGCGACACACCTGAGAGCAATGCCGCTGCTCTGGATCTGCTGGCACAGACGACATCTGCCATCTCGCGCACATCGCATCCCTACGTTCGTCACGTTTTCCTGAATCAGGGCCTGGGCGAACTTGGAATGCCGGCCCCGGAACCGGGACGGGTGATCTACTCGGCCGAGAACTCCGTCTCACCCGCAGCGAAGGAACTGCTCGCACTCATCGGTGCCGGCGCATCACCGACTGCATATGACGAGGGAGACACCGCATGGACGCAGTTCTTCGTCGCTCTGGCGGCGACTTTCCGTCCCCCGACCCTCGGCGTCGCGATGCTCGGCCCGGACACCTTCGAGCGCTTCGGCGAACATCTGATGATGGTGGCGACGGCCCTGCACGCCAGCAGCAAGATCTCCTCGGATGTTCTCGACAAGTGCCGTCAGTGTGCAGCCATCGACCTGAACGATCTCACCGAGACTCTCCGCCTGCGTTCGCGCGCCGGCACACCCACCGAGGACTACTCGTTCGCCCGACTGGTCGTGCACTCGCTCTTCACCTTCGTCAAGAGCGAACGGGCAACGGCAGCAGCAGATGCTGTGCCGGCGCATGCGGCGCTGATGCCCTTCGACCTCAGCGAACTGATCTGCCCCGAGACCATTGTCTTCGTCAATCTCGACGCCCACGCCCGACGCGTTCCGTCCGACATCAGGACTCAGTGGACGTGGGTGACCAAGCAGCTCAACAGCGGTTTGAAAATCATGTCGATGAGGACGATCACCCGCCTCGGCGCAGCCGCCAACCGGCTGCGAAATGCCCAGCGAACGGCTGTCAACTCACGTAGTCAACTCGAAGAAAAGACTCGCCGAGATACCCAGGCAGATGACTTCTTCGACTCGGCCCCACCGCCGAAGCGGATCCTGATGGACCTGCGGCTCAAGCTCGACCGCATGGCGAAAGTCAACAAGTCGGAGAACGTCCGGCTCTACCGGCAGAAAACCTTCTCCCGGGCCAACCGCCGTCGACCCGACAGCCCAGACGTACCGGGCACCACCCTGCGCAAGGAGTTCATGCCCGACATTCACTACTACCCGGACACCTCCGGCTCGATGAGCCTCGAGGACTACATGGACGGCGCCCTGTTCCTGATGATGATGGCCAAGAAGTTCGACATGAACTTCTATTTCAGCTCGCACAGCCACCTGCTCGCTCCGGAGATTCTGTTGCCGGTCAAAGGCAAGTCGATCGACCAGATGAGAAAACTGATTGCCGCAGTGCCAAAAGTCGGGGGCGGCAACAACTTCACCCTGATCTACGACTTCGTCCAGGCCAGCGTGGACCGTCGCCGTCGGCTCAACGTCGTCGCCACCGACTTCGGCTGGGTCGCGAACTCCTCGCACATGTTCACCCACCCGGAGAACGTCGTCTACCTCCCGGCATTCGACCGCTCGAACGTGCACAGCTGGGATTCGGTCAAGTACAACTGCGCCAATTTCATCAACTCGATGCGCCCGCTCGATCCGAACATCGACGCCAAGATCCTCGGCATGGGCTATGCGGGGGCGGCGCTCGACAACCGCTGACCAACACGGGGAGACGGGATCTCCACTCTCGTCTCCCCTTCGCCAGTCGAACTTCCCCACAGACCTCGTAGCCACCCCCGCGCTGCTGATCCATTCCGAGAGAGGACATCTCACCCATGACACACCACACTGCTCTGCGCGACAACGGATTCACGGTTGTAGCCAAGGACATGCACGACTTCTCCGACGACGACAAGACGGGATCCGGCGCCGGCCCCGGATCGGCCACCCCGATGTCGGGTAGTGCACTCGGTGCGCTCATGGGCGGATTTCTGCCCGGCGGGGCGGCACCCGAGGACCCCGACGACGTCGCCAAGTCCATGCTCACCGACTACAACGAAAAGTTCGCCTCCGCGCTGCCGGCCGAGTACCGGGACGAAGTGATCGACCGCACGGCAGCAGCCCTCATCAGCAAGAACAAGCCCAGCGCGATCCTTCTGGGCCCAGCCGGTGTCGGCAAAACCCGCATCGTCGAGGAGTTGGCTCGTCGGATCGCTACCAAGGACCCGTCGGTTCCGCCGCGGTTGAAGAACAAGACGATCTACGAACTGAATCTGTCGTCGCTGATGGCCGGGACGATGTACCGCGGCATGATGGAGCAGAAGCTCGAGGCGCTCATCGCCTTCGCGAAGGAGCCGAAGAACGGCGTCATCCTCTTCATCGACGAGATCCACCAGCTCGTTCCCGCTGACGGCCACGGCTCCACTTCGCACGAAGAACTCGCACAATCGCTCAAACCCGCTCTCGCTCGCGGCGATCTCCGGGTCATCGGAGCCACCACCGATCAAGAAGGCCGCCGTCTGACGTCGGATCCGGCGTTCGCGCGTCGCTTCACCCGGATCGGAGTCTCCGAGCTCAACCAGGATCAAACGCTGCAGGTCCTGCGCACAGTCCTGCCGGGTCTGTTGACCCACTACAAGAAGTCTGTGTCGGCGGACGAGACCGTTCTCGATCACGTCATCACCCTTGCCGACGAGCACCTCACCACCCTCCACCGCCCGGACAGTGCCCTGACCCTCCTGGACAGGTCGCTGGCCAAGCTCACGATCAAGAGGCACAAGCCGGACATCGCTGCGCTGATGGCTCCCACGGACGCACTCCCATTGACCCGAGCAGTGATCAAAGAGACCGCGGAAAGCATGCACGGCTCCGACGCCGTCGCTCGCGGATTCGACGAATCTGCTCTGACGGAAGCACTCGCCCGCATCGAGGGTCAGGAGCTCGTGTGTGCCAGAGCAATCACACTTCTGCGCAGGGACGCTCGCGGGATCTTCCCGCGCCGTCAGCCCATGGGCTGGATGTTCGCCGGTACCTCCGGTGTCGGTAAGACCGAGGTTGCCCGGCAGATCGCGCATTCGATCATGGGTACCGAGCCGATCATCTTCAACATGGCCGAGTACTCCGAATCTATGTCGATCACGCGACTGCTCGGATCCGCTCCCGGGTACGTCGGGTCGGACTCGAACAAAGAGATGCCCTTCGACCCGTTGGACGCCAACCCGCGACAGGTGATCGTCCTCGACGAGTTCGAGAAAGCGCACCGCGACGTGCAGCGGATCTTCCTGGCAGCGTTGCAGGAAGGCACGGTGCGCATGGCGTCTGGCAAAACGGTCGACTTCTCCAAGGCTCTGATCATCGCCACCACCAATGCTGGTCGTGACGCGATCTCCAAGGGTGGAATGTCGCTGGGCTTCAGCTCGACGTCGCCGGCGGGAGCGCACTCCTTGACACGAGAGCAGCTGACGAAGGCGCTCACCGAAACACATGGTGGTGGAGGCGGTTTCGAGCCCGAGCTGCTGGGCAGGTTCTCCTGGATTGTCGCCTTCGACCTGATCTCGGAGCAGACGTACGGGAAAGTGCTCGCTGCTGCATTCGTGCGCCTTCGTGCCGAGATCGAGAAAACCAACCCGTTCTTGGCTGCGTCCCTGCCCGAGGAGCTGAGCGACGACCAGATCGCCGACTTCATCGACAGCAGCTACGTGGCCGCCCAGGGCGCGCGGCCGGCCGAGCCGACGGTCCGGAACTGGATCGAGGAGATTCTCGATCCCAGCTAGTAATTCACCCGCATAGCGCAGGGGCCTCGCGACTCGCGAGGCCCCTGCGCGCTCTAGACGGGGCAGGCCCGCCCACCCGAGAAGAGACACAACCATGACCACGCCTTTCGAAACCCGCAGCCCCGACGAGATCATGAGCGATCTCGATCAGGCCATACGAGGACTCGCCGACCTCGACACCAAGGAACTGGTCTTCGAGCTCATAGCCGACTTGAGCTCGAGCTACCGGCTGGCCATCGCTCCGCATCTCCTAGACCCCGGTGCAGCCTCGGCGATCGAGGCCGAGATCGACGACTACGTCGCACATCACTACGGCGACAACTGATCTGGGCCGCACGTTCGGCCCAATTACGGGCCATCCGCCGATAAGCGCGACGGCTCACGGCCATCTGACCGACACCCACCCACCCCACTCACGGGGACACCAACGAGGAGACATCATGACTTTCCTGCAACTGGCCCCGAGCGCCTACGCACAAAACCTCACCGAAGCAGCCGCAACCACGGTGATTTCATGCGAGAACATCCATCAGGACAGTGGCGAGTCTGCCACCGACGCTCTGGTCTGGGCCATCGAGAACGGCGGTCTGCTCACCTTCGAGCACGCTCTGACTCTTCTCGTCGACCAAGCGGTGCAGATCCACGAAGATCAGCGCGCCGATTCGGTCACCACCTCGCCACTCTCGCTGTTCGGCGTCGGAACCGCCAAGCCTGACCGCGGTCGTCCCGAGCCTGCTGTTATCGGCAACTGGTTGCCCGAGGGGGCCGACGAAGAGGACCGGATTCTCTCCCTGCTCGCGCTGGACCAGTTCTGACCTGAGACCACCTTCCGACCGGGGCGGCTTGTTGGCTGCCCCGGTCGCGATATTTCGCCGAGAGGATCCATTCGGGTCGGTATGGGGTGGCTCATCGCCTTGATCGGACTGCAGAGCGCAGTGCGCGCGCCCATCGGGCGCGCCGGAGGGAGTCAGAGACAGCTCACCAGCCGGGCTGAGTGCCGGCTGGATCGCGGGACTTCAGCGAGCTGGACCACCACAGACGCCACCACTGACCACGTGAAAAGGAGACCGGCATGCCGATCCAGCCGCTCATCATCGAAGACGACCTTTCAGGTCAGAACCTCGAACCGAAGTACACCCCGAAAGATTTCCACAAGGACATCAGCGGAACCGGTGGCAACCGTGGCCGCATCGACATCTCCGTGCATCCGGCCAATCCCGACCTGAGCTACGACCCCATACCGAAGGTCGATGCTCCGACCAAGGAGCAGATCGACGGCGAGACCTCTGTTCGCACTCTCGTCACTCAGCCATTGCTCGAGCTGCACTTCGAAGAAGCGCTGCAGCGCGTGTACGCGATCGACGTCGCCCGTTCCCAGGCGGGCCAGACGGCCGCCGAGCTCGACGCCGCCCCGTACCTCTACCGTTTCCCAGTGCCGCCCACCGCCCACTTCGAGGAAGAGAAGAAGGGCAAGAAGGTCTCGGTCCGTCTCGTCGAGGACATGTTCGACCTGAGCAAGGCCCTCGGCGGCGGTGTACCCGGTTTCCGCCTGTGGCTCAACCTCGAACCGCAGCTCGTGGTGTTGCGTGACCGCGGCATCATGGACGTCAGCACCGGTAAGAACGCCTGGACCAAGACCACCCACATTCGGTACCGGGTGGAGCTGTACGTGATCGCAGAAGGCGAGCACACCGACGAGCTGTACGAAGTCGACGGCACCACAGTGCTTCTCGATTCCGACGGCCATCCTGTTACTGCTCCGTCGATCAGCCAGATCGCCGCTGTCACTGACGTCGTGACCCATGATCCGCTGAGGTTCGAAGGCGTCGAATCGTTCGTGTCGATCAACTATTCGTTCAACGTCCCCGAGACGCTGGCCGAGATGATCGAGTCCACAGTGGGCTATCTGGCGGGTCGTTCGGTGTCCCTGCCGGCTTTCGACAAGAAAGGCTTCGTCTCCTGGTCGCTCGATCACTACTCGGTCTACGACCGCCTGTGCAGCGCGGCCGAGCTCTTTCAAACCGAGCTCGTCGTCGAACCCATCATGTCCTTCATCAACCGGCTCTACTCCGCAGCTAACTGGCTTGCAACGGCGCGCGGCACGAGCGTCGAGGTGGTCGAGATGGATTCCGCTGGCCGCGAGCTGGCGTTCCTGGACAACTTCGCCACTCCGTTGGAGGCCTACACCGCGATCTATGCGGGGCTGCTCGAACTGGACGGCTCGGGCCCGATCTCGTCGGCCCTGATCTCACGCAACATGCAGCTCAAGCAGAACGCTGAACTGCAACGTCTCAATGCCGTCAAACATCTACTGCCAGTACCGGGCCCCGTCGATCCTGCGCGGTACACCATTCCGGACTACGCCTCGATTCAGCAGCGTGAGGCCGTGCAGACGACCGATCCGCTGGTGATGGTGGTGGCCGGCGCGGGCGCGGGGAAGACCTGGACGATCACCGAACGCATCAAGATGCTCACCCAAGGCTGCTCCGTTCCGGCCAGCTCGATTCTGACGCTGTCCTTCACGAACGCCGCGGCGGACGAGATCCGAGATCGCAATCCCGGCGTCGAGTCCAAGACGATCGCCAGAATGATCCACGAGATCTACACGACGAACTTCGCCGACCAAGAGCTCTCCACTATGGAGACAATCAGGAACTCGCTGGGCATCTACTTCGGAGCGAAGGTCCACACCGACGAAGTCCTCAGCGAATTCCACCGGTTGGTGAGCAACTCGATCACCAAGGAGACGAACGCGGACATCATCGCGATGAGTGCGTTCATCGAGCGCTACACCAGCGAGGTCGTGACCATCCTCAACACAATCGGTCAGACGACTCTCGAACTCGAGATCATTCTGTCGTACCTTCTCATCGACAGGCTTGTGGAGCCGTACGCCAGCCCCGCCTACCTGATCATCGACGAAGTGCAGGACAACAGCGCCTTCCAGTTCGTCTACGCCATGCGTTATGCAGCAAAGCATCAGTGCGCGCTGTACATGGTCGGCGATGCCAGCCAGACCCTCTACGAGTTTCGGGCGGCGAATCCGAAGGCACTGTCCGCGCTGGAGGCCTCCGGGGTATTCACGGTCTGCAAACTGTCCACGAACTACAGGTCGGCTCAGGAAATCCTCGACTTCGCCAATATCCATCTGAGCGACATCGAAGCCAATCGGTTCACCAACATCCAGCTGCAGGCCAACTCCGTCGTGACGTCGACGGTGGATAGCTTCACGGCTTCGGTGCGTCTGATGAGCAAGTCCTGCGGAACACAGAAGGCTTTCGATCAGAATCTCAAGCAGTATCTCCGCGGCGAGAAACTCACGGAGTACTTCACGAACAATCTCGCGGCCCGCGACACCACTGTCGTACTGTGCCAGACCCGCCGTCACGCCAAGATGGCTCAGGAGGTTCTGGTCGAGATGTTCCCGGACGAGGCTGTCCACAACCTCGTCAGCGATCGCGCGTACAGCATGAAGACCTTCTCCACCTTCATTGCGCGTCACTGGGATCAGGTGACCTGTGTCGAACCTGCTGTCGCTCCGTTCACGTTCCATCAGCAGATCCGCGCGCAGATCAGCTCCCTGGAGCCTCGTAACACCGAGATCGCCGAGCGCATCCTCACCGATGCGTTGGTCGATTGGTGGAAGCAGACCAATGGTCCGTGCCAGGGATGGCTTGCCATGGTGGCCTCGGGAATGATGACCGATGCCAACTTCTTCCTGTACCTGCGAAAGTCGATTCTGGACTACGAAATTCGTAACAACGCGATCCGGAATTCGCTGACCGGTCAGAAGAACGCAATCCGCAAAGAGGAGATGGCCGCTCGTGACCCCAAGCTCATGGTCTCGACCGTCCACGGTGTCAAGGGAATGGAGTTCGACCACGTGGTGGTCGTGCTGCAGCCCGAGACCTCGAACAGTCGCAAGGACGAGTCGTACAAGCGCCTCCTGTACGTGGCACTGACTCGGGCCAAGATGGACGAGGTGATCCTCGCGGGTGTTTCTACCGCAAAGCCTCGGATCGAGACCGACTACGAAGCTGTGGTCGACGCTCTGCGTCGTAGAGAGATCGAGAACGCAGCAGCTCCGAGTGATGACGAGGTCGGCATTGTGGAGGTCGCTGAGGCGGACCTGGTCACAGGTGATGTCGTCGATCAGATCAATGCGCTCGGCATCGAGGTCGGTATAGACACACGAGTACCGGTGTCGGCGTCCACGGTCGCCGGAGACGGGCAGGAGACACCATTCTGATCGGTGAGCGTGATCGTTCCTGAAATGCAGGATCTGTTCACCATCAACTCCGGGGCGGTCCAATCGACCGCCCCGGAGTTGATCTTCTTCTGGTCAGTTGCACAACGCCCCACGCAAAGAATGCGCGGCTGCAAATCAGATTGATCGGCTCCAGCCCGAATTCTCATAAAACCACCAGCCCACTTGTGATCTGTCACACATTATTAGGGAGACGTAATGGAGGATACAAATAATTATCGGCCAATCAGTGAGCTGACCTTGATATACCGGTCGGAGGGAAGTGGTAAGCACTACACTCAGCCAGCCGCCGATCTGACCCAAGCAGGGACTCTCATCGACCCGGATGGCCCCACGGCCGGAGATGACATGCCCCTTGTCGGATACCAGCAGGTCTAGGATTTTTGCAGCCCGTCGGAGAGGAACCGCGAAGCCAGTTTCACTACTTCAGATTCAGGTTGCGACACGACACCGAAAGAGAACACCATGCCCGACGCTCAGAGTCAGAATACTGATGAACCTTTCAACCTCATACCTTTGGCGCAGGCCCCTGGCCTAGTTCTGCGGATGATCGGCCGCTTCGCCGAAGGTCTGCCGGAGCCCATGATCATCGGTGCCAACGACAAGCCTGTCGCCGCCCTGATTCCCATCGCCGACCTTCTCCGTCTGCGAGAGTACGACCGTCGAGTACTCGACTCCGAAGACCTCTTTTACTCCGAGCTCGATCGGCGTCTGAACGACTCGGACACCACCATCGCGACGACCGATCTCGAGGCCTTCGCGCGAACGCTCGGTGAGGTCGGCGAAGACTGGGCCGACAAGCAGACCCGAACCAACCAGGACTGATCATGGCCGGGTCACCCTTCGAGCTCGCGCTGCATCCGGCCTTCGAGCGAGATCTCCAGAGCCTTGCGACCGCCGCGGCCCGTAATCCAACAGGCGAATCCCGCCGCCTGCTCACCGTCACGCTGAGTGCCCTCGCGGCAATTCGCGACGGGGAGATCCCCGTGCGACCTCTCGAACGAATGGGTTCCTACCCCGATCTGTCCGACTGCAACAAGGTTTACATCCAGACAGACCCCGACTCGAAACCCAAGTACCGACTCGTCTGGAGAGAACGTCCCGCCGATGAGGCCGGCGGAACTCCCATTCGAGAGGTGATCCAGCTCGGTGAGCGCGAACTCGGCTCGGTCTACCACTTGACCGGGCAACGGCTCGGACGTCCATCGGGAGTAAGTCTCGACGAGCTCTTGCGAGCCGATCGCGACACCATCGCAACAAAGCTCCTCAACTTGCCGAACGATCGCTTCCCAGCCTCCCCGAAGAAGTCACCGGAGTTCGGCGACTGACATTTCGATCACTAATTGCTACACAACCAATCACCGGGCCCCGGAGCACTCGCTCCGGGGCCCGAACTGTTCCCGCCCCCGATGCCGTAAAACCGGCCCTCACGAAGGACACCGATGATTCCTGAATCGACCAAAGCTCAGCCGACCTCACGCCCCAAGAGCACTCTCGCGCAAACTGTGACGGCCACCCTGACGGCAGTCCTCCTTGTCGTCTTTCTCGTCGCTATGGCAGCAGGGTGGGCCCTGCTCTCCACTTTCGATCGAACGGTCGCCGCGCACGACGATGCCCCCAGCGCCGTGACTCAGTGGCTATGCCTGCCCTACACCGACTTCGTACTCGACCAGGACCGGGCAGGCCTGACACCCGAGCAGATCGCTGCAGTTCTGAAGGTGTCCGAGTATGGCGACCGGGGTCAACTCGGAGTCACAACTCCGGATGCCGCGATCACCGAGCCCAGCATCGACTCACCAGAGGCATGCGGATATCCGTTCGAGATCCTCGACGCGGCCGGTCTTCTCGGAGCGACCAGCGGCCCTGCGAACCCCTAGTTCGACCCGTTCGGAGTTTCTCCTGGAGTATCTGGCGGACTATCGATATACCCTCTTACTAGAAGTCGGCACCGACCGCCCGGAGCAACCGTTCCGAGTCGCCGCCGACATGTCGGGAGGACACGATCATGAACAAGTTCACGCGCCGGATCGCCGCCGTGGGAGTCACCGTTGCAGCTACCGGTGCCGCCATCGTCGGCTCGGTCATCGCAGCGCCGGCCGCCTCGGCCGCCGTCCCCTCCGGTGACTACACCTTCACCACGACGGCCTTCGGTATTCCGTCGACGTCCCCGGCCCGAGTAGACGGTGACAAACTCACCCTCTTCTCGCCCATCGGACCGATCACGCACACGATCAAAGACCTCCCTGTCGGCGGATTCATCGACGACGGCTTCCAGCGCTTGTACATCGGCGGAGAGACATTCTTCGGCCCCTTCGTGATCGGCAACAACACGCTCACTCCCCGCTAGTCGAACTCTCCCCAGCGCCCATGCGCACAGAACGCCGCCTCGTACCGTCACGAGGCGGCGTTTTTCGTACAGGACCACACGCTGGATCTGCGCAACGTAAGGAGCTACGCCACATGACCATTCATGCCGTCGGACTGAGCGTCATCATAATTGCCACCATCGCGTCGTACGCATTCCGCACCGAGGGTCAGACCAGAGCCGCGAGGTGGTCCTTACTGCTCCTGATCTTCGGAATCATCATCACTTCGCTCGGGTTCTGGAGTAACCGCAACAACCCCAGCAACACCTTCATCATGACCTGGACCGTCGTCCTCACCGGCGGCATACTCGGCCTCATCTCAGCTGCAGGAGCCGTGATCTACCGAATCCTCCGCGACGAACCACGCGAACCACGCGACGCAGACACCATCGTCGGTCACGACGCCCTGCCTCCACTCTGATCGAACATCGACCATCGCTCGATTCCCAACCGGAACGCCGCCTCGCATCCCACGAGGCGGCGTTCTTCTTTCCTGGACCGGACCACGGCACTTGTGACCGTCAGTAGGTACCACTGTCGTCACCTGAATGCTGGTTCGGTTGTGCCCTGGCTTATCGAGCGAAGAACGGTGAGGAACGGCTCGAGTTCGTCCAGAAGGTTCTCCGCCTGCTTCTTGGTCGGCGGTTTGCTGGTGACAGCCCCGACCGCCAGCTGCTTGAGGAAGTACATATTCAATCCATCCGAGTCCTCGTCGAGGATCGCCCACCGATCCGGTTCGCTCTCGCTCGCCAGGCCACTCGAGTGCAACGAGTCCCGGGCACGTTCGGAGAGTTTGAATGATGCTCCGCTGACATTCATGTTCCTCGGAGCTTTCCGATACCAGTACCGGGCAGCTCGGCGAAAGTCATGCCCACTGATCGACAGAAAATCGCTTTCCTCGTACAGCGCATTCTGCGTACCGGCCGTCTCGGCTGCACGCAGGAGATGATCCGCAACGAGCACTCGACCGATAGCTCCGAACGTGGTGACAACAACGAGATCCGACAGATGGTCGGGCGGGCGTTCGCTGGCAGCCTCGCATCTGCCGAGATCGACCTCCGCTAAGGCAAACAACGTCTGTATTGCGCGCTTCATTGCTTTCGACTTCTCTCCGTCGATTGCATCGACGAGATGCCTGCGTATGGAATCAAGCTCCTTGTGCTCCTCGGCAACCATTCTGTCCGGATAGGCCACCTGCGTTGCACACAGTCTCGGCAGGAACGTTCTCAGCACGTCATCGGGAATGCGTGTGGTCGTACGTCGCAACACTCGGCCCATCTCGAAAACTGCGCCGATCTCCTCGCGCTCCCCGGCGTCGCCGCCGACGAGAAGAGCCTCGGCGCGTCTGCGGTGAAATTCTGCATTCGCGGCTCCGACAGGATGATTGAGCTTCGTGCAGTACCTCTGCTCGGTTGCCATCAACAGCGCGACCTTCGAAAAATGGGGTGCCACTGCAAGGCGGGCTTCCTTGATGTCGCTCTCCGACGGCTCAGCGGGCAGACCCCTGTTGATCTGGTCGATCAAGCCGCGAATCGCCCTCAATCCGTTCTGGGTCAGCTTCACTCCCAGAGTGAAGTTTCTGGAGCGACTGTCGTTCTGAAACTCCCTGATGCCGGAGTCGACCCAGGAGTAGGCCTTACCGAAGCATTCTCCGGTCGAATCGGCGGCGGCTTGGTCGAGGTGCAGCTCGGCGAGAACATTGCTCATTTCAGCCAGCACGGCACCCTCGTCGGCGTGATCACGGGCCAGCCGTGCATGTTCACGTTCGAGCTTCCCTATAGCCGACCCGACGTTGTGGTGTCCGTGCTGGACCCTCCCCTTGATGTCGGAGGCGATCTGCTGGGCTCGATGGACGGCGGCCCTCTTCGATCGAGCGGCGCTCTGTCGGCCGGCTACCTTGAGATGGTCGATTGCGGCCGGTGTCAACGCTATGTCGATGACCTCGGGGTTCTCGACCAATGATTCAGCGACATCCGACACGTGCTCGAAGCCGTTCCGCTTGACCGTGTTGACCGCCACTCCCACCGCTGCAGCGAAGTCCTTCATGCTCATGCCGTCCAGCTGCTCACTCGCCGCGAGTCGCGCTGCGCAGGTGTAGATGTCGCGGAGGGTTCGCTCCTTTCGGCGGTCTATCGCCGTGGAACTGTCCCTTCGTCCTGCCGAAGAAGCCCTGGATACCTGACTCATACCTACTCCTACCTACGACATCGTTATGGATACTCGTGGACTTCGAATGTACATATCGCCGACTTGGGTTTTGCTACTACGCGACGTCTGTAAAGCTTCTCATGCGCTGGTCAACCCGACCGGCCAACGCGGAGGGACACACGATGAACACCGTCATTTCAGCCGTCAAAACTCAACTCTGGTTGCTCGTGGTGACCGCAACGGTCGTGGCAGCGATCGCTGCCACGGCACTGTTCGGATCGTCCGGCGTCGCGACGCTGAACGAATCTGCGTCGCCGCAGATCGCCGCTGAGCAGACCATCGACACATCGACGAGCAAGACCGTCGATGCTGCGCCGTCGATCCGGACAGTCGGTGCCGGTGACATTCAGCTGGCGTCGAACTACAACGCCTACGGGTGTGTGGGTCTTCTCAACGCCAAGCAGTGGCAGGTGCTCGCCTTCGTTGTGGGCTACTGCCCGACGACGTGGGTTCTCCAGAGCACCTCGTGGGGTAGGTCCATCGTCAACTACGTCGTTGGTGTCGCCTGCAAGTCTCCGTGGATCGTGCGGGCCGCAACAGGTGGCAAGTACAGCAGTTGCTGATCGGATCCTGATCGCGTTACCGAAGGCGGGGCCTGTCCGGAACATCGGACAGGCCCCGTTTTCGTCTGTGCTTAAACAGGTGTACTGACCTGGGATTATCCGGTGCGCGCCTGCTGGCGGCGTCCAGGGCCCTCCGTGGAACTGAGGCCGCCGTCGACGTCGCGAACACTGTCGGGTGGGGGCTCCGCTATCCATCAATACCCACCGAATTCGCTGCGGACAGCTTCGCCGCGTTGTCACTCCTGATTGTGCAGCGGTGATGCAGGAGAATTCTGTTTCCCGCAGCGTCTCCTGCAAAACCCCACCTCAGCACACTTTTCCCATAACAGAGTGTCGGTGGGGCTCTGTACGGTGGGCTTATGGCGTCTCGACCTGAAGTACCGGCCCCTGTCAGCGTGACCAACGAGGTCTCTGCGGCCGTCCCCCCGCAGCTGTCCGACGCCGTGGCCGCGAGAATCGTGCAGTCGATGGCAGCCTCGCGGTCGGCAGGGACTCTGAAGGCCTACACCTCGGCCTGGCGACGATTCGACGATTGGTGCCGCACCAACGGGCACATCGCGCTCCCCGCGCATCCGGTCACCGTCGCCGCCTACCTCGTCGAGGCATCAGACACCTTCACTTCCGACGGTGACCGCGTCTTCGCTCTTGCGACACTCTCGAAGTGGATGGCCGCGATCGCGCACACCCACCGCACGAACGGACACATCAGTCCTACCGACCACGAGGCCGTCCGTGCGACTCTGTCGGGAATTCGCCGCACCTATGCCTCTGCTGGCGACCGCCCCCGCAAGCAGATGGCCCCACTACTCGTCACCGACATCGTGACGATGGTGGGGATCGCCCGCGAGACCATCACCGGCTGGGCGAGCGAAGTACTCGAGCGCCGCGACAGTGCTCTCCTGCTGATGGGGTTCGCCGGCGCATTTCGTCGCAGCGAGCTTGCGGACCTACGGTGCGCCGACGTCTCCGTCAACCGTCTCGACGGACTTCATGTCCAACTGCGCAAATCCAAGACCGACCAGAGCGGGCGCGGCACTGTCAAAGCTCTGCCGTTCACTGTCACCCACCAGAGCTGCCCGCCGTGCGCCGCGATGCGATGGTGGGAGGTCGTTGCTGCCCACGAACGCGGCGGCCGGCCGGCGGTGATCAGGCTCCTACGCGGACCCTCCGACTTCACCGAACATCTCTGCCGAACGACTGGCCCGCGAACCCCTGCATCCTCTCCGTTCTTCCGATCCATCGCCAAGAACGGAAACCTCTCGTCCACCGCGCTGTCCGGTGCGAGCGTTCACGCCGCTGTGCGGCGTCGAGCCGGAGCTGCTGGCTACAACGAAGACCTGGTTGCCTCCCTCGGCGGGCACTCGCTGCGTGCAGGGTTCGTCACTCAGGCATTTCGCAACGGGGCCGACGCTCACTCGATCATGCGCCAGACAGGCCACAAGTCGACCGACATGCTCGAGGTCTACGCCCGTGAGAACGCTCCGCTCATGAATAACGCTGTGAACGAGATCGGACTCTGATGGGTTTCACCATCTCTCTCAGTGCGAAGGATCGGCCTGTATGGGCGCTGTTCGACGACTGGTGCGCCGGTGCCGACATGGCGGCCCTCCCCGCCGACCCGCTCACTCTTGGGGCATTCATCGCCGAGAACCCCGCAGCTCTCGCCACGCAACGCCGCCGCATCACTGTTGTGAACACCATGCATCGCAGCGCGGATCTGCCAGCGCCGGGCAATGCGGACACAATCCGGCGAATGATCGGTCGGGTTCGGGCCCAACGATTGTCGGAACTTCGATCGACAATCTCCGAGATCGTCGATCACTTGCCCACCGCAGGATGGACAGCGGGACTGTTCGGCCGACGCGATGGGTTGCTTCTACTTCTCGCCGTCTCCGGCCTGAGCTTCGAGCACATCAGCGCGCTACGTCGCTGTGACCTGCATATCGACGATGACACCCTCGTTGTCGAAAGCATTCACACCCTCACTCTCCCCCCGTTTCATCTACCCGGTTCGCTCTCACCTGCGCAGATCTACCAACAGTGGTCGGAGATCCTCGCGTTCCAGGACCGAGCCCCCTCCACCCGACTACTCGCGAACCGTCTCGACACCGACACCTTGCCGACCAGCTATCCGCCAAGCGAGGCTGCCGAACAACGCACCGCCCAACATCAGGCGGATCCGCTGTTCACGCCCATCGACCGCTGGGGACACACGCCCTTCGGAAAATCGGTCCTATCGGCACAATCGATCGCGCGAGTCTTCACTGCACACGTGAATGGCCAAGCGGCGACGCATCACCCGCATCGCAGGCCTGCGCGCAGGACCGATGACGCCCCGGCGTACGAGCCGATCGTGTACCCCGAGGTCGTGCTGGACGATCGACACTACGAGGCCGGTATCGAGGCCCGCCGACGGGCGCACGAAGCACTGACCGATGTCACTTCGACACTCGACGACATCGAAAACCGAGCCGACGCCATCCTCGGACGGCTCCTTGCAGTGCTCGATAGCGCACTCTGACAGCACATCTGGGCAACAGACCTTGGAGGCGCAGAGTCGCGAGCGGGCGGTCCGAACCAATAGCAGCCCCTGTAATCCCCGCAAGAGAGCCTGACCGGACGAGCGCACAGATGCCATCGCCGGAAGAGCCGCCAGGGCAACGCCCAGGCCGGACGTGCACGTAGAAACGCGTGGCTGATAGCAGCCCCGATGCTGAACGCACCTCGACTGCGTACGTGTCGGAAGCCCGCCGCACCCCTCTCACTGGACCGATATCCCAAGGAGTCACCGATGGACCTCATGACACGTGAACCTGCAGGCCTGGTCACCGAACGGGCCGTCCCGGCATTCGGCCCCTACTCGGCCGCCGCAGTCTCGCTCGACTCCGCTCTCGATCAAATCGTCTCCTCTGCCGCCGCGATCGCCCGCGCCGTTAACGGTCACAGTGCTCCACACGTTGTCGCAGAGCTGATCTCGTCCCGGCTGACTGTCGGGTTCGGAGCGGTGAGTGCGACGGTGTTCTTTGCTCACCACGAACAAATCTTCGCAGTGTCGGGCGTCATCATCGGCGTCAACGAGATGGCAGTCCAGTTCGCAGATGAACACCGTCACCTGCGCACCTGGCCAATGGCCACGGCCATCGCCCTGATCTTGAATTGACCGCCGCAGCCTTGGCTCGTCGCCCACCATCAACGAGGACTCACCGATGAATTCAGACGCTGTACTACTGGCAATCCAGGAACTGATGGACGGTGTCACCTGGACGCCCGAAACCCTCGACAGTATCGCCGACATCATGCGAAAGGCCGGCTACCGCGTGGAGGGGAGCAAATGACTCTCGACATCACCGAATCGGACCTGGCGGACATGGGATACACACCCAGAGAACAGCTTCGGTGCTCGTGCAATTCGATCAGAGAGGGTGCGGGCGGAATGTCGTACTCCTACGCGGTCCTCGGCGTGAACTGCCCTGATTGCGAGAGCTACAGCGACGACTGCAGTGAGTGCGATCGGTGGAACAATCTCACCCGCGACGAACGCATAGCCGAAATCGTTTCCGCCCGTGAGGTAACCGCAGCTCTCATTGCCGCGACCGACCGGCCCGAATCGCCCTTCTGACCTCCTCCTCGGTGCGTCCATGTCCGTCCCGCACCCCACAACGCCCGCCCCTCAGCGCCCTGACCCAGCGCTGGGGGGCGGTGCTCGCCATGCCCATAGCTGATCCAAGCCGCACAGCAATCAAGGAAGCGTGGTCGGGAACTTCGGCCCGCACCCCACCACACGAACTGGAGTACACCCATGTCCGCACCCGCGACCACCTCGGCAATGCCGTTCACCGAAGCCACACGCCAACTGATCCGCAGCCACACGCACAACCTCGAATACGAGATCGATTCGCTCCTCGATGAGGAGCGGAAAGTGCTGGCGTACACGACCGCTCGTCTGGCAACAGCCCAGTATCCCGCCGCGACTCGGGTCATCATTCGTGACCTGTGCATCGGAGACGCTGTCGCGTGCGACGTCGACGGAATTGAGAAGAAGCTATCGGTGGATGCAGACATCGCACCGAGTCTGATCGCGATGCTGCACCGGCTGCCGACGGGCGACTCCAGCGCGTGGGAACGACACCTGGACACGATCGAACTCGACGTTGTCGCAGCTCTCGACTTCTCCGACCAGTATCCGTTCCAACAGGTTCAGGACCGGATCGTCGCGTACATCGAGGAGAAGACCGGCCGCACTGTTCGGCGAGTCGAAATCACCTCCGATCTATGGGACAACGGCTACTTCTACGACGACACCGTCGCCGTCGACTACGCCGACGGTGACAGCGATGAGATCCTCATCGCGGACATGTCCGAGTTCTCGGGGGAACTGCGGCACGAAGTCGGGGATCCCGGCCCGAGTACCGTCGTCACGATAGTGCGCACCAACACAGGTATCTCGATCCGCTGACACAGAACATATCGTCAACAGCGGCAGACATTCTCGCCGATCGGCACGACGCGACACGGATACTGCCGAAACGTAGTTCTGAGCGAATCGCGTTTCTGGACAACACAGTTCAGTGCTTGGTGGTGTACCTGTCGACCCACGCAGAAAGCAGCTACGATCAGTGCACTCGCACAACCGAATCCAGGGAGTTTATACATGGCAGGCGACACCGTCATCACCGTCATTGGGAACCTGACAGCGGACCCAGAACTCCGGTTCACTCCGGCCGGGGCCGCGGTCGCCAACTTCACTGTGGCGTCGACGCCCCGCACCTTCGACCGTCAGACCAGCGAGTGGAAAGACGGGGATGCGCTATTCATGCGCTGCAGCATCTGGCGTGAGGCCGCCGAGAACGTCGCCGAGTCCCTCACCAAGGGTGCGCGGGTTGTTGTGTCCGGTCGACTCAAGCAGCGCTCGTACGAGACACGTGAGGGTGAGAAGCGAACTGTCGTCGAACTCGAAGTCGATGAGATCGGGCCTTCTCTCCGATACGCAACCGCGAAGGTCAACAAGGCATCTCGTGGCGGCGGGGGTGGAGGCGGTGCCTACCGAAGCGGCGGGAGCAGTGGCGGCACCGGCTCGGGCGGCAGCGGTGGTGCGAATGACGATCCCTGGAGCAATGCGCCTGCCGGCGGATCCTTCGGCGGCGGCTCGGACGAAGAGCCTCCTTTCTGACGGGTCCCCTGCTGGGGTCAAGAGAGAAAGATGGACATACGACAACACCCCGCCCGGCTCGCGTGAGCCGGACGGGGTGTTGCTTTCTGCTGTATCGATTACCCGAGTGTCACCGTCATCGGCCGCTGCTGCCCGATGTAGTGGTGGCCGGTGCAGTCGTCCTCGGGGTGGTCGTCGTCTTCGTGTCGGACTTGCCGCCGAGCTGAACTATGAAGTACTCGGCCATGTAATCGACCGAATTCAGGTTGCCCACCAACGTCTTCGACGTGTACGCGCTTGTATGGACGCCGCTGGCGATGAACGAACCGAAGTCCATCATGTCTCCCGCGAACTTGCCGATGGTGTCGATACCGCCTGCTCCACCGACGCTGTTGACGAGCTGAGATGTCATCGAGACCAGATCGCCCCCGCCGGCGCTGACCGCGCTGGTGCCGGTCTTCTCAACTGGAGTGCCCATCACTCCACCGAGCACCGACTGCAGGCCGACCATGCCAATGTCTATGCCGATCGGCACCAATTTGACCGCCTCGGCCGCGTTACCTTCCACAACAGACCATGCCACCTCTTGGGCCTGACCGACATTGTCGGCCAGCCTCTTGACATCGACCTTCGCGAGGATGCGCATCACCTCGGCGGCGATCTTGGTACCACCGGACGGATCCGGAATCAGTTCGATCATGCTCGCAGCCATAGGCATGACATTGGTGTTACCGGCAGCGGCAAGATCGACCCAAGGTGCGAGCATGTTGTTCAGGTCGCCGGCGCTGGCGTGTGCACCCTTGGCGTCCATCGCTGCGAGCTGGGTCCCGAGCTGATTGACCTTCGCGGCGATGGCCGCGAAATCGGTCGACAGCACCGTGGTGAGCGTCATCATCGCCGTGTCGACCACTGTCGAGATCTTGAGCTCACCGAGTACTCCCGTGGCGGCAGTCAGGTTGGACCGGTCCATGCTGCTCAGGGCCTCACCCTGCGAGGCCACGTTCAGACCCATCGTCGCCAGAGACTTGAGAGCCTCTCCGCCGCCGGCGAGGTTGGTAGTGCTGGTGTCACCCGACGTCAGTCCGGCCACCGTTTCCGCAATGGACGCCGTGTTCGAGATCAGACCACCGAGATCGACCCCGTCGAGAGTGGAGAGCACGTCCGCGGTCTGAGCGCCGGGTGTGCCCGTCTTCTCTGCCCCGAGCAACTCACGGGTGCCGCTGGTGTCGGCGAAGTTCTTGATGTCCGCCGTGGAGCTGTACGTGTTGTTCAGGCTCCCCGCCAGCTGTCCGATCTTGTCGAGCTGTGCCTTGCTTGGCAGACCTGCACCCTCACGGGTGAGCGCCTCTGTCCGGTTCTTCAGCTCGGATGCCTTGTCCGCCACCGCTGTCAGATCTGTGTCGCCGAAGTCCGAGACCAGGTTTTCGAAGCCACCAGCACTCGGCCCGACAGTTCCGTCGAGTGGAGGAACAGTTTCGTCGGTCGCCCCGGTGACCGCCTTGCCCATGATCCCGACGAACGGGTTCGACGAGTCGGTGTTGCAGTACATGTCGTCCTCGTCGCACACCCATTTGATGCGTCCTTCGAGGGAGCCGTAGCCGCCCGGGCGTTCTCCAGCAACACCTTTGCCCGCCAGCTTCACTCCGACCAACTTCTCGGATCCGCGCTTGGGATCTGCGAGAAGTGCCACACCGCGAACCGAGGCAGCCGGCACCGGCCCTTGGCCCTGGCCGATGTGCCAGGCGACGTCACCGGCGACCTGCGCGCCTTGGCTGTAGCCTGCGAGGACGATCTTCGACGTCGGGCACTTCGCCATCAGTCCAGCGGTCGCCTGCACGCCGTTGCTTTCGCTGGCCTCGTACGTCATGCCCTTGTCGAACGCACTCGCAGAGTAGTTGACGTAGACGACGGTGATCTTCTGGCCGAATTTCTGCTCGAGCTTCGTCCCGACCTTGGCCAGCATCCCAGCCGGCTTGCTCGGATCCGCATCGATGGTCGTTTCGGTCGTGCCAGGAACCATGTAGGCCATGTATTCCGTGCATCCCTCGCCGAGGGTCTGGGCTGCTGCCGTCTGGAGGCCCGTAACAGCACTTCCCGCGGCGACGACCGTCATGACACTCAGTGTCGCCAACGCTCGGGTCATACCGAGCTTCAGTCTCGAACGAGCCGCCATCACATCTCCCAGGCAGCTCACACCGTGATGTCGACTTCATCGGCACTCCTGGCGAACTCGCGGCAGCGCTGACGGCACTGCCTGCATACAAGAACGGTGTACTGGGCACCGTCATTTCCGCACCCCAAGTTGTCACCGCCGCAGTAGCCGCCATCGTCGAAGCGTCACCGCCGCTACCCGATTCGGCGGTCGATGGTCCTACCGTTGTCGAGGTTCTCGATGTGGAGGTGTACTCCACCCGGCCCGGCCCGATCCCCAACTCGCACACCGAGGTCGGCGCATACTCCCCCGAGGATGCACACCGCATCGCCGAGCAGCTCGCGGCCGATCTCCGCGGAACGATCGAGCCGATGCGGAACGCTACGGTGCTGCGTGTGACCCATGCAGCGGACATCTCCGACACCGACCGCATGGCCGCCGAGCGGTCCGTTCAGGTGCGAAACCTGCGTGCGAACATCTCGGTCCTGGACCCAGTCGCGGACGCCGAACACATCACTGCGCTCGCCGCCGACCTGGAGGAGCTGCAGGCGCGTATGGCGGGCTCAGTGCGGAGCAGCTAAAGCCAACTCTGCGACCGCTGCCGAAACGAGTTCGGCAACATGTCTCGACCCTTGACGGGCGGAGACATGTTGCCGGTTGTGCAGTATCTGTGCGATGCGCCCGCCGACCCGGCGGGCGCATCGCTTTCGATTCTCAGAACCCGAAGATGGTGCGCCAGAACCAATCCTGCGTGAAGATCCAAAGCATGGGGTGAATTCCTCTCTATCAGTTCGGCTTTCAGGGAATGGTTGATGTCCCGGCGGGATCGCGCAGTTCGGCACATGATGAGTGAAGCGTCACTGTGCGATCCTCGCGCCGGTCCATCGTCGAGTTGCAGGAAGTAGGGGGTCCTGCAACTCACGACCGGGGTCACTGGGTGACACCAGTCGAGATTGGGGAATCAGGCGACGTCGCCGATCTCATGCATCGGTGTGCTGCTGAACTCGATATAGCGCTGAATTTCGTTGGTGGGCTCGCGGAACGTCGTGTCCGCGTCGGTCCATTCACCGAGGAGCTCGCCGGTCGCCTCGCACCGAAGTTGATGCACATCGTGCGTGCCCTCACGCAACGAACAGACAGCAAAACCAGGGACCGAAATGTTCACCGTCTGGCACAGCAGGGGTTTACGGTCGGAATCGCGATGTAACACTGTGCCTGGATAAGAAGATGTCATGGTCGTCCTCCGAACCGAGTGCAGTTCGTCTTGCGGCATGAGCGGGTTGCAGCCCGTCTTCGCCTAGATCGGTAATTGGTCGTTGGATCGCGAAAGAGCGACCTCAGTGCCGTCGAAGACCTCAAATCGAACGGTGGGGCGCTGAGGGTGTGCGTCTGTTTGACGCTGCACAGGATGTTTCCCGGGCGACGCTGCCCGGTGAACCTGCTCACCCTCAGAATAGACATAGAGTTGCCATAGTTTCAACCGGCCGGAGCTGCAGTTCTGCAGCGATGCGATTCAGTAGACACATAGAAAGTTCCAGAAATCATCCACCAACCGACCCGGATTATCGGACTTGACGGTCCGGTCGTCAGTTCTCCCCGTGGTCACAACTAAGGTGACCTGCGTGAGTAGACCTGATATGGCCCGCTTCGGGGCCATCGTCAACAAGCGGCGGCGCGAACTGGGCCTATCACTCGATGACGTGGCAGCAAGCGGCGGCCCGAGCCAGGTGACGGTCAGCAACATCGAGCAGGGGACGACGAACCGACCCCACTTCGCGACCTTCACGAAGCTCGACGAAGTTCTCAAATGGAAATCGGGGTCCGCAGCTCGCGCTTTCGACGGCCAGGAGCCCGAGGCGCTCGAAGAGGTCCGCAACAGACATCGACCGTCGCAATCACGTGGACCGAACCCTGACTCCGTCACAGTGTCGATGCGGACAGTGGGGGATCTGCTCACGGCAGCCCAAAGAATCGAGCGAATCGCGAGCTCAAAGACCGCGTCGGCTGAATTGAAGGATGCATCGGCCGAACTCGATCTGCATGTGGATCGAGTCATGCGAGCATGGATCATCGTCCAGGTCGAGACGCGGCTGTGCGGCGGTGACGACCTGCAAAACGACTTTATGATCGACATGTTCCTGAAGGACTATCTGAGTCGGGCGTCGACACCGGCTACCGCCGAGGACGAAACCGAACTCAGTTACCTGCAATGGTTACTAGGCAGGGCCGACGACTTGTCGCCGGACCGGGTACACACTTACGAGCAGCGTTGGAACGCGATCAGATCGGAGTACTGATGGACTACCTCAAGATCAGCCTGGCTCACAAGGTGAACAGGCTTTTCGATTTCTACCATCGCCGAGGCGAGCCCCAGGTCGATGTGCAGTCGGTGGCTGTGGTGCTCGGTCAGAAGCTCGACCGACAGATCGATCCCGACTACCTGTCGGAGATGCGTAAGGGCTCGATCTCGCAAAACGAGGTCGACCAACAGCTTCGGAATGCCCTCTGCGCGTTCTTCGGCGTCGACCAGGCATACCTGACCGAAACCTCCGGTCGAGACATCGATATCGACCAGCGACTGAGGCTGTGGATCATCGTCCGCGATAAGGGCCTCGACTACTTCGCAGCTCGTGCGAACGGACTCACGCGAGTCGAGTTCGAGGCCCTTATCGCGGAAGTTCAGGCGCTGCCGGCTGCGTGAGCGTGCTCATGACGGTTGAAGCGCATTCGTAGTCCGCGTGGACGCAGGGTCAGGTTTTCCTCGACGTCGAGCGAACTGGAGTCGGTCTCGAAGTCGAGTGCCTGGACAAGTGTGGCGATCACGAGCACTGCCTCGTGAAGAGCGAAAGCCCGTCCGATGCAGGCTCGTGGCCCCGTACCGAAGGGCTTGTATTGGCTCGCATCGGGGGCTCGACCCATGAAGCGTTCGGGGTCGAACTCGTCAGCGTTGTCACCCCACACGCTCGCATCGCGATGTACGCCCAGCAGCAAGGTGAATACCCACTCCCCCTTCTCGATCGCGTAGCCGCCCAGCGTTGTGTCGACCCGAGCTGCTCGGAAGAATCCCGGAGCGGTCGGCCATAGCCTCAAGGCCTCCGAGACGACAGCGCGCGTGTATCGCAACTTGCTCACGTCGCCGTGGGCGATCGACCCACCGCCGGAGACGGCAGAGACTTCTTCGCGTATCCGCCGGGAGATCTCCCGATCCTGAGCAATGTAGTGCGCAGCGAACGCGAGAACATTTCCAGTCGTTTCGTGGCCGGCAACCAGAAAAGTGATGACTTGATCGGCGATCAGCGTGCTGTCCATCGGCGTTCCGTCGCTGTGCAGCATGAGGTCGAGAAGATCAGGCTTCCGTTCGCCCGAACGTTGCCGATCTTCGACCACCTCACGAACGGTTGCGCGCAGGAACTCCCTGTCGGCAGCAGCTTGCTTCGCGCGGGCGCGGCCGGTCAACGCTCCGATCACTGGAATTGCCGACTGCTGGGTGTAGGCGAGGGTTCGGGTGAGTGCTTCTGCGAATGGGTGACGATCGGTTCTGGTGAAGGGTTCGAATGAGTACCCGAACCCGCAGAGCCCGATGACCTCGAGTGCGACGTTTCCCATGAACGCCGCTACGTCGTCGATCTCCGACCGCTGGGCCAACGTCGATGAGGCTTCGTCAGCGACCGACTGCATAGCCGCGTGGTAGCGGACCATCGCCTCTTTGGTGAACCCAGGCATGAGGGCTTCGTGCCCCACCGCCCACTCGGCCGAGTCGTTCGCCGTCGTGAACAGGCCCTCACCGCCCAATACCTTCAGTCGCTGGATGGGCCGACCCGCGAACCGCTCCCAGCGTGCTTCGTCGGCTACCTCGCGCAGCAACGCTGCCGAACCGACGAACGTCAGCTTCGCCCCACCGATGAAACTACGGCGGTACAGCGGACCGAGCCTGTCCATCTGCTCCAACGTCCGCTGATTTGGTCGCTCGGAATCCATTCCGAGGATGTCTCCCAGAATAGGGACCCGACGTGGGGGGTGTGGCATCTTCTTCGATGGACGAGCGGTGACAGCCGAACTGCTTTCGGTCATAGTCCTATCCCAATCTGGTTGTTCGTCTTGTTCGTTCCATGCCGCGGCGACCGCGAGCAATCGTGGTCTTTCGTTCAGCCAGGACGGTGCAAACGGTCTGTGGTGAAGAGGGTCCTGGTTGCTCTGGTATCTCTGGACCGCTATACGGATGTCGCGAGCGTGATCCTGCGGCGAGTCGCCCTGTTCACGGGGAAAGTGGGGCAGGAGAGCATGAATGGCGTCCTCGATATCGATGAGCATTCGCCACTCGGTGAACGACGAATCGACCGGAATATCGTGACTCGCCGGCACCCCGACTTCACTGACGGTCTCGCTGAGGTTGGTCCATATAGGTTCGAGGGTTCGAGCGTGATGCGCCGCGGAGTCACGGCCCCGCCGTACGCGGATCGAGGAGACGATCGACGGAATTGCTATGCACACCATTACCGCCACGACAGGAAGAAAGAACAGGTCGTTGGAGTGTGTGCGCGCTTCGGTGAACGCGTTCTGTACACCTGTCGACAGCATCAGGCCCGACACCATCCGTGTGCCGTGGTCGAGGAAACTACCAGTGATGCACAACAGCACCACAAGACCGAACATCGTCCTGTTCCACGACACATGCCGGCGTACATGTGCAAGCGCCGTTTGCCCGGTCACAAGGGCTGCTAGAGGGGTCGGAAGGCTGTAGACCACCATGTACATTCCGGTTCGCCAGGACAGTAACTCCTCGACAGCCAGACCGCTCGATGTAGCCGGCCACGCGATGACGTAAAGAGCGCTGCCGCATGCCAGGACTCCCGCGGACAACAGCGGAATGGCCTTCCGCAAGTTCATGGTTTCCTTCCGCTTCCACAGAAGGCCAACCACCAATACGCAGGCCGCAGAACCTATTGCCGAGGTGTGCGTCAAGACCCTTATCGTTCCGAGGGAGAGTCCCAACTCTCCCAGTACGGACTGCACCGAAGCCTGACGTAGCAGCGCGCTGATCACTAGAAACCCGATGAGCGCGTGCGCGGCTGTGTCGACCGGTCGTTTGTCCACCAGGACGAACTGCCGGACTGTTATGACAGCTGCGATCCAGATGATCAGTGCCCAACTCACCGCCACCGGAAGACTGCTGGTCGCCTCCCGGGTCAGTAGTTCACTCGGCGTCATCTATGCGGGAACTCGATCAGCGACGCGCTTCGATGCAGGCTGCCGTCCATGTCGTTGGTGATGCTGCCACGGCTGAGGACCGCGAGCTGCGTGCCCACCAGCTCGGCCTCAGCTTCCGTAGCAGTGCCGAAGGATCCGCGATAAAGAATCTCCCGTACCTTCGCCTCGTCGATGCCGTCGGTGAGGACAGAGGCCGGAACGTCATAGACGTCGCTTCCCCGGTGATCGCAGAGAATGTGCGCGATTTCGTGGAAAATCTGTTGGCGCTGGTGCCGCTTCGAGTGCTCTGGGCTGTACATGATGGTCAGACCGTCATCCATCACGTACAAAGTCCCGCACGTCAGGATCCGAGACGCTATCGACGAACGTTCCTTGAGCGTGACCGGCTTGCCCTTGAAGTCCGACAACCACAGGACGAACTCCTCAACCGTCCAGGGTGGAGTCAACGGTATCGAATCCATGATGGTTGCCAAGGACGTTCGCTTCGCTACCCGACGTCGTAGATGCATGACACCTTCCCGGTTACCCGTCAGTAAGACCCCCGTGTCTTGTGACCCCGACAACCTACCGGTGAATGGCCCTGCTGACGAGGAGCCACATCACAATGCAGAGTCAGCTTCGAATGATTTGATACGTTTCTTCGTGTTAACTGTGCTGATTCTATGCCGCACCGCGTGTCGCGCACTGTTCTAGGTGATTCTGAGTCACCATGAGCACCGACCGCATGCACCGCGGTTGACCGTTGAGCTCGCCAGGAAAGGAATCGTGATGGCTCCACAAAGCAAGGGTTCACGTCGAGCACCCACCATCCGGTTGCCCGAGGAGGTCATTGAGAAGCTGCAGCAAGGCCGCATGGAAGCCGGCACATCGTCTTTCAGCCAGTACGTCTCCGACGTGCTGGCTATTCATGTCGGGCGGCCTGACCTCGCGCGCGAGCTCAACAATTCACAGGAGGTCTTGCCTCTGACTGCATAGGCGTGAACGCCTGGTCGTGACGGAACCCGACCACGGTTGTAACTCACGCAGAGTCGGCCCCAGCCATCGAAAAACCCCCGCTCTTGTAGCGAAGAACGAGGGTTTTCGAGGTTGGTGAGAAGCGAGGTACCAACTCGATTCTCGATTCTGCGGTTTCCCAATGAAAGGGACTGTCGTGCCAGACAGGTCTCAGGGTACATCCTGCCCTGATGAAGGTTCAAGATTTGATGCTCGTGTCGCGTCGTCGATGTCGACACCCGACCTCGTATGGAGACGTCTGTCACCATTCGTGCGTGCGCGGCGCTCCATGCGGCTGTGGAATCCCGACACCGGGCTGTTCAACGACGAAGCGCAGAACTGGACAAAGCGTCTGCCGCAGGTACCGGCCGCAGTGCCGATATATGCGCGCGGCCGCACGACCCTGCTAGCGCTCGATTTCGACGCCAAACACCACACGCCCGAGCAAGTCGACGCTGACGTCGAGCGCGCTCTCGAGTGGCTTCACGAGTGCGGCGCACGCGTCGTGACCGATCGTTCGACAAGCGGCGGCCGCCACGTCCTGGTTCCTTTGGCGACCGACAGTCCTATGCGAGTCGACGACGTCCGAGTTCTGATGAAGCTCCTCGCTGCACGCCTGATCACCCTCGACTGCGATCCCATGCTCAATGCAGCTCAGGGCTGCATCACTCCCCCGGGCTCACCAACTCGCGAAGGCGGCTACCGCCGTCTCGATGGCGCTCTGGACGTCGCGATCGACACGTTCGTTACTCGATCCGACCGTGGTGCTGCTGCACGTCTGATGGCGCTGCTCGGCGGCATGTCTCCGACTCGGCACCGCACACCAGTGGCCGCGGTGGCCGCGTCCCTCACGCAGGACGAGCGCCTTGTCGGCGTCGGTCGGCATAGACGCTTGGATCCTCGTTTTCACCGCAGCTCACGCGTCCCGGAGGCCGTCGTGACATACGCGGCCACCGGGAAATTGACCAAACCCCTCAAAGCTCTGTGGGAATCACCCTCGGAAGCACGTCAGTCCGTTATCAGCCATGCAGTCCTACGGGGTTGCAGCGCCGCAGACATCGAGACGGCCATGGCCACCAAAGAGTGGGTAGGGATCCGCCACTCGTACCTCGACAAGTACGGCAGGCATGCCACGACGGCCTTGCAACGTGATGTCGCCAACGCCCTGACGTGGGCAGCTGGGATTGCCCACCAATTCCGCGAACCACAGCACAAGAACAAGCACACAGGGGGCAATAGCTCCTACCTGAAAGACCGTGTTCGTCGCGATTGGCTGGCACACGCCCAGCTGTGGATCGATCGAGAATTCGTTGGTACCCGACATCGGCCTGTCCTACTCGCCGTAGTCCAGGCTCTGGCGTACAGCTCGGCATTGGCGGGAGAACTGGTCGAGGGTGTGCCCGTGGTGGCCGTCGGAGGACGCAGTTTGTCCCACGCCGCAGGCCTGATGTCAGAAGACTCCGTGTGGACTGCTCTGCGCGTTCTCCGGGACACCCCCGGATCGCCAGTGTTGCTCGTGGCCCGTGGGGCCGGGCGCGACGCCGACCGATACGCCTTGACCACCCCCGCGATCGACAAACCGAACAGAACGCGCATCGAGCGAGCCCGCGTCGAACCTGTCCATCCAGCGTGGAGTGTTCTCGGACTGCGCGGCCGGACCGCTTACGAACTGGTCGTCGCCGGGCATGCCACGAACATCGATGACGTTCTCGCAGGTGCGCGGCTGCGACCCTCCAACGGATACGACATCATCGCCGACCTGACGATCGCGGGACTGATCGAGCGACACGGATCGACCTTGCGGGTAGGAACCCGCTCTCTCGACGACGTAGCGGCCTCACACGGGCTCGAAATCGTGGCTGCCGACCGTGTCGTGCGACACCGTGCAGAACGATTGCTCTGGCAACTCTGGCTCGACAACAGGTTCGCAACGCCGGCAGCTCCCGACATGGACGCGCCCGAGTACCCGACCCTGGTGCCCTCCGGGCCGGGTGAGCGAGATTCCGAACAACTATGGGCTGCTCTGATGGCGACAGGCCCACCGCCTACGGATCCGATGCTGGACGCCCTCGACCTACTCGCCCATGAGTTGGGCGCTGTGATCGTCCGAGAACCACAGCGATAGGGGTGGGCGCGGGCGACCATTCACGGTGGCGCGAGATCGATCTCGCCCGTCATCGTCGACCCGAGGTGCACGTCAGGCCCGGAGCTCGCATTAAGGTCCGGGCCTGACGTCGAGATCGGGTTACTTCGCGGCTGCTGCTTTGCGTGAGGTCTTCGTGACTGCCGGCGGCGTGGTTGCCTCCGCAAGAGAGGCCGCGCGGTTGCGTGCCGCGATGATGAGACCTTCACGGTTGAGGCCTCGCGAATATGTCGAATCGAGGTAGAGCACCGGCGCGGCGTCTTCACCGTTCATCTCGACCACTTTCTCGAGCAGTGCCTTGTGCAGGAATTCGCGCAGCGGACCCGATCCCCCGCCGTAGACGTAGATCGCCTGCGTTGCTGCACCGACCAGATCGAGGACTCGCGAAAGCTCCATGGCCACTTCGCGGACGAAGAACTCCGACGCCACCTCGGTCTCTTCCACGACACGGCCGTGGAACTTGGCCTTGAGTGGGTTGACATCGAGCTGAAGGAAGTCCGCCAACTGCTTGCGGCCGGCGAAACCGTGCGCATCGCCTTTCTCCGTCATCGACTCGATGGCATTTTCGAGCACCGTTCCGTAACCCGAGGTGAGAGTGCGCGATGCGTCTGCATTGAAGCGGCCGCCGGTGAACACCGGGAAGTTCACGGTCCCCTCCCCCACATCGACTCCAATGGTGTCCGTCGCGGCCAGCAAGTGCTTCGCCTCCACACCCTCGAGCACCACGCCATGGCTGCGCACGTCCGAGAGCAGTCGTTCCATCAGTGGCTCACCGAAGAAATTGATCGCGTACTGCGCACTCGCCCCCTCCGGTACAACCAGCACGTTGTCGAAGACGATGCTGACGGTGATCGGCGTGACGAAGTTGTTGATTCGAACCTGGTGTACGAGGGGTTCGGCGGCGGTGCCGACGAAGCCTGCGGAGTAGCTACCGCGATGCGACTCGTACTCGCTGATGGGCAGCGCGAGAGCAAGTACTGCGCGAACAGTGAGTGAGGTGACTGAGCTGTCCGCATTGTTGGGGCTCGGAAGCATGCCGGAGACGGCGACATAGTCACGAAGCGCCTTCGCAGCGAGAATGCCCAAAACCAGTACCTTCGACAGTGGCTGTTCGGCCTTGGACTTGTGACCGACCAGGTCGAACGCATCCACGCTCGACGCCTTGGTCGCGAGGGCGCGACGGCCGATCACTCGCCGATAGGTGTCCGGCACCAGATTGGAGCTGAACACCATGTCAGCGTTGTCGAACCACTCCTGGCCGCCAGCCAACACCTGCGGTGCGTCAGCGTCCGGGGTCTGAAGGAGGTTCGGGCGGATCAGAGTCGCCGCGACGCTGGGCATGTCGATGATGTCGACCGCCACGTCCGACTCTTTCGCGGCGGTGTCGCTCCCGCGATCTTCGATGACGCCCTTGACGTATCCATTGCCGATGTCGAGACCGGCGGTGTACTCGAAGAGTCCGGCCTGAGGGTCACTGCTCATGATGTAATCCCGTTTCTTGTGTCAGTCGTAAGTGGTCTTGGTGCGAAACCCGTTGCGGCGGTGTTCATCTAGCTGTTCCTCTTGCGAAACAAGTCTTCGAAATCGTCGCTCGGTGACGCGGATGTTGGAGGGGTGGGCGGAGACGAGGCTGGGCGAGTCGGTGGTGGTGGTGTCGGTTTTGCTGTGAGACGGGGCTCGGGTACCTCGGGCTGCTTCGGCGCGGTCACAAGCTGCGCGGTGGTCGCCTGGGTTGCCGAAACGCGCTCCTTGAGTGAGCTGGTAGTCAGAGCGCCCATGGTCTGCTCCATGACATTGGTAGGACCGAACTCGTTGACCCACATTCGGATCAACATGACGATCGCCTGTGACTGAAAACGCGCTCCCTGTGCGGCCATGAAGGCGTCGACGATCGCATCGTCGGCAGGTAACTGCAGACGCAATGGATGCTTCTTGGGCGACAACGACTCGTTGTCACTGGTTTTCGGACTCATCTCGATTTCGGCCTCTCCGTGCCCGTCACGCCATACGAACTTCAGTGTGAGGACACCCGACTGGCGAACCGCCACAGCCAGTCCATCCTATGTCCGCTGTATATCCGTTCTATGTCAGAACTATGGCAACTATATATGCCAGGACGCGAAATGTCTCTCTTGGCGGCAATGCGCGGACCCTGCGCGGATATATAGCGGACGCGGCGCGGTCGTACCGCGGCGTCTTCGTGGCATCTTCGCGGCGCGTCGGCCGAGGCGATGGAGTGACCGGGGCGTCCCTATATCTGAGAGGCCCCGGCCGCACTCCCGCCGCAACCGAGATGTCAGTTGGAGCTGGACTCGAGGAACCGTTCCAGCGCCACCCTGCACAGCTGTGATCGGGACTCGGCTTCGACCTTCTCTGCAAGCTGATCGATCACCTCGAGGTTGTCCCGCCGCATCCGAAAGGACCTCGTCGACCTCGGCCCGGCGGCACTACGGTGCGTGCGCACGAACAGCCCATCGGATTCGGCCTTGTTGTTGGCCTGAGCAATGAGCGCAGGCAGCTCTTCGTGCGACGCCACGATCGCGTCCATAACGAGATCGGGGTACGAGACCGAGTTCTTCTTCGCGAAGGTCGTCGTCGCCTCTGCCAGTGCGGTTGGCAGGGACAAGGTCACAGGCGCCGTTTCGGCGCGCTCCGTCGTGTCAGCCGGGGCCGCCGTTCGGGCTTTCTTCGCCGCGGCGGGTGCTGTGCGTACCGGCTGCGCAGTGGGGGCCTTCGCTACAGGTGAAGGCACAGCCCGCGCCGGCCGCGGTGGAGGTGGGGGAATCGAGCCGGTCCGCTTCGCGAGACCGTCGACCGGAGGGAAACCTGGACGTTCGCTCATGCCAGCACCTCAGCAGCTTGCTCGGCGGTCTGAATTCGCTCCAGAACCTCCTGGCAGAGCATGAGGTAGTCCTCGGCGAGCGCCGAGGCGCTACCCGGTATCCGGTCGGGCTTACGGCCCTCTCGTAGCGCCTTCCAGAACGGTTCTGCGGACTCGGCTTTTTCTGCAAGTTCGTGCACCAGCACTCCCCTTTCGCGTGCGTTGACGGCCGAACTCTCTCCGTGTCTGATGATCGACTCCAAGAGGGGGGCCGCACCGTTGAGCGCCGACTCGATGTCGGCAGATGCGTTGCGTCGAACAACTTTTGCCGAGGTCGAGACATCGAACAACACGGCACCGAGGAGTTCCACTGCTGGATTGACATCGCGTGCGGTCTCGATCTGATGAGCGAGTACGCGCAGGCCTTCGATGCTTGCGCGGTCTGCGCGGGTGGGCACCACGATCCATCGTGTTGCGCACAGGGCGAGCTGCAGCAGATTCGGCCTAGTAGGTGGAGTGTCCAGCACTATCAGGTCGTAATCGGGGGCTATGGGTGCCAGCGCCTCGGCGAGCATGGATCGAAACGGCCGCGATCGTTGCGCGCGGCCAGTGATGATGGACTCCAGATCGTCCAACGCTTCGCCGCCGCTGATGACGTCGAGGCCGGGGCGAATGTCGGCTACGACAGGTGTGAGCGCGGAGCCGGTACCGAGCGCGTTGCATAGAAGTTGACCGGAGTCGCCTCGTCCGTCCCAGTAGTAGCCGAGATCGTGCCCTGCGTTGCCCTGCGGGTCGAGGTCGATCAGCAGGGTCCGCCAGCCGCCGGCCGCTGCGAGGCCGGCGACGTTGACGGCCGTGGAGGTCTTGCCTGCACCCCCCTTGCCGTTCGCGAATGTGACTACCCGGGTCAATGCGTCTGCTACTGCTTCACTCACTACAGGCTCTCCTGTCGTCATTACTTGGTCGCGCACTGCATGCAGTACCAGCAACCGCACTCTGTTCCTTAGTGCTTGCGTTGCTCGGCGGAGTGCGGTGTGTATTACTGAATGTTACGACGCCTCACCCAGTGTGTGTCGTATTGCGTTCGCTACGGCGTGTATTGGCGGCTGTGTTGCGTCATGTCGTACTCGGTGCAGTGGTACCTGCGGCACCGCCGTCACCACAACAGTTAGCAGTGTGTGTCCTGACGTACACCCTAACAAGTCACTCAATGACCACAATACTGGACGTAGTAATGCACGCGGTGAGTGTGACACTGCGCACCGCATTACTTCATGCATTACTACGTGCATTACCGCAACAAGTACGGCGGTCTGTGAGGTACGCAGTGACACCCGCGCTACTGCACAGACTGCAATTCGCAGTACGCCACCAAGTAACGTGAGACGTACCTGCTGTTCGACTGTCAGTGTCACTACAAAGTCTAACATCTACAGTGACGTTTTCAGCAATGTTTCCGCAGGTCAGAAGGTTGCTTAACGCAAAATGGCTTACCGACGTTGCTGCTAACGACCCACGACCGAGGCAACCTCGCACCGCTCGACATAGTGATATTCGCTGGCGTAGCCACCGCCGGACTGCGGTTGAAGCATTCATCCCACAGACCGGAGACAGCCCCGTGACGACCTCGAAATTCATGAATCTGAACGCCGCCGAACCTACTCCAAAGGTCGTCATGAGCTTCGGACTTGGCGCCGATAGCACCGCAGTTCTTCTGCGCTGGCTCGAGGATTCATCCTCTCGGGACTTCGATCTGTCGGATCTCGCCGTCATCACGGCGATGACCGGCAACGAGTGGGAGAGCACTCGAACCGCAGTCGAGACCCTGATCCTGCCGCGAATGGCAGCCGCTGGCGTCCGCTTCATCCAGGCCGCGCGCTCGCGTCGGCACGTCACCAAGGCAGGTGACGGCGTCGTCATCCTCGACGACTCCCGCGTTCCGACTACGCTGCATCTCGACGGCTCGTACACACTCTGGGACGAGATGACCGAAGCGGGCACGATTCCTCAAAGCGGCGGCGCACGAATGTGCTCCGTACACGCGAAGGGGGACGTTCTGGATCCGGTCATCGCTGCAATCACCCGCGGACAGCCATACCGGCACGTGATCGGCTTCGAGGCCGGCGAGGGCCGACGCGCACTCAAGGACCAGAACTACAACACAACGCTGCGAACGGGGGAGTACCCGCTGATCGAGTGGGGCTGGTTCCGCAACGACGCCATCGAATACACAACTTCCGTGATCGGGACAAGCGTCGGAAAGTCGGCATGCACGTTCTGTCCCTTCAGTTTTGGCAGCAAAGCGGGCCGCGCGTACATGTTGGAGCGGTACTCCACCGAACCGGTGACGGCCGCCCACGCCTTGCTCATGGAGCACCTCGCCCTCACACTCAACCCCAAGCAGGGCCTGATCGGCGGTAAGCGGCTGATCGACCTCGTCCGAAGCGAGAACACGGTTCATGTCCTGGAGGCGTTCGACGAGCTCCTGAGGGAGCAGACGCACGCCATCTACGACGTACGCCGCATCATCTCGGCACGGAAGGGCGACAGCTTGGTGTCCGGCAATGTCGAGCGTTCGATTCGAGTTCGCAGCAGGGGAACTCGCGACGTGCTCCAATCGCATCTCGATCACCTCGCAGCGGAGGGTGCTGCGACGGGGCTCACCACAACCGTCGTCGGTGAGGACGGAATCATGCGTCTCTACCAACGCCAACGCGGCTCCGTGTTCCCCACACTCGAGCGGTTTTTCGTTGTCGCACCAGCGTTGGCTCCCAACAAAGAAAGAGCACGTTTCGACGAACGCTGGGCCGAACTCGGCACGGCGGCAACAGTACTGAAGCGCAACACATCGAGAGGACTGCATCTCAATGACCATCAACAGAGACATGCCAGCTGAACTGGTCGAGCTTATGACGGCCGCTCTGGCTGGTGGAAACATCGACGACGTCAGCCTCGTATTCGAGGGTATGGGCTACGACTTCTATGCCCCGATCGGCTGGTTTCTGTACATGACCAAGGTCGCACCGGAGCTGAAGTTCGCCACCACACCGCCGAATGCGATCGACGACGACCCTTCGATCCTTCTCGTCTGCGCCCAGGTGAACAGTCCTGAACCGACTGCCTATCTCGGGACCGATCCGCTCGGCGGTGAACCGCGGTACTGGAACGCCGACGAGATCGCAGCCTGGATCGGAGCACCACGCGACGTTCAATCCGCCGGTTCTCAAGTCGCCATCCCGGGCGACCACGTCGAGATGGCGATCGCAGCAGCGAAGCTCGGGTGGAGCGTGACGCAACAGATCAACAGGTACGGCTTCCACAGTGCCTCAGAACAGGCGCTTCCAGACATCCCTGCAGCGGTCAGCTACCGATTCACCGCCCACAACTACGCATACGCAGACATGGCCGAGAAACGTCACTGTGACACCAGTGATGACCTGTCGTTGAGCTTCGCACTGGGGACCAGCGATCGGGGCTCGCCGTGGAACTACGGTCTGCGGGGTGCTGAGAAAACTGACCCCATGCACATCGTTGCCGCGGTAGGGCAGACGCCTCCGTGGCATGCCCCGGTCGCCTACTTCGACAACGCCGCCGGGGAGTGGGTGCTGTGACGTGGTGAGTGCACGACAGTGATCCGAGAGCGGAGCTCCGGCGGCCGAAGCAACAGACACGCCCCACCCAACATCTCCCATGAACGGAGCCTCCGATGTCGGCTACTCCAAGCTCTACCAAGTACCTCACCCGAAAGATCTCGACCTACGTCGACGACAGAGCCTCGATCGAAGTGAGACTGATCTGTGTTGTCGGCCGACCGATCATTGCGCTCGATCTGGCCGCAGATCAGGAATTGCTCGCGTCCTACACTCTGGACACCTCCGACGAAAACGCAGTCGGCGGTTCGGAGTACCGCGGCCAGAGCATGGTTCTGAACGAGCATCGCTTGACCGATCTGAAGCGGGACGCGTTCCTTGCGTTGTTCGACGAACTCTTGGTTCTCCATCAAATCCATCCGAGCATGGAGGACTTCACAGTCGCCGCCGCGAGAAAGCTGCTCGTCGTCGCCAGAGCCGAGCTGGTGAAGGCGCGGTGACCAACACCGAGTACGGCATCCACGAGGGCGACAACCTGGTGTCGGATGCCTACGGATCCCGGTTCGCCGCCGAGTACGAACTAGATCACCGGACTGCGCCCGGCGGCGTCTGGCACGATCGCAGTCGGTCGTCGTTTACCGTTCGAGCGATCAAGGTTGCACCTGCACTGCGTGGAACGCAGCCCTACACAACTCCCCAGAAAGGCGACACATCATGACCGAATCAGGCGGAGACGGAAGCCTGGGGACCGGCCTCGGCGCAACCCACAACCTCGACCAGGTGACCGAGGCCGGACACAGTCACCACATCCACCACCACGATGACTCCGAGGTTACGGATCACCTGACCGTGGACCTGAACACTGGTACGGCAACGTTCTCGGGGATCCGCCGCACTGACGACGTGGTGAACTCCTCGCAGGATCACGACGCACCTGACGGTCGTTGAGCGAGCCAGCCCTGCGATCGACGGAGCCGACTGCGGCAGAGACAGGACAATGACCGGCCTTCCTTGAGGAGACACATCATGCAGAACTCTCGACTCACCACCGGGACCACATCGTTGCCGGCAGCTCCCGAGGTTCTGCGGCGTCGACTCGAACTTCGGCAGTCCAATGCGGCTCGGCCGCACCGCAATCGGCATCGTGACGCTCGCAACGGTGTGGGGAAGGGTGGCCGATCCGGCGGCCGCCGTGCATCGATCGACCGAGGCTAGGGCGCATGACAACGCGTCAGCCACCTCCGATTTCCGACCACTCTTGTTTGCGACCCTCCTCAAATTAACGCTGTTCGTACTGCGCATTGTGATGCATGTCGTAATGCACGCAGTAATGCGCCAGAACCCGCACTCGGCCTCGATAGGGCAGGGTCCGGGTTCTTCTTTTAGGCATGGCTCGCGCCGACTGCGGTGAGCATGCAGCGATTGGCGGAGCCAACGGCGGGAGCGGCGTCGACTCGACCCGACACCCATCGATGGAGAAGACCGTGAAGATCACCGTGCAACCGACTCTGCCCGGCCGCCGCCGCAACAGCCCCCGCCCGGACACACTCTGTTCTGACCTGGCAAACCTCACCGGCTTGCCCACGGCGTTGTTCGTCGCCGACGAAGCGGCCATCGCCGTTGATGTCGAGGGCGAGAAGCGCACCCACGTGCGCGCGCTGATCGGAGTGGGCCCGGACGACGAGTTCGCCGGAGCAATCCACCTGATCGCCACCGTGCCCAGTGTCGGCATGATCGAGCAGTCCCATTTTGTGAAGGTGTTCGGTACGGTCGAGGAGGCCGCAGCGGCATGTGCGATCGCGTTCGCAGTCGGTCTCAGTGAAGCTTTGATCGAAGCGGCGATCGCCGCAGAACTGGTGGTTCTCGACCACCGTGGCGAGGTTCTGATCGCCACCAACTGCTGAGACCGACGATCAAGACCGCACCCTGCCTTCATCGGCGCGGTGCGGTCTTTCCATCTTCAGCGCAATACTGGTCGGAACATCGCGAGAGAGCACCGAGTCCGCAGGCAGCGGACCGCTTGCATCACGAAGGGGCACTGTTATGGCACGTGTGGCGAACACCAGCCAGATCATCAGCGGGCAAGGCGGGGAGGTATGACCGTGTTGAGAGCCGTCGCCGGTGACGATCAAACGCCGTACGGCGTCGACTTGGTGCCCGATCCCGTCGCCGATGTCATCAGCCTGCATCCGCGCACCGATCCCGAATCTCTGACGCTGTGCGCCCTAATGTGGAGCACAGACCCCGCCGCAGACGCGCGCGTCACCGAGGCGTTGATGCCTGGAGACTTCACGGAACCGGCCTACGCCGAACTGTTCACCCTCATCGCCGCGCTGGTCACCGATGGTCAACCGCACGACCCGGCTTCGGTCGCAGCTGTGATGCACCGAGCCGGGGGAGGTGGGCAGAAGGACGCTCCACTGCGCCGCGCATTGGCAAACGTCGTCACGGCCGACGCACCAGCCGTGTCCGCAGTGCACTACGCCGACATCGTCCTGTCCCAGGCCTACCGGCGGAGTTTCCACATCGCTGGGCAGCGACTCATGCAAGCAGCCGAGCAAGGGCCCGAGGCCGACTTATCTGGATCCCGTGCTGTTCTGAGTCATGAATATCCAGCTCAAAGCGTAAAAG
>NZ_CAIJDS010000046.1:0-64044 GCF_903819475.1 Rhodococcus sp. UFZ-B548
AGCGGAACCCTCGGTCCCGCTATCTCGGTGTCCACCATCCGGGGTGAACCTCACTTGCTTCGGCGGGGCCTGCACACCATCCATCCGGGACGAGTACGCGACGTCAACGATAGCGTGAATCGGATGGTTCGCAACGCGCGCGCTGGGTTCCGACTAGGTTAGGCTCAAACAAACTGTGCTGCAATTGATTCCCCGGTTTTCGTCTGAGTGTGGAAGGGGTTTCGGTGATTTTGTTCGATGCATGACGCACGCGCACGCACAATCCATGCAATGCAAACCAGTCAGCGGTCATCAAGAGAAAGGGAGCTCCGGAATGGGCATCTCGAAAACGAACGATTCAGAGACTCGATCTACAGATGGTTTGGGTAGCTCGCTCACTAGCGAGTTTGGAGTCTCAAAAACCCGTCTCATTCGCACTGTCTCGAAACATAGTGCATCGGTTGAGTTCTGGGACAGAGGCATCGCGTGAGCGCTTTGTTGGGGTATGCGCGGGTGTCAACCTCGGAACAGAATGCCGATCTGCAGGAGGACGCTCTCAGCGCCGCCGGTTGTTTCAGGGTCTGGACCGACACGGCTTCAGGGGCGAGATCTGACAGGCCAGAATTGGCCAAGCTTTTGGATACGCTCAGGGAAGGAGACACCCTGGTGGTTTGGCGGCTCGATCGGCTCGGTCGTTCGCTCCCTCATCTGATAGATACTGTCGAGCAACTGAAAAGTCGTGGAGTCTCGTTCAAGTCACTGACTGAGTCGATCGACACTTCAACGTCGGGAGGCACGTTGATCTTTCACATCTTCGGGGCTCTCGCTGAATTCGAACGCAGTCTCATCAAAGAAAGAACCATGGCTGGGTTGGCTGCGGCCCGCGATCGCGGTCGCATCGGTGGACGTCCAGCCGCGCTATCTGTGGCGAAGCGACGTCTGGCGATCAAGATGCGAGGCGAGGGAGTTCCCATGGGGGAGATAGCTGAGGTTCTCAACGTGGCGCGCAGTACGTTGTATCGGAATCTGGCGAAGTGATCGGGCTGGCGACAGCGGACGCCCTGAATGGCGTTCTGACGCCTGATCTCGAAGTCTTCTAGACGAGACGTCGCCGATTCCAGGTCGGCGCGTCAACGCGATCTAGGGGCGCAAGAGATCATCGCCTATCGATGAATCATCTATATGTCAAGCACTGCAATAGCTTTCAGAGAGATCTGTCCGGGCTGCCGTATAGCTTGACTTCGTCCCCCGCGCGCGCGAGAAATCCGTTTCCCGTACACGCCGACGATCCGAGTAGCGAGGAGTCCAACATGTACCTGACCGACGAAGACAAGCGAACCATCCACGGTCGGACGCGCACGATTCGAAACAGATTGAGTGGTGAACTGAATGAAGCAGTTCTCGAGGTCGTCGAGGAGAGCGGCAACGATGACTTCCTCGCAATCTACAAATCACTGAAGCGACTGCGGCCCTCGGATGTTGATCGCGCCATGACGGCCAGAGTGGTCCGGTTCCTCCTCGCCAAGATGGTCGCCGCGGGAGATCAGGGTTTGGATAGGATCGAGTTCGATTGTGCTCAGACGGTCCGAGATTGGGGTGGAACCAGCGCCGCGATCGCAGATGCCTATTCGGTGGTCGGCCCGGCAGACACGACAGACCGTGGCGTTTCCGATGCAATCGTCATCTACCTCGATCGTCTCGGGCCGGCGAAGGCCAAGCGGAAGGCCAAGCCTGGGGATCCGTTCGCGGAGATATTGAGAAGGCATGGGGTGCAACCGGAATGAGTCGATCCTGATTGTTACTCCAAGTCTTCCCCGGCTAGCTTCTTCTTAGCGAGTCTATTGGTACCGACCCGCTGGACGGTTGGCGCAATTCGTTGGGGAACTTCCATTGGCTCCGCCGAAATGCGCATCGTTCGCCCCGGACTTTACGAGAGTCCGGGGCGCCCGCAGGTTCGCGAGGCTACTTTCGCTGCCGAGTGACTTTCCCGGTAACCCATTTTGGGGCAAGCTAATTGGTCTTCAAGTGAAGTTGGGCCCTTGCTAGCTTGTTACCTTGCCAGCACTTCATCGATGCACCTGTTGAACTCGGCGTCCATCGTCGTCCCCAGTTGAGCGAGCTTCGCCTTGAAGGCTGCACGACGGGCTTTCGTCACTCGGGCCGATACCTGGACAGTTTGGGCATCGGGGTCGTCGGTCAGGCTGAGAGCGGAATCGGTGGAGTTGAGGGTAATCGCTTCGCGGTTCTCCGCGGGAATTGCCGGATGCGCGCTCCGTCGGCGAGAGCTCAATGTACTTGCTTGCGGTTCATACTTCGGCGGCATTTCGGTTCTCCCCGTTATCGATTGAATGCAGGATCGAGGTCAGATAGTCGGCGTATGTCTGGTGAAGAACTCTCGCTTTGACTGTGCCCCATGTATCCAGACCTCGGCCGGACTCTTGAGCCTCAGCGATGAAGCTTGCCCGTTGAACAGGTGGGGAGAGAAGAGACACGGGTGCCGGAAGGTTTATCAGTGCACCCTGCAGTTCGCTCATCCAGTGATCCATCCGCTTTGTCTTCTGCACCCCGTTCACGATGGCGGCCGCAATCGTGAGCTTGGGATTCGTGTACTCCTGGATTATCTCGACGGTGTCGAGGAGGCGATCCAAGCCGTCGAGGGCGAACTGGCCGAGTTCTGCGACTACCACTATGGCGTCTGCTGCAGTGAATGCGTTGATAGGCAACTGGTCCAGGCTCGGAGGGCAATCGATCAGAATGAGGTCGTACCGATCGGAGATGTCCGCGATTGCCTTCTTCAGCCGGCTCTCCCTGCCAGCCTTCATGGTGACCAGGCTTTGCGCTGCATCGGCAAGATCGTCGCCGCCGGCTGGGACGACATCCAGGTTTGCCCACTCGGAAACCCGTATCGCGTCGGACATCGGTGAGCTATTCGACTTGTTCAGGACCGTGGCGAGTGAACAATCGAGGGGACCTTGATGTTTGGGTGCCAGGACCTTGGTTGCGTTGCCCTGCGGGTCAGCATCGACCACGAGAACCTTGAGTCCGTGATCGGTGATCGCCGCGCGTGCGATGTTCACGGTTGTGGTTGTTTTCCCGACTCCGCCTTTCTGATTGGCGAACGCAATAGTCTTGGTCATCTGACTCCACTAATTTGATGGAAAACCAGCTCTTACCAGTGGTTTCTATCGTCTAAGCGTATCGAATTGTTAACTTGCCATGTAGTGAAGACGTGAGCATGTGAACAGGCTGGAGAGCTAACAGCTCAACAAGTGGCCACAACGGTCGAATAGAGGCGATTGCCTGCCTGATCCGCAGGAGTCGGTGCATGAGAAATCCCGGTTCTTAGCAAGTCGACTTGCTAACAACCGGGATTCTGTGTGGTCGAACTATCCGAAGCCGAGGTTCACTCATCCCACCACCGAATGGATTGTGATGATGATCGGGATGCCAGCGTGGCGGCGGCCTGGGCTGTCCAGCTACGGGTGCACGCGTGGATTGTAACTATCCAGTTCCGAGCTCATGGAGGCTGTGATTGAAGGCAAGATCACAATTTGAGTTGTTGACAAGTAGCTGCTCATAGGACTGTATGTGTCTGGCTTGATATCTGACTACTTCGCTGCCGGCAGGGTAGTTGAAGGTGTAGTCCCGTTGCATTCTGTAACCTGCTGTGGTCGGCGCGTCGTCAGGCCCGCCGTAGATTCAATATGCTCCAAATCTAGCCAACGGTATACGCTGTGCGCGTTGTGCGGGCAGTGTCGAAATCGACCACCCGCACATTCGCGTATCGGACATCGAAGCACCAAACGGCCACGCGAGACAAGGCTAGTAATAAACTGGTAAAGACATCGATGCCAGGAGAGCTGCACGTGACCGATCTCAGCCCGCAAGGACGCGCCCATCTTCGAAAGAACGCGCAGAGCTACGGCGACGACGTGCTGGTCGACGTCCTCGATGCGCTCGACGCCGCCCTGAATGAACGCGATGAACTACGCGACGCCCTCGTCAACCGCATATTCACCACACCGTCGACCGAAGATGCAATCAGCGAACGAGCCGAACCCACCTCGCTAGCCAGACCTGAATCTAGCGAAATGCTTAGATCTGGTAATAAAGGCCTGTGAACACCAACACCATCGCCGCAGCAAATCACGATGAGAAACTTCTCATTGCCGCTGCCCTCGTAACCGGCTACCCCACACCGATTCACGTCCTCTGCCAACAAGACGAACCGACAGCCGCATGACAGAAGACGAACTGCGCGCCGAGATCCGCGCCCGCGCCGAACAAACAGTTGCCCCCGACATAGACGCCGGCTGGGTCGAACTGATCAACAACGTCATCCGCAACAAAGCCCCCGACACGAACTAGCATCACGTCGTCCAGGGGCGCGCCTGGATCTGTCGACGCACCAGCCGCACATCACCGGCCGAGTGCTCCAGAAATCAACGCGCACAAAGTCGCTCCCATTTGGCGAGTGGCGGGGCCGATCATCCACCCAGAACACCAACCCCGCCGGTCGCCACTCTAGGTTATATCGTCCCCATCCCCTCACTGCGCGCCGCGCCGGACTCGTCCAGGTCGCCGAGTTGCACGCATGTCAGTATCCGGAGTATCGCTGGCTGACAGCCAATCGAGATGACTCACTGCGGAAGAACAAATACCTCAAGGCCAGGCGGTTCGGAGTGCTGTCGAGAACGGAAGTATTCTTGACGGGTGAGATGCTCGACGCGCATCTGGACGTAACTGTTCTAGCCAGGAAGGCGACAGCATGAAGACTGGCAGCGATAATCGACGCTGGATGATCCTCGAAAGGCCCAAGCCTGCAAAGGTTTCAGACGCCGAGGAATACTGGTTGTTCGCTCCGTCTCAGCTGTCCGCTCGCTGCGCCTATTGGGTACGTCAGATTGAGCGTGGCTGGCTTCCGAATCGCCGGATCGTGCGTGAGGGGTACCAGAACGGGGCCGATTGGTATGGCATCTACATCTGGGAGTACCTGAATGTTCTCGACCCGCTGATCACGCAGAAGCGGACTCAGCTCGCGTCGAGTTGCTCTAACGCTTAGCCGCACCTCTCGCCCAACGCTAGGCGCCGTGGCGCGAGTAGTTGGTGGAGAGTCCGCCTCGCGTCGTTGTCGTCCAGGGGTGCGTCTGGATGTCGCCGACAAAACGCCTTGCAGTCATTGTGACTCGGCACAGCGATCTCAACGCGCACGGACCTCCATCCAGGTGTAAGTCACCGCCGGTCCTGCTCACGCGTCGGCCACGGAATCCAAGCCCGCACCAATGCGGTCTCCCTCCGTAGTGCGCCGCTGCCTGGATGGATTCAACGTCCCCGCTTTCAGTGGGGCACACGGCGGTCTGATGGTACCGACGGATGGACTGATGTGGTGTTCACGCCGAACTCAGGAACGGCGATGGCGGGCAACGCGTTCAGCGTTCCGGCCGCACATCCGAACGCAATCGTCACCAGCGTCTTGCCAGTGCGATCGGACAGTGCAATGGCTGCACGGAATACTCGTCAATGACACTGTTGTTGCGACTGGACCGAATACGTCCGCCTATGACCTACGTGCGCGGGTGACCGCCGGTATTTCACTCGCTGCCGGGGATCTGGTCAAGGTTCAAGTGCAGCGAGTGAGTACCTTCGGCACGACGGTGTATGCCGGTGCCAAGTTCGCCATCGTCTGACCCACATGACAATACCGCCGATCTCATCGCGTTTAGCGGTGAGATCGGGGGCTTTTTCGTTGATGCTTAGCTGAGTGGGTGTCGAACTGGAAAGGGAGTAGATCAGGTTCCTTAGTAGATCCGGCGATGCCCGTACGGAACGCCGAAAGGCTGAGCCACGGCCAGTGAACCGAGTGATCGGGTTACAAAGGCGACGAAGAGGGCTCCTGCTGTGAGGCACAGTGCTTTTCGTTTCACGACATCTCCGTTTCGAGGCCCGTTAGATTCTGCAGGTTTCCGGTCGCAGATAGTTGCCGAGAGTAACTAGCTTCCGCGTTCTTCAATTCCCAACAGGGTAGCCCTGACGGCCACACAAGATAGGGGACCGTCAGGGCTGGTAAACGAACAACTGTAGCGCTATACGTTTACAATCCCACCATACCTGCAATGGTAGCCGTATCGTAACCATGGGGCCTTTTCATCTCCGACTTTACCCTCTGCCGCAATTGCGCCGGGCGCGTGATGTGCGAGTTCACAGCGGCAATTGGCGGCGACGCAGTGAGTGGCTCTCGGATCGGAATGACATCCGCGGGACAGGAACTTCGGTGATCTTGCTGCAGTCTCAGCCGTTCGGCTGGTGAGATCCATGGGCCGTCGTAAACCACACTGCTGCAGCGTCGGCATTGTGTGCAGTATGCACCGTTCTTCATCGGCTAATACAACTCTCGCTGTCCGGGTCCCGACCCGTGAATGATCTTAGTCGGCGCAGTCGAAGCGAGCGCTGCCGGCTGGCTCGTGGGGCTGACCGTGTTATCGACGTCGAACCACCGCAGGCGCTGTCTACGGCGCGAGGGGAAGGTCAAACCTCAATCTCGTCGGGCATCTTCGAGATCCGGGGGTGTTACTGACAAGGGCCACCAGCGAGTGTGTGATCAGCACGCTGGTGGCCCTGGGTGCGCCGCGAACCGAGGCGGAAGCGGCGCACCGTTTGTGGTGCCCCGCCGACTGTCTGGGGGAGATCGCGTCGGCAGGGCTACGCCATACCCGAGTACGGAGTCGGGTGATGCCGCCATCGGAAATGTACGGGTTGAAGATTTCGGTTACCAGTCTTCGTCAGGTAACAGATACTTGAGCGTTGAACTATCCCGATTGCATTTTCTGACGGGCCTGGTCAGTTCGGTTCTACTGTCGTCAGCCTCTTTGATTCACGACGTTCTGCGCTTGAATATCGCCATGTAGTTCCGTCCCTTGATGTTTCCGGTGAGGTTGCCAGTCATCAGCACTTCTTGATAACTGATCAGCTCCCAGCCTTGGGAGCCGAGATGGTTGAGGTATTCGTTGAATTTGGCGATCGCCTCCGCCTGCTTCTTCGCATTCCAGCGCTCCGTGATGTTGATCGATTCGGTCCAGTATTGCCACTTGTCCATGGCCGGAGAGCCTATAGCTCCGAGAAGAGTGAGGGCTGGAAGTGAATACGATCACGGATTGTTCGGTGGGAGCCCCCAGAAATCTAGGATGGTTGAATGATGAACGAGAGCGACGCTTCGGTCCCGACGATTGATCCAATCGCAAGTTGGTTCACTGCTCTCGGAAGCCGCGCTCGCCGCGCTCTTTTTGCTGCCCCTCGTGGAGAAGTGCCGCAGAAGTATGTCGACGAAGTTCTCGCCAAGGGCCACAAGCTGGCGCTTTCCTGGTTTTCGGAATCGACGAACTCGGAGTCCGTTCGACTGCCGGAGGCGGTGGCGGACTATGTCGACGGTGTTCTAGCTGCACTACAGCGATGGTGGATCGGTCTCTCGAATGAACACCGATTGCAGTGGGCGGAAGTCGAGAACGGTCCGGTTCCGAACAGTCTTCACATTTCGTATCCGGATGCGTTCGAGTTCGTACCCGGCGATGATGTGGTCTACGCAGACCCTCAAGTGATCGATTTCATCGCAGTCGCCGCTGCGTGATCGCATCTCGCGCCATATACGCCCGAAAGGTACGGATTCCCTTAACATTTTGGTGGGTCGTGCCGCCGGATATTTGTAGGTTCGGAACTGCCTGGGGACACTGCGGTCGGCCGGAGTCGACTGTCGCAGCGTCCGCCTGAGCTACCGGTCTACGCGGAGACGGTGCACGTCCGAGTTATTCCAAGGCTTCGGAAAGTTGCCCGTCCAGGGTGGTGAAGAGCCGACTGCCGAGAGTGTCGATCGCCTCCAAGTCGCCTGGGGTTCCCGGTTGCCAGGGCAGCACCAGTCGGTCCTTGGTCTTGTCGAGATAGCGCGGAATCACGTGCAGGTGGAAGTGGAACACTGTCTGCCAGGCGTCTGCACCGCAGCAGTTGAGTAGGTTCACCCCGTCTGCACCGAACTCCGCGACCGCTGCCTTGGCGATCCGCTGCGCTGCCAGTGTGACTGCAGTCAGGTCTTCGGCAGGAATCTCGAACAGATCTTTGCTGTGCCGCTTGGGAATGACCAGTATGTGACCGTCCGAGCCTGGATTGATATCCATGAAAGCGAAGGTCGTTTCGTCCTCGGCAACTTTCACGCTCGGGACGGTGCCGGCAATGATGCCGCAGAACAGGCACAGATCGGTCATGTCCAGGGAGTCTAGCTCCGGCAACGTAGTCGCGGTCCCTCGCCTTGCCAGAAGGGCAAGGGATCAAACCGCACTCGGACTCCAGCGGGAAACGCCGATTCAATTCTGGAAGGGCAGTCCAGGCGGCACTTTGTTTAGTTGGACGATTCAGTCGCGGGGCGTGAGAGTTGGCTTGCAGCGAGCTGTCTGAGTCCCCAGGTACGGTCAGGTTCCCATTCGAGGGCTCCGTTGTCTGTCGTCCAATACCAGCCGTCGTCGAACGCCTGCGAGGTCGTCAGGCTGTCGGCGAGGTCAGTCAGCATGGCGCTGATCGAGACCCACCGTGGACCGGGTTCGTCTGCCCCGGACTTGTCGAATTCGGTTACGCAACCGTGCATGGGACCAGGGCGGGTGTCGACGCACAGGAAGTTTCCGTCCATCCCCGCGAAGGGCACGAAGGCCGGGATGAAGGTGTCGGCTTGAAATCCTGCCCCGGCGGGCGCATCCACCGGTCCGTCGCCGTACAAGCGAGCACTCTCGTCCCAAATCTGGATAGATGACTCCCACTGCCAAAGGACATCGTCCAACGTGAGAAACGCGAAACGGTGGAGCAACCCCAGCAGCCTCTTGTCGGAAACTCCGTCGACCAAGGTGTACAGCTCGATCAACTCGGCCGGCCACCTTTGTCCCGTCTTCGCCATCGCGGCGTCGACACTGTCGCGGTCGGCGCCGGTGATCGTCGTGCCGGGGAAGTGGACTCGCAGCCAATCGGAGATGCGGCTCCACTGATCACGAACCGAACCCGCCGCCCTTGAATGTGCGGCGGGTCGAGCGTGCGAAGAACCCTCGATCATCGCCTCGACAGCAGCGCGCCGCTGTGCGTTCTCTTCCTCGGTGACGCACCGGCGGATCTCGGCTTTGAGTGCGGCGCGGTCAAGACTGTGATCGCCGATTCCCGGCACACGGGCATGCGCGCTTCCCAACGACACCCAGATCATCGGCCGCGATCCGTCCTCGGTCGCAGCTAACTGCACCCCTGCCTCGGCGATCTGTGCGATCGCAGCATCATCACCGACGACGTAACCATCGCGCACCAGAACTTCGCCGGAACCCGAGCCTTGCCGAGCAACTGCCCAATAGGTCACGGAGCACTCTCTTTCATCCGGTACGGGAATCCAATTATCCGTTCTGAGAGATTGTCTCAGTCGATCGGGGCGACACAGTCGGACACCCCTCGTCGCTCGTAGTGGAGGTATTCGAGGCATGTGCCCCGCTTGGTAGACCGTTCGACCGGGACAGGCGCCGAAGGTCAGACGGGTTGGAGGGTTCGGTTTGGGTGCGCGCTGAATGACAATCTGAGCCGACCGCACCAGAAGATGTGGATATCTGCCCTTTCGACAGGGAGCCGAGAATCATCCATGTCCGAGACAGTCATCGAACTGCCATCCGTATCGGTTCTGGCCTGGTCGACACACTCCGGCGAGCTGATTCGATGTGTGCCGGAAGCAAATTCACACGATCTATCGCGGATCTGTGAAGCTGCCTTGCTGAAGGGGAAAACGGTGTCCTTCAAACGGTTTGGCTTCGTCCGCAGATGCGACTTCGAGATCGAATGCTCGTAGCTTTCCCGGTCCGGTTCGGTATCCCTTGACACGGTAGACCGCAAGGACAAATCCAGCGGCGATCGGTATCAACAGATTGCCCACGTAGCGGTCCGGATCTCGGACTTGCCACCAACGTCCGACGCCGAGAATCTGATCAGGATCTTGGGCGTCGACGTCTTTGTTCCATCCTTGCCATGGACGTTCGTCGTCATTTGGATCCTTGATGGCTGCTGCAACCTTCACCATCAAAGCCACTGGATGGTCTTCCGGCACAAAGGGGGTGGACTCTAGTCGGTCTGCTTCTTCCGCCGTGACGTAGACATTGCGTCCGCTCGTGACAATGTCGCGGACCAGGCCTGTGTCGATCAAGTTTTGTACAGCTTTCCGGGTCATCCCAAGCCGGTCTGCAAGCACACTGCGGGCGATCAATTCCATGCCTGCGATGTTAGTCGATTGCCGACACTTCACGTAGCAGCGTTAATGGGTGTGGACAAAGTAGCGAAGAGAGGGCTAGTGTTCGTAGCTGGTTGCTACTTTGTGGACAAGAAATCGAGAGTGGAGTGAGGATGGAAGAGCTGGCGTTGTGGAAGTCTTCCCAGGTTGCGGAGTACTTGGGGATCTCGGAGTGGTCTGTGGACAAGCTGGCGAGGGAGAGGCAGATCCGGTGTGTGATGCTCGGGGCACGTTCACGGCGTTTCAGGCCGGCAGATGTTGAGGCGTTCGTAGAAGAGCGGGTGGCCTGATGGATCTACCTCAGGTCATGTTGGGTCAAGGATTCAGCGCCGGGTTCGTACGGTATGGCAGGTAGAAGGTCCACCAACCCTGCCAAGATGCCGAACGGCCGATGGAAGGCGCGCTATGTGGTGAGAGATCCTGTCTCTGGCAAACAGATTCGCCAACCCACCAAGACGTTCGACTTCAAATGGCAGGCTGATGAATGGCTGGACGCGAATCGGGGGAGGACGGCACGAGAAGACAAGATTGGTCTGATGTCTATCGCGAGCTACGCGGACAGATATTGGTCCGAGATCGTGTACGGCTTGTCGAGTGATCAGAATATCGCCAATTTTCGAGGACATCTGTCGATACGGGTGATTCCCACACTGGGTGACGTCAGGATTGGAGATCTGAATTCGGCCATGGTGGAGCGTGCGCAGGCCAGATGGGCTGTGGGTGTGTCACGGACAGTCGTGATGGGCACCCGCAGTTTCCTCAGCAGGCTCTGCGCTCATGCGATCAAGCAGGGCGTGTTGCAAGGCAATCCGGTGTTGAGTGCTAAGAAACCGCCTCGGGAATTGCGTCGAGAAGTACACACTCTGGCTCGGGTTGAGATCGATCAACTGCTGGGCGAGTTGCAGAGGCGCGATGAGCTTTACTCAGATCTCGCGTCAGTCGCGGTACTGACCGGGGTGCGTGTGGGTGAGCTTCTAGCGCTTCGCCCGTCGGATATCAGTTTCGAAGACAGAGTGATCCGGGTTCAGCAGGCATGGTCCGGCACCGGTAGAAACCGAGTACTAGGTCCACCGAAGTCGGGCAAGATTCGGTCTGCTCCGCTACCTGCGTCGCTGGTGCCGACCCTGAATCGGCGCATCGATGTGATGGGGTCTCGCGCTGAGTCGTTGTGGCGGGGACCTCGGGGAAGTTCACTTCATCACGGGAATGTCATCGCCCGCACAGGATTCAAGGAGATCGTCACCAGTTTGGGTCATCCAGAATTTGTCTGGCATGACCTGCGGGCGACAGCAATTGTGGGATGGCTCCGATCCGGAGTTCCGCTCACTGTGGTCCGCGACTGGGCAGGACACGCATCAATTTCGACGACCGATCGATACGTCCGCGTAGCCCGGTCTGACTATGCCGATGCGGTCAATCTACTTGATCTCCAGTGATTTTACCGTTGGGTTTGGTTTCTAGACCGCAGTCGACAGCGCTGCGTTCTGATGGTTCTGAAGTGCACGGAATCAAGTCGCGCAACGCATCCCAGATCTGAATCGGGTGTGAACAGCGAGTCTGCGGGTTCGCCTCTGCCGAGACTGCCGATTCCGTGAGCCTGTTCTTTGTAGGGCATCGTGAACAATTCCTGGCGACCACGTGTGTAAGCAATTCCGGTGATCAGAATTCGTCGTTATCAGTGAGAGTCCGACGCAAACCAACCTCATCCCGATGCAGTGCTGGCAATCCCAGGGACCGGGCTCCGGGAGCTTCCTAGCCGTCTGATCAATGGCTGGGAGGTCAACGAACAGCTCCTCACGCGTTCAAGCGTGAGGGGCCACTCGTCGTGGAGCGGACAAGCGGTCAGCGGAAATTGGGCTCAGGCCATGGGGGGTCCAGATCAAGAAGGCCTTTAGTCCGTCTGGGATCTCGCACTGGTGGATACACTGGTTACACACCCAACGTCAGCGCATCACAGGATGATTCGAGAATGGAGGCTGTCAAGGTGGCCGACCGAAAGACGATCTACAACGGGTTTGACCATGACTGACGGAACTTCTGACGCTGCGGAATCCAAGCTCGCACTCTGGTCATGTGACGCTCTCGAGTACCGCGGGACAGTATTCATCAAACCAGTCGGGCGAGGGATCGAACTCCTCGACCTCGAAAGTAATTCCCAGCTGGCGCCATACCTTGTCAAGTTTGGGGAACCGCTGCGAATTGAGGATCTCATGCGAGATGGCCGGTATCGAATGAGTCTGGTGTTGACGAGGATTGAACCTGACGAGCAGGGTGAAGCGATCACGTCCGATGCAGGTTGACCGGGGTGATGACCGTTGAAGTACCTGCGCCGGGGCAGCCCGACAACGTGGTAGGTACGGCCGACTGGCTTGAACTCCTAACCGTGAATGGCAGCTCACTCGCAAATCCTGCCGACGTGCGGTGCTATCCCCCAAGTGGTGCGGAATATTCGCGGGGTAGTCCCATCCGATCCTACTGTTCCTCAACACCTTTCCGGTCTGGTTGATTGCGGATAGAATGCAACATCATCTTCACTTACGGCCTCCGCGCCTTTTGGGCGATCGACATGAGACTGACCGCGAAGTGGGCGCGGCACCGTTGCCATGACGCGCCGAGAAAGGTGGCGCCGATCGCCGCCACAAGAAAGGCTTGCGTGGACATCGGAGGTCGCCAACTTGACCCCGTTCAGGCCGCAGCCTCGAGTGCGCGGAATAACGTCAACCAGCCGCCCTTCTCCTCCTCGGATGAGACGTCGATACCTGAATCTCTTGGTGCTCGTTGCCCGTTCATGCTGACCGCCAACATGCTTCTACGTCTTTCGGACTGCCGTGTTGGTGCCGTGCCGGATGGTGGGAGTGTTCCGGACCTGTTGGACGCGATCTCGCTAACACGTCCAAGGAGGCGTTATGGTTCCGCCCTCGGCAGTGACGGCGGTCAAGCCCACCGATGTCGTCACCCACAACGCGGCAGCGCTGTCGCTCGGGTTGTCGAGCTGAACCGTCGCCGACTCCGGAACCAGTACGACATCTCCAACTGAGAGTTGAACTCGATTGTCATCCAGGGTGATCACGGGCGAGCCGTGAAGTACGAGAAAGACCTCCTCGTGCGAGACCGTGTGCGGTGCGCCGATATTACCGGGCTCCAGTTCGGTACGCCAGGCGCACAGCTGTCGACTACCGCGGGAGGGTGCCACATAGGAGTGGAATTGTGCGCCGTGCATTTGGTGGGTGTAGTGATCCCCGCTTTTTCGGATCGGCATGTCAAGTTCCCTTCGTCAGTTTAACTGTCTTTATTGGACAGGTAGACTGACGACATGTCAAGGGACGAACCACGCGCCGATCTGCTGATGTTGCTGATGCGCAGCGCGTCCGCCCTGGCCGAGCAGATCAATTCCGCAGTCCTCGCGGAGGGGCATTCGTCGCTACGACCGGCGCATGGCTTGTTATTTTTGCGGGTGGCCGGCGACGGGGCCACTGTCAGCGAAATTGCCGCCTACCTTGGTATCACTAAACAATCCGCAGCCGTGATGGTCGACGAGTTGGTCGCATCCGGATATGTGAGCAAGCAGCCCCACCGATACGACCGCCGTTCGCAGCTCGTTCGGCTCACCTCCGCCGGCGCCGACGTGACCACTGCGGCTACCAACGCAGCACTCTTCCGTTGGAAAGCGGCGAGCACGACACTTGGCGCGGACACGATGGCATCGCTGGTGCTCGCGCTCGAGGAGATTGGGAGAGACGGCACGCCGCGCCCAGTCTGGTGACCCGAATAGGCTTTGGCCGCAGCGCCCTCGCGCCTTGTATTAGGCCCGAGGGTGACGCATCAACGCGTCGGCGATCCGTAACGATTGCGATCTGGTGGAGCATTGTCGATTCTGGCTGGGCATTGTCATTTGAAGGTCATGGCCAACGGCAGATGCTCTCCGCTAGTTCCACACCTGGCGAACAGATCGGCTCTGGCTTTGTTCGGTCACTTCGGTTGGACAAACCGGTGCCTTTGCGGATGACCGCACAAGTGGGCCGCACTTCGTCGATCGCAAAGCAGGACTGGTCGATCGGGAACTGACTCGCTCTCGTCACCTAAGTCCAAGCGAAAACCAAGCGCGCTCCAAGGTTGGGTACCGAAAATGACTTGGTGCTTGTTGAATGCACAGATCAATTGTGCACTTGGCGCCGGATTGAGAGTGGGTGGAACCTGAGGGTTCCGATGTGCGATGTCTTCACACAGGGGCTCCATGACGATCGTGATCTCTCCGGGAGGTCAAGTCGGCCGACGCGCTGGTGCTCACGCATGAAGCGCAGCTGTGAAAGCAATTCGGCGGCGAGAATCAGAGTTGGGCTGCAACAGAACTACTTCATCTTTGAAACGGGCGCTGCCCGAATTCTTGGACTGAGAACGTCGACGGCGTCGTCGACGCGTTGCCGTGGAGTCAAGATCTGCGGGGTGGTGAGGCATTAGTCCTCTTGACGTACAGGTGCTGAATTTCACGCGGGAGGCGGGCCGGGATGTATGGCCTCGCAGAAACTCATCTATTTGTGACGACAGGGCAGCGTATCTGTGCGCCGCCAGGAGGAGAAAGAGTATGCAGGGGACGCACGATCGAAACCGACACCGAGACATTCTTGCTCGGTCGGCAGATAGTGGCATTGATATGCAGGCTGAGGATCATTTCGACGCGGTACGGTCGGTCGTGACTATGCTGTGCTCCGTATCGCTCTCCGCGGAATATGTTGCAGAGGCTGCGAATCGAAGTTGTTGTGAAATATTCGATTCGCTCGGATTGCGATCGGCGCGGGTGGGATCAATATTGCAGTTGGCCTATCAGACGACTGCGCGAACCATTGATCAGGTCGCAGGGCACGCGGCCTACGTTGAGCGTTCACTGGCTTTTCCCGACAGACTGAATGCACTCACCATTCGGCAGAGACAGATTCTGGCATTGAGGGCGATCTGTGGATTTGGGGTAGGCGACGTGGCGACCGCTCTGTCGGGTTCTGTTGAGGGCATTCGCCTCGAACAGCATCGTTCGTTGTCGCGGCTGCGGGTAGAGGTGCTATCGAGTGCTTAGTTCAGGACGCTCAATCCGGTAGATCACGAATCGAATCCGCCGCTGTTCGTCGTGGGCTTCCGTACTCAGATGATACCTAAATAGTGTAAGTCGTTGAGAGTCATTCGCATTGAGTGTCGCGGTCTGCGATCGGGTGCCATGTGGGTTCCAAGCGTTTCGCCCGATATGTCCCAAGCGTCGGAGCGCAGGGTGTTCCGAGTACACACCCCTTCGACCATCAGGACGGGCCATGACCGCACCGATCACCCCGAAGAACACCGCAGTACGAAACACCTCAGTACGAAACACCGCAGTACGACGAGCCACTCTGCTGGCAGTATGCGTGAGCACCGCAATGCTCATGCTCGACATCGCCGTCGTCAACACCGCCCTGCCGTCGATCGCATCCGATCTCGATACCGGAGTCAGCGCCCTGCAATGGGTGATCGACGCGTACACGCTGGCATTGGCGACGGTGGTTCTCAGCGCCGGATCGTGGGCAGACCGACGGGGTCGACGCCATGTTTTCATCATCGGCATTCTGTGGTTCACCACGGCATCTCTGTTCTGCGCTCTGGCGCCGAACATCTGGGTGCTCGACCTCGCGCGGGCCGCTCAGGGTATCGGCGGCGCAGTGCTCTTCGCCTGCTCACTTGCCTTGCTGGCGGACGTGTTCGAGAAGGGTCCCCAGCGCGCGACTGCTCTGGCTGCATACGGCGCCACGATCGGGGGCGCGTTTGCCGTCGGCCCACTGGTGGGCGGGCTACTTACCGAGTTGTTGGATTGGCGCGCAATCTTTTTGATCAACGTTCCGATCGGGTTGATCACACTGGCGATGACGGTGCGGTGGGTTCCCGAGTCACGCGATCCTCGACCTCGCGGCGCGGACGTGCCCGGGCAGATTCTGGTGTCCACCGGGCTGGCAGCTCTGGTGTTCGGTTTGTTACGCGGTAACGAGGATGGGTGGTTCGAGCCGCAGCCGATGATCGCCGCGGTGATCGCCGCGGCCGCCATGAGCGGTTTCTCCCTGCACGAGCTTCGTACCACCGAGCCCATGCTGCCCCCGCATCTGCTCGCCAATCGGGCCTTCGCCGGAGCGCAGATCGCAGCGTTCTCGATCTCTGCCTCCCTGTTCGCGGTGTTCGTCTACACGACCATCTATCTGCAGAACGTGCTGCATCTGTCTCCCGTGGACGCCGGCCTGGTGTATCTACCGGCGACGATAGCGATGTTCGTCGTCGCGGGTGCCACCGCGAAATTGGACGGGCGCATCCCCGTCTCGGTCTCGTTGACGTGCTCGCTTCTACTCGTCTCGGTGGGGCTGGTCATGATGACCGTCGTCGACGTGACCAGTTCGCCGTACGCGATACTTCCCGGATTTGTTGTCGCGTGCGTGGGGGCCGGGGTGTTCAACCCCGTCATGAGTGGGTTGGTTCTGGGCGAAAGCACTTCGAACCATTCCGGATTGGCCGCAGGGATCAACGACGCGTTCCGGCAGACCGGCATCGCAGTCGGGGTTGCCGTGCTCGGCGCCTTTCTTCCGGCGCAGTCGATGCTGCCCGGCGGATCACCGGACGACTTCGTCAGTGGACTTCGGTTGGCACTGTTTGTCGCAGCCTTCATCGCAGCTCTCGGTGCGTTGGTCTGTGCGGCGACTCTGCGCACTGCCCGACAGGCTGGCAAATCTGTCGCGAAAGAGATTGATTCCGAATCGATATCGGCCTGATGATCTTCTCGCGCGCCTGCCGGTTTCTGTCCCTAAGATCTCAGTGTTTGATGTCGAACTGGGCTAGGAGCGACGCGTGATCTATCGACTTCTCGGACCGTTGGAGGTGTGCCGTGCTTCGACGCACAGTGAGCCGGGTGGTCCCGCTGTCAGTGAGCTTGTTGTGGATCTGGGTCCGAAGAAGCAGCGGACAGTTCTCGCCGTTCTGCTTCTCAATCGTGGACGCGTCGTCTCCACCGACCGGCTGATCGACGCTCTCTGGCACGACGAAGCACCTGCCAGCGCGATGGCAAGCATCCAGGCATACATCTCCAATCTGCGCCGAGCGCTGCGCGTCGAAACCGGTGCGGCGTCACCGATAGTGCGTCAATCGCCTGGCTACGTTCTGGATATCTCTGCCGCCGAAGTCGATCTGTCGGTGTTTCTCGACGACGCCGAAACCGCGCGACAACGCGCAGAGGACGGGCAGTGGCAGGAGGCATTGACGATCGCTGACCGCGCCCTCGCCTCGGTTCGTGGACAGTTGCTCGAGGATTTGTGTGACGAGCATTGGGTGGAGGTGGAGGCCGCGGCATTCGAGGAGGTGCGAACCGAATGTCGTGAGACCCGGATAACGGCACTTCTTGCTCTCGGGCGCCTGGCTCCGGCGTTGGTCGAAGCCGCGCAGTTGTGCAGCGAGTACCCGTTCCGAGACCGGACCTGCTGGCTGAGAATGGTGGCGCTCCATCAGGCCGGACGGTCCCCAGAAGCCTTGGAACAGTTCCGGGTGCATGCGGCGAGGTTGGACACCGAACTAGGCCTCGAACCCGGCGGAGAACTGACAGCACTTCAGGGCGGGATTCTGCGACACGAGCCTGGCCTTGCTGCGTGGCCGCGAATTCCGGGATGGTCAGGTGCGGGAATGATTTCGGTGCCTGCGCCTGAATCTGCGGTCGTGGAAGGTCCGGACGTCGATTCAGCGCGCGCATTTGTCGGGCGGGGATCGGAGGTCGGTGCGGTTGACCAGATGCTCGATCAGGTTCGCACCGGCGCGCCTCGTTGGCTAGCTCTGACGGGTCCGGCGGGTATCGGCAAGACTCGGCTCGCGGAGGAGTGCGACGCCCGGGTGGCTTCGATTGGCGGGGTCGCAGTGTGGGCACGGTGCGTGGAGGACGATGGGGCTCCGGCATGGTGGCCGATTCGCCGAATACTGGGAGAGTTGGGGACCGATGCTGACGCGGTGCTCTCGTTGCCGACCGATGTGGAACCGGACGAGGCCAGATTCGCTGTCTACGAACGCGTGCTGACGGCCATCGAGTCTGCGGCGGCGAACGTGCCTGTGCTAGTGGTGGTGATCGACGACATTCAGTGGGCCGATCCCACGACGCTTCGCTGTTTGACGTACTTGGTGGGTGCGCTGCGTAGGGAATCAGTCTGGTTCGTGCTGACTCTCCGCGACACGGAGGCCGGACCGAATGTTCGACGACTGGTGGATGCGATTCTTCATGGTGACGGGAATCGGCACGTCGTTGTGCCGGCACTGGCCCAGACGGAGGTAGCTCGGCTGGCCAGTTGTGTGTCGGGGGAGCAACTCGATGAGACGGAAGTGCGGATTCTGGCTGAGCGAACAGGTGGCAACCCGTTGTTTGTCTCGGAGTACGCCAGGCTTCCTCGCGACGAACGCCTTGACGGAGGGATCCCGATGGCCGTCCGCTCGGTGCTCGGGCGCAGACTTGCTGCGGTGGAACCGGCAGTGTTGCAGGTCCTTCGCGTCGCGGCTGTCATAGGTGAGAGCATCGAGATGGGTACGTTGACTGCTGCGACCCGGCTCGATGTGGACACGTTGGCTGACTATCTCGACGACGCTGCAGACGAACGGATTATCGTTGCGGACCCCGCAATCGGGGGCTACGTTTTCGCGCACGGGCTTCTTCGCGATGAAGTTCTCGGTGCGATACCTGCGCTTCGTCGTCAGCGTATTCACGCTCGCGTAGCCGACGTGCTTGCAGATTCGTCCGATCCGGATGGATTGAGTCGGCGCGCACAGCATCTGCTGTCTGCCCTTCCCCTGGTCGATCCTGGAGTGGTGCTGGAGGCGTGCTCGGCTGCAGCGCGGCAAGCGGCTGAGCGATGGAGTTCTGAATCCGCCGCCCAGTGGTGGGAGGCTGCTGTCCGTGCGTTCGATCTGCTACCTGCGTCCCTACAGTCGATTGATGCTCGGGATGATCTGTTGGTCGCCAGGGTCGAGGCACTTGCACGGGCCGGGCGAGGGCAGACGGTTCTCGATGTCGTCAATGCCGGTCTCCTCGAAGCGGTTCGGGAAGAGCGCACTTCGGCTGTCGGACGCTTGGCGGCTGCGCTGCTGCGCGCTGCAGGCGCGTGGCCCTGGGTTTCCTACGGCAAGGACCCCGGCCCGCTCCTCGAACGTCTTGCCGGCTTGGAGCCTTTCGTCGTGTCCGATCAAACGGCGCACGCCCGCGTTCTTGCCGCATTGGCTGTCGGGAGTTGCTATCACCCGGACTCGACGGTTCCCGATTCCCTGAGCTCCCGGGCGCTCGAGATGGCCCGGGAAGTGGGCGATTCGGACGTGATCGCCGATGCCCTCTTGGGGCGGATTCTGCTGTACTCCGGAGTTGCGACGCATAGCCACGAATCAGTCGAACTTCTCGAGGAACTGTTCGAGTTGGCTCATCAACAATCACGATCCGACGAGGTCATCGCCCACACAGTGGCGAGTATGACGCGGATGAATCTCGCGGATGTCGATGCAGCAGCGATGCACGTTCGGCAGGGAATTATCGGGTGCGATGTTCTGCGATTACCTGTGCTCAGGGTCCAACTGCGTTGGATGGAAGCGACTCTCGCGGCATGGCACGGCGATTTCGAGGAGACCAAGCGGCAGTTCAACACCGCTCGGCAGATCCACCTTCAAACCGAGCTGTACACCGCGGGGAGTGCAGGTTTGGCCTTCAACACGCTGGAGTGGGAGTACGGCACACTCGCAGACGCCGACCCCGGAATCGTCGAGCCGGACTCGTGGAGTATCGCGATCGCCGGTGCCAGGGGAGAACGAGAAAGGGCAGCTTTCGAGATCAGCCTTTGGTGTGCAAAGTCCGGTCCAGTCACGTGGACGACGTTAGGCCACCAGACGTTGATCGCCCGTGTTGTCGCGGACCTGGAACTCGGCGAGTACGCCGAGTCGTTCGTCGAACTCCTCACACCGTTCGTGGACCGCATAGCCACGGTGGGGCAGGTGGGCGTTATCGGATCGGTCGCGGAAGTCGTCGCCCGCCTGCATGCGATGCAGGGTCGCCCGGACATGGCGACGGTATTGCTCGATCAGGCGGAAGGTATCGCCAGACGAACATCGAGTCCCCCCACACTGCTGCGATGCCGCTTATTGCGCGCCCAACTTCAGGCTGGATCGGTCGCTCGAGATCGCGCTATTGCCGAGATCGCGGCGGAGTCCGAGCAACGTGGTATGCACGGCCTTGCTACTTTTGCGCGCTCGATGCTGGTGTGAGGGAGGGCCTCTTGACCTTGGACGTCGCTTGGATAGGGTGACAAAGCCGAGTCAAGAATCAGCCAAGCACTCTCGGACATCCTTTCTTCATTCCCGAAAACGGGCCGAGGAAAGGACTTCCGATGAATCTACAGACTCCCATGCTCGACACTGCGCTCGAATCGTTGCGCGCAGAGGTGACCGGATCTGTCGCGTTGCCCGGCGAGGCGGGATACGAACTCGCAACTCCGTGGAACGTGGCCGTACCGGTCAACCCGTGTGCCGTGGTGGCAGTCGAGAGTGCGCAGGACATCGCCGCTACCATGCGATTCGCGGCAAGGAACGACCTCCGCGTCGCCGTGCAACGAACCGGGCACGGCGCGGTACCTCTCGGCAATGACGTTCTGCTCGTGCATACCGGCAAGCTGACAGAGTGCATCGTCGATCCCGAAACGCGCACTGCCCGAATTGGAGCAGGACTGATCTGGCAGGACGTCATCGACGCCGCCGCGCCGCACGGATTGGCGCCGTTGGCAGGCTCGTCGGCCACCGTCGGTGTCGCCGGGTTCCTCACCGGCGCCGGTATCGGACCCATGGTGCGTACGTACGGCCTGTCGTCCGATCACGTCCGTTCGTTCGACATCGTTACCGGCAGCGGCGAACTCATTCACGTTACTCCGGACGAGCATGCCGAACTGTTCTGGGGGCTACGCGGCGGCAAGGGAACTCTGGGCATCGTCACCACGATCGAGATCGACCTCATGCCGATCACACACTTCTACGGCGGTGCACTCTATTTCGATGGAGCGGATGCGGCAAGAGTGGCACACGCGTGGCTGGACTGGTGCGCCGATCTTCCTGAGCACAGTTCCACCTCTGTCGCATTTCTGCAACTCCCACCGCTGCCGCAGGTTCCGCCGCCACTGGCCGGAAGACTGACCTTTGCGGTCAGGTTCGCCAGCCTCGCCGACGAAGGTGAGGCCGAACAGATCATCAACCGAATTCGTTCGGTAGCAACACCGTTGATCGACGCCGTCGGCGTTTTTCCGTATGCGGCCATCGCGGCAGTGCACGCTGATCCCATCGACCCGATGCCGACACACGAATCAACTGTGCTGACCACCGAACTGTCGCACGAGGCCGTCGACACGCTGCTCTCGGTCGCCGGACCCGGATCTCAGTCCCCACAAACTGTCATCGAATTACGTCTTTTGGGTGGCGCCCTGGCTCGGGAACCGAAGCACCGCAGCGCCTTCTGTCATCGAGATGCCAGTTTCGCGCTAATGGTTGCGGGAGTTCTCGTTCCGCCCTCCGCGGACGCCGTCGTCGGCCATTCCCAGCGGATCGACCGGGTGATGGCGCCCTGGACCACCGGGCGCGCCCTGCCCAACTTCGCACCCAGCGACGACCCCGATCAGATCGCCCGAACCTACGACGAGGACACCGCCCACTGGCTCAGCGCTCTGGGCAACGAACACGATCCCGACGGTGTACTGCGTGTGGGTCAGGTCATGCGTCAGATCCGATGACAATGCGGCAACGTCCCAGCTTCGCAACACACCGACCACTGTCGACAGGAATGAACATGCATGCTGTACGAACCGCAGCTGCCCTCGGAATCTCGCTCGTGACCGCACTAGCGGTCGTGGGATGCAGCGACGCATCTACGCCGCGGGCTCAAGGATCCGAGAACGCGCACCAGCACGGAGCTGACGTCCTCGTCGGGTCTGAAACCGCCCTGGGACAAGGAAGCGCCAAGACCTATGTCACAGTCGACGATTCGGGGAATCCGAACGAAATCGGTATCCGCATCTCCGAATCCGCACTCGAGGGACTCCCTGACGGACCTGAGGCGACCATGACGATGCTCATGATGGACTTGCCGGCGAATGCACCAGAGACCGGATTCGATCATGTGATGCTCGACTGGAACCCGCACGGTCACGATCCGGAGATTCTGTTCGGCAAACCGCATTTCGACATGCACTTCTACATGACGGATGTCGAGCACGATATCGACCCGGCCGCGGCGGATTTCGCTGAGCGCGCAGCCAAACTGCCCGAGCCGCGGTACGTTCCGCAAGGATACGTTCCACCGCCCGGTCCCGCTGCCGAGAACACGGTTCCCTTCATGGGCATGCACTGGACCGACGTCGCGGACGGAGCGATTCCAGGATCATTCGACTTCACCGAGGTCCTTCTGAACGGGTCATGGGATGGCGAATTCACGTTCATCGAACCGATGATGACACGGGAATGGATGCTTACGAAGCCCGCTATTCGAGAAGAAGTGCGCCAGCCCGCGTCGTATCAACGGACCGGCTACTACCCGACCACCTACTCCGTCGGTTTCGACGATCAATCAGGCGACTACGTCATCGCACTGTCCGGCCTGACGATGCGCGAGGCATCATGACGAGACCATCCTCGTTCGGCCCATCGTCCACTTGATGTAGTTGCGAAATGGTCCGTCGAACTCGAGTGGCAGCGTGCATGCATAAGTGCACCACGGTAAGTGTCGTTGGGGTTCCGGTGGACCCTGAGAGCGCTGATGGGTCAGCTGCACGATTCAGGAAATCACCGGATCGTGCAGCAGACCCGTTCGCATTGAACGCGGATTGTTGTGGCAAGCTCGCACTTTTCGGGTCGCTGCACTCACGCACTTTCGCTCTTGGTGAAGTGGATCGGGACGGGTCAAATGCGATCAGAGTGGACCTATCTACATCCTGGGGTAGATAGTGGTTGCGCATTGCAAGTGTGCATCTTCTCATCGTTGTGGTTTGACGTTAGATTTGCCGCTATGTCTCTGAACGTGCAGTTGTTCGGCCCGGTGGTCGTGCGGGTCGACGGGGCGATTGTTCCGCTCGGCGGTCGTATTCCCAGGGCTATCGTTGCTCGACTTGCATTGTCTTCCGGGCATCGGCTTCCAGCTGGAGAATTGATCGAGGCGTTGTGGGTATCCCCACCTCCGTCAGCGATTGCTTCTTTGCGCGCCCACATCTCTCGGTTGCACAATCTGCTCGGAGAGCAGCTTGCCGGTGGCCGTGGCGGGTATGCGTTGCTGGGTGTCGACAGTGTCGATGTGCACGCCTTCACTTCGGCGGCCGAGGCCGGGATCCGCGATCGTTCGTTGGGCGTACTCGAGACCGCTGAAAGATTGTGGACTGGGAAGTTGTTCGACGATTTGACCGGCATTCCGTTCGTAGCTGAATGGACTGAGAAGTTGAAGGCTCAGCACCGAATTGGGACAGAGCTTTTGGGGCGTTTGAGATTGGAGGCGGGGGACTATCTCGGGGCTATCGCGACATTACAACCGCTTGTGAACGAGAACTGCGCCCACGACCAACCGGTGATCCTGCTGGCGCGTGCTCAGTCGCGAGCGGGTAGAACGGGTGATGCGCTCGCGACGATCGACACGTACCGCCGCCGAACGGCTGAGGAATTCGGTCTCGATCTGCCGCCGGAGTTGGCTGAACTGCGGAGCGACGTGGTTCGTCACTCATCGTCGGTGGCTGCGGCGCCGTTGGGGCGAAGCGAGATCGAGCGGCATGGCCTGCCTCTGCCTTTGACAGGTTTCGTGGGAAGACGTCATGAACTCGAGGCCATCGAGGTGGCCAGATCGCGTGCTCGGCTGGTCACATTGACCGGTAGTGGAGGGGTGGGCAAGACACGTCTGGCGGTTGAAAGTACCCGCCGAATCCGTGATGTGGTGGACGATGCACAGTGGATGCTCGAAATGGCCCCGTTGACTGGGGAACGCGAATTGGTCTCTGCACTTGCCCAACTCCTGCGTGTCCCGGTGCCTTCGATGGAAGCAATCAGTGACAGGCTCTCCGACGGCCGAAATCTCCTGGTCCTTGACAACGCAGAGCATGTGCGGGCGGCGGTCACCGCGTTATGCCAAGAATTGCTGGCACGGTGTTCGGGGTTGGCGATCATGGTGACCAGCCGCGAACCATTGTGCATTGCCGGTGAACGCGTGATCTCGATCGACCCGATGCTCGGTGACAGCCTCGGTGATGCGGTTGAACTGTTCATCTGCCGCGGGGACGATGCGCGACCAGGGTTCCGAGACCCGTCAGACATCGCTCGTATCCGGAATCTGTGCACACTGCTGGATGGGCTTCCCCTCGCCATAGAACTCGCGGCAGCACGACTATCCGTCCAATCGATGTCCGAGATACTCCATTCGATACATGAAAGACCCGGTGAATCCTGGTCTTTCGCGTCGACCACTACCAGACATCACTCCATGCGCAGCACAGTCGAGTGGAGTGTCGATCTCTTGGGCAGTCCTGAACGCGACCTCCTCGCTCAGATCGGACGATTTCAAGGACCAGTCACTGCCGAGGCCGTTGCAGGAATTTGTCGCGTTCCTGACGGATGTTCAGTCCAAGATCTGGTGGCCAGTTTGGTGCAGAAGTCGTTGCTGGCGGTCGAGACCAGTAGCCAGGGCACGCGAGCGTTCAAACTGCTCGAATCGACCAAGTCTTTTGCGCGATCCCTGCCGATCGCCGAGGAGGAAAGCTGGTACAACCGACACCGAGAATGGTTCGCAGCGACCGTTCATTCTCTTGCGCCTCAGATGTTCTCACATGCCGCCCCGGTAGCTCACGATATCGTGGAGGTGATGCGCCCGGATCTGCTCCGAGCACTGGACGGCGCAATCACGTCTGAACAGGGATACGACGCGCTCAGGCTCGCCGGCGGGCAGGGGTGGCACTGGGTGCGCCGAGGCGTGTTGACCGAAGGCAGGCAGTGGTTGGACAGAGCATTACTCTCCGCGAAAGACGATCACGGTCGTGCCGTCGATGGGGAGCGTGCTCGCGTGCTGCACGCTGGATGCGTTCTGTCGTACATGTCTGGGGACATAGCGAATGCTCGCCGATATGCGGTCGATTGTTCCAGGTACGCCACGATTGCTGATGATCGCAACCTGACAGCTGCTTCGTTGGGTTTCATGTCGTACTGGGAAGCGCTGTTCGGAGATTTGCAAGAAGCAAAGATACTGATGGACAGTGCATTCGAATATGCGTCAGATGCCGAGCCCTGGGCGCGCAGCGAAATCTTCGTCACGTGCGGACAGGTGCAACGTTCACTCGGTCACCCCGCGCGTGCACTCGAGACCCTCTCTGAAGCGGAACGGCTGGCACGACACTCTGGACACGGATGGGCACTGATTCCCGCAGTTGGTATCGCATCGAAGATTCTGATCGATCTGGGTCGCGGTTCCGATGCCATTACGCGCTTGGCGCCGCTTGCGGCCAGGGCTTTCGCCGACAATGACCCGACGTCGACGATGGCAACCCTTCACCAGTCGATCGGCGCAGCTGCCTTGATGGAGAAGCATTACGAAGGGGCAGTGCTGCATTCGGTCGTAGGAAGGCTGGGAAAGGCCTACAACTTCGACCCGCTTGTCACTGAACCCGAAGACTCGGCACGATATCTCGCGCGTATACGGCAATGCCTAACTGCGGACCAGTGGCGTCAGGCGCAAAGCGCCGGCCGAAACATGTCGCTGAGCGCGGCCGTGAGCATGCTGGACTCCCTAGCGACCTGACATACGTTGCAGAAGTATTGCGGGATGCCAATTGGCGGTTGTGCCGGGATCACACTCACCTACGCTCGGTCGAGGATGAAGAACCCGCTGCTGAGTATCAACGTGAATGCGAAATCCTTCACATCGCTCGAACAGCCGCAGGAACACTCTTCGTTGTGCAGCTCGGTGCTCGGGATGTGTAATCCCTTGTACGGGGCTGTATCCAGATTCTAGCCACCATCGCGACGGCGCGATTGACCACGGTTTCACCACATCGGTGCCATGGAATTCCGTTGTAACACTGATGCATTCCGCCCGTGATCCTATGTTGCGCGCCTTAGCGCAGCGGTAAACCTCGATACACGTAGAACGGAGACCAACCATGCCCAAAATTCTGTTCGGAGTGGCCACAACCTTGACCTGTGCAGTGCTCGTGCAGTTCTACCTGGCCGCAGTGGGCACCTTCAGTACGGCAGCCACCGGACGCTACGCAGCTCACGAAATCGTCGGAACGATCGTCCTGCCGTCGTTGTCTTTGTTGGCAGTTGCGATATGTCTGCTCATGAGGGTTGATCGAGTCACCGTGTTCCTTGCTGCCGCTCCGCTCCTCGGGGTTCTTGTCGAGTTCGCACTCTTCGCGCTCAACCTGTGGCTGTCAGGCGGGCCGACGACCTCGGGGACCATCAAGTGGGCAGGCACGTTGATACTCGGGTTGCATCCACTAGTCGGTCTCGTCATGTTGGGTTCCTGCCTTCTGCTGTGGAAGCGGGCGTGCCGCGGTATCTCACCGTCTCCTTCGCCCTCGGCGGTCATTGCCGTGAGCGCCAACGCGGAGAGTTGACTGGCAACCCCATCGCTGATCACGGGGATTGCAGAAACATTGCAGCCTCAAATCTGCCGGGAGACAGTCTCCTCTCCAGCGATAGCTTTCCATCATGACCACCAATTCAACGCCTGCACCCACCCTTGCGTCGACCAGACTTGGCAACATAGCTTTTCGGCAAGTCGGATCTACCTCTGGTCCAGTGACAGTCTTGTGGCACAGCATGTTCGTGGATTCGACCAGTTGGGATCGAGTCATTCCGCTGCTACCGCACGATCGCCGGATACTGATAGTCGACGGTCCAGGCTACGGCGGCAGCGACCCACTCCACAGAGTCACGTCAATCGCAGAGTGTGCGCAGGCTGCGATCGAACTCCTCGACGCCGCAGGTGTCGAGGATCCGGTCGACTGGGTGGGAAACGCCTGGGGCGGGCACATCGGATATCACCTCGCCGGAACCTTCGCCGACCGCCTGCGAACACTCACGACGGTGAGTGCGCCCGCCCTTCCATTGCCCACAGGGGAGCGCGTCAAGCTCGAGATTCTCAGCTACGTACTTCGATTTTTGGGGCCGATATCGCTTCTTCGGCGCAAGATCGCGAATGCGCAACTCACCGATGACTTCCGCGCCGATGCTGCAACAGTGGGATACATCAATTCGGCTGTGCGCCGCGCGGGAGGCCGAAGCTTGGCGAACACGACGCGATCGTTCATCGTGCGACGTTCGGACCTGTCGAAACACGCAGCGCGTTCGGCGTTACCGATTCTCATTGTTGCCACCGACGATCGCGGTGAACTTACGCCGACACAGGCCCGAGCTACCGCGGAACTATGTCGTAATGCGGAAGTGGCGGTCATCGACAACTCGCGCACCCTCATTCCCCTCGAGCAGCCCGAGCGTCTTGTCGAGTTGCTGATCGAATTCTGGAGCAAACAGGAAGCACAATAAAACGTGTCGCGGTGTGATGTGCGGAGCGGGTCTCCCCAGATCAGCGGCGCTGTGAGAGGGGACGTGCGAGAGGACTATCACCGCGGCTGTCGGATGCCGTTTCGTGGATTTCCACGCGATGTCCAAGAACTTCGCCCGATATCTTCCAAGCACGGCAGCGCAGAGTATGGCAAGTAGACATTCAACGACAATCCAGGACCGACTGTGAATGCACCGATCAGTACGACAAACGCCGCGCCATCGAGCGCTGTGCCGCCAGCATCAGCGAGATTGCGGCGACGCGTGCAGTGGTCCTCACCACCATGACCCCCATGTCGACGGCATTCGGCCGGAACTCCGCGAACGTCGCAAGTATCAGAACGTAGACGTGAACGTGTTTACGAAAGGCAGCGTTCGCACTCATTCGGGGCGTCCGCAACCGTACCGAGGTTTGTTGACGAACTCAGCGGCTTTCGTGCCGAACCTTGTTCATCTATTTGAAGTCTCGATCATCTCGCCTCCGACCGAAATGCGGGGCGTACCAGAAGGAAACTCAATGTTCACTATCATCGGCAGGCGATTCGGTGTCGCAGTTGCCACGGCCACCGCAGTCGCTTTGTTGTCATCGTGTTCCTTTTCGATCGGAACTGGAACCGAATCTCAAGCGGCCGGATCGGATGGCGTCGGTTTCCGAGATCTTCAGTCGGCGACCATTCAGATCGAAGCCCTCGGAACCTTCGTCTCACCATCGGAAGGGGGATATGAAGCGGCAGGGCGTGGTTCAGGGTTCCTCATCTCACCTGACGGATACGCATTGACCAACAATCACGTGGTGACCGGCGCCGGCACCCTCAAGGTCTGGCGCAACGGTGACCAGAGCAAGACTCTCAACGCTCGCATCGTCGCTTCCTCGGAATGTCTTGACCTCGCCGTGGTGAAAATCGACGGAAATGATCTGCCGTACATCGGTTTTCGCGAAGGCTCGATATCTACTGCTGACGAAGTCTATGCAGCGGGGTTCCCGCTCGGAGATCCCACCTTCACGATGACCAAAGGCATAGTCTCCAAAGCGGACACTCCCGCTGACACTCCGTGGGCATCGCTCGACCACGTGATCGAACATGACGCGCGGATCCGCGGCGGCAATTCTGGTGGGCCACTGGTGGATCCGGATGGAAAACTCGTCGGCGTCAACTATGCCGGAGACGAACAGCACGATACGAATCTGGCGATCCACCGCGACGAAGTCCAGAAAGCCGCACAGGAACTTCAGAGCGGCAAGAACATTCTGAGTCTCGGCATCAACGGTGAAGCCCTCGTCGACGAGAGTGGTGCCGGACTCGGCGTCTGGGTGAACTCGATAGCGTCAGGATCCGCTGCGGACAAGGCCGGAGTGGAACCGGGCGATCTCCTCACAAGCATGGAAGGGGTTTCACTCGGATCAGACGGCACCCTCGCCGACTACTGCAGCGTGCTTCAAACACATGGTCAGGAGTCCACACTCGCAGTGGAAGCCTACCGGCCCAGTTCCGATTCGTACCTTCGTGGACAGTTCAACGGTGACCCGCTGAAACCCACGACGACTGTCAGCTCCGGAATCAGTGGAACATCGAACCCCAGCACAACCCAAGCGACAAGTGCGGGCGGATTCGCCACGGTGACAGACAATTCCGGAACGGTGAGCGTCGACGTGCCCACCGCGTGGTCCCAGCTCGACGGAACCGAATTCGTGGACGAAAAGAACAATCGTTTCTATGGACTGGAGGTCAGTTCCGACATCGCGCAGTACAAAAATGGGTGGGGAGCGGTCGGAGCGTCAGTCCTCGCCTCCGAGGAAGCAGTCACGAACTCATCACCTGAGGAGTTGCTGAATTGGGCAGCCCAAGGTTTACCAGAGGCTGGGTGTACTTCCCGCGGACGGATGGACTACCAAGATGCCCTCCACACAGGGTTTTTCGAGGCGTGGGAGAATTGCGGACCGGACAAAGCCAAATACATCGTGGTCGCTGCCAAAGCTGACAGCGGAAGGTACCTTGCGCTTGTCGCCGTCCAAGCCAACAGCGAAGCTGACGTCGCGGCAGCTGATCGCGTGGTGAACAGTTTCTCTGTTGGCCTCTGAACGATCACGTGACTCTATAAGCCACTACGGTCCCGAGCGGAGCAAGGCGCAGAAGCGTCGCACTTACGGGAATTCCGAATGCACGTGCAACTGACGAGACCTCCACGTCGCACCGTCGGCAATCTCCTCGAGCGAAGGACATCAACAGTTCTGGCCCGCACAGGGGGCAGGCCAGACATTCGACGCACCTCCAGGACACGGCGTCGCCGCGCGACTTCAATTCGTCGGAAGTTGCGGATGTACGACGGTATGGAGGTCGTTGTTCAACCCGGTCTTCGATTCCGTAGGTGACTGGCCACGACTGGGCAGCAGCTGGAATCGGACAAGTCGCCGGACCTACCGGCGCAATAGAGAAAGGGTACAAACATTATGCGCACCTCCATCGAGGAGATTTCCGCGTCAGGTCCAGAGCTGGATGAATCACAACTCGCGGGAATCAGCGGCGGGATGAAGTCCGAAGACATCGGGCGCTCCAGCAAGGTCATCATTGTCGCAAGTGGATCCACCAGCCGCGACCACGACTTCTGACCGAACTCGCGCGTGTGGTGAAGCAGCTTTCATCCCTCCACCACACGCGCGACCCGTCAAGCCAACTACACAAGGCATGGGTCCAGATGAATACTCCGCACATTCTGGTATTGACCGTTCCAGGCGATCGCCACGCACACAACGTCTCTGACCTCCTTCGTGAACGTGGAGCTTTGGTCACCGAAGTCGACCCGGCAATTATCCCGACACGCTCGAGGTTGACCACTTCGATAACAAGCAACGGGGGAGTGACCAGAACTCTTATCGGTGCAAGCGGTCGGGTTGACCTCGAAGCAGTGGACAGCGTGTGGTTTCGCCGACCAGGCGCACCAAAGGCAGACCCAGCGATTACCGATCCCGAGATACGCACATATATCGAAGAAGAGTGCGAAGCACACGTGTCGACCACGTGGGACGACCTGAACGTGTTGGCCGTGCCGGGATCCCGTGCGGACATCCGCGACGCGAGTCGCAAGACCACCCAATTGGCGCGTGCACATTCGATCGGATTCGACCTTCCTGAGACGCTGATCACCACTGACTCGGAAGAGTTCCTTGATTTCTGGTACCGACACCGAGGCCAGGTAATTACCAAGCCACTCCATATGCCCGGGATACTTCACAAAGGGCGCAGCTTGGTCCGAATGGCGGAAATTGCCTCAACGGCCGACATAGCCGAAACGTCCTCATTGAGGCTGTGTCCATTGATCATTCAAGAGTATGCGGCCAAACGATCAGAAATCCGGGTGACTGTCGTAGGGGAGGATGTCTTCGCTGCTGAAATTCTCAGCCAACAGAGCAATCACACCAAAATCGATTGGCGCTCCTACGATTCCAGCACTACCCGGTACACGACGCATGAGCTACCCGCACGTACCGCCCAGTTTTGCCGCGAGCTTGTCCACGGATTTGGTCTCTGTTATGGCGCAATCGATCTGGTGTTGACTCCAGATGATCGGTATGTCTTTCTCGAGGTGAATCCGTCCGGACAGTGGCTCTGGATCGAGGACGCGACCGGACTGCCGATAAGCCGGGCGATCGCGGACCTACTCATCGGCTCGAAGGCCGCTCAAACCTCAACGGAGAAAAAGAGGATTCCCACATGAACGCGCCACGTGCAGAGCTACTCGAATTCGCGCACCGAGCTCTCGAACGAATGAACGCCGCGGACGGTGGAAGCGTAGATCCCGATCACGAAGCACAGTTATTGCGTGAGTTCGACCCCACCTCGAAGTTTCGATTCCTTCCGCATCGAGATAACTTTGACAATTCCACCGCATGGGCATTGCTGATCATTGCCGACAACGGTGAGACCACGACCATGTCATGGGCACCACCACATAACATTCCGTGGCCTCTGCGCGGCACCCACACGAGAAGTGAATCGACGCTGCTGACCGTCAACGGAGTCGAACTCTCCGTCGAAGAGGCCATCTGGCATCTCGACATCTTGTGGGAGGAGGCTGCGTTGCTTCGCAAACTGATCGACGTCTGCCTGGTGCGTGCCGAGTTGGAAGCCTCACCAATGCATCTCACCGACGACCAACTACAGCGGTCGATGGATGCTTTCCGGCGGTCCCGAGGCCTTCTCACCAGTGCGGCAACACAGCAGTGGATGCGCGAACATGGTCTGGATCATCGCAGCCTCGAACAGCTGGTGGCATACGAGGCGTCCGTCGCCGCTCTACGCCAACGACATTCGGAGCAAACTGACATATCTGATCAACGAAGCGAACGCAGTTTCGATCGGTGGCTCGCCGGCCAACGACGAGAATGCAGAATCGAATGGCACTGGGGAGAATCGGCGAAGACTGCTGGGATCGCGACTTCCACGCGATGATCACGCAGCGTGTACGTCCCGAGATGCAAACAGGAATCGCTGACTGTGGAGCCGCATGTATATCAATGATACTGGGCTACTACGGGATCCGGAGAACGCTGAGTGAGATCACCGATGCGCTGGGTGCGGGGCGAGATGGGACAAGTGCGTTGTCCCTCGTGCGCACGTCACGGTCTTTCGGCCTTCACGTGAAGGCCGTCGGACGACCCGGTTCCGAAGTCATCGCCGCGAAAACCGGTTTCCCTGGAATCGCTCATTGGGACGGCAACCATTTTGTGGTGGTCGAGAATGCGGACTCACAGCGGGTCCGAATTGTCGACCCGGCGTCAGGCAGGAGGTCAATCGACCGGTCCGAATTCGAGGACCACTACAGCGGAGTTTATCTGGAGTACACCCGTGGGACCGCCCACAAAAGCGATCGGCGGGAGCGGGAATCGAAACCGCTCCTCTCGCGTGAGGTGATTTTCACTTACCTGCGGCGCCACAGGGGAACGCTCCTGACACTGTTACTCATGTCGGTACTGGTTCAGGCTGCCGGAATTTGCGTGCCGCTTCTGTCCGGCATGTTGGTTGATCGCGTCATTCCTGACCGTGATCAGTCCCTGCACTTGCTGGTACTGGTCGCGACGGCATTGGGGCTGACCGGATACCTCGTCCTTTGTTGGGTCCGGCTCGAAATGATGCTGCGTGTGCACCGCGTTCTCGATCGCCAGCTCACTGGTGCGGCGGTTGCTCATCTGCTCCGGCTTCCCCTGTCGTATTTCCTGAGCCGTGGGACCAGTGATGTCGTCCAGCGGATCGGATCTATTGTCGCGGTCCGAGAAATGTTGGGTGCGCAGGTGATCGCGGCGCTGTTCGACGGACCACTCGTGTTGGTGTACCTGTTCGTGGTCTTCGACCGGTCCTGGCAGTTAGGACTGACCCTCGTTGCTTGCATGTTCTTGCAAGTAGCGGCAATCGCGTTCGGCAACCGCCTCACCATTTTGAGAAGCAAGCAGGAATTGGCGACACGTGCGGCAGCCGACGGATTGTTGATCGAATCTGTGTCCGCGATTGAGACGGTGAAGGCATCGGGGCTTGAGGCGCAGATCGGGGCGAAATGGCTGAAGCTTTTCGATCGTTCACTTCAGCGGTCAATCGCATCCGCACGCATCGAATCATTCGTTCAAATTCTCGTGTCGTCGCTACAACTGACTGCACCCGCTGCGCTGATCTGGGTCGGCACGGCCCAAGTACTGGCCGGTTCGCAAACCTTGGGACAGATGATCGCCACCACCACTCTCTGCATCGCGGCACTGATCCCGACAGCTTCGCTGGCCGGCACCGCTCAGCGAATACAGATATCGTCTGCACACTTGTCCCGAATACGCGACATCCTCCATGCCCCCACCGAGAGCGCCGACGGCAACGTGATTGCACCTGAACTCGCGGGAAACATTTCACTACAAGACGTGTCGTTTCGCTACAGCGCAGAGAGCCCGTGGGTCCTCGAGAACATCGACCTTGACATCCCAGCGGGTAGCACAGTCGCACTGGTCGGGCGCTCCGGAGCAGGGAAGAGCACACTCGCTCGAGTCCTCCTCGGGCTGTTCCCGCCCACCGCAGGTTGTGTTCGTTTCGACGGCGTCGATGCATCACAATACGAAATCACCTCACTGCGAAAACAATTCGGCGTCGTGACACAGAACGCTGGACTCTTCACCGGCACGATCGCGGACAACATCGCACTATCCCAGCCCGGCGCTACCCGCACTGCGATCATGTCTGCCGCTAAAACCGCCGCCATCGAGGCGGACATCGTGCGAATGCCGATGGCATACGACACAGTCCTTCGCGAGGGAGACGGATTGTCGGGAGGACAGCGCCAACGGGTGGCCATTGCACGTGCCATTCTGCCGAATCCAGCGATACTCCTGCTGGACGAAGCAACAAATGCTCTCGACAGCGAAACCGAGAATGCTGTCGTGTCAAACATTGAGAAGCTCGGAATCACACGGATTGTCATCGCCCACCGACTCACTACGATCGTTTCAGCGGACCTTATTCTCGTTGTCCAGGATGGACGTATCACCGAGCGCGGTACTCACCGTGACCTTGTCGATCGCAACAGTCACTATGCGCAGCTGTTTCAGAGTGCAGCAGAGGCAGATGTTCGTTAGATTCCACCGTTCGCATCTGCCGCGAGGTCCCGTTTGCCGGTGCACACTCACGCCGGCACCGGCAAATGAGAAGTTCTTTGCAGCAAGGTATTCGACGCCTCGTCGACTCGATCAAATGAAGTCTTGTATCAGCAGTGTCGGGAGTTCATCATGTCCATACGATCGCGACTCACCTCTTTGTTCTTTGTGGTCAGCGCGCTCTCAATGATCGTTTCCCCATTTGCATTTGCGACAACAACGACCAGATGCGCTGAGACGATCACGTTTGCTGTCGATGGCACCAAAGGTGCTGGGACTGCGACAAGTATCGATCCCGCATCACCACTGAACAAGATCGCGGACCGATACCGGGACCAAACCCACAGAGTTGAGCACGTCGAGTACCCGGGCGGAATGATCAAAGGCATTGGGGGCTGGTCGGAAAGCTACGACCAATCGGTCGCAATCGGAATCTCCAGGCTCGAGGCGCGGATCGCCGAAGAAGAGTCAAACTGCGGGGGATCCTCGAATTTCGTTCTACTCGGATACTCGCAAGGTGCGAGGATTGTCGGGGACGTCGCGTCCAACATAGACAGCGGTCGCTTCGTTACGGAAAGCCGTGACCTTGCCAGCCGAGTGGTGGTGATCTTGTACGCAGATCCTCGGCAACCCGAGGCCGGAATTGAGGTCGCACTCGCCGGGGTTCGTTCTACAAGCGGGATCACCTTCACGGGCGAACGGCAACCATTCTCCGTAGTTCAAGTTACCTGGGTCTGTGCCCCGACAGACGGGGTGTGCGATGCACGGAAACCGCTGGGCGTCGATACGTTCATGGGCTATATGACCACGCACACCAACTATTGAACCGAATAGGCCAGTTGTGCTGTCGATCACGACGGAGGTGAGGGGCCATTGAGAAGGGCCTCGGCACTGACAGGTGGTCAAGTCTCAGTCCCCGGCGGACCGGCGCTGACGATTGCCGGGATCTCTTACGAACCTACGAACTGAGAGCGCCGCTTCGGAGGGCTGGAAATCGAAACTTCAGACGAGCAGGCAAGCATGAACCGCGCTTTCGGGGCCTCGAAGAACGGTGAATGCTGAGGATTGCGGGTCGACCACATGCGTGCCTGGCATAAGCGACGGAATTGGACTCATCGAACTATCTGTTACGACCGGTCTGTCTGGTATGAGTAACTGGCACCCACCGAGTAACGCGTGGGCAAAGACTAGAAGGACAGCGCAATGACGCAACAGGGGATCCACTCGACGATTCAGCAAACCCAAATCAGGAAGCAGGGGCCGTGGGGATTATGGTGGCTGACTGGCATAACTTTCGGAATCTACTACCTCGTCTGGTATGACCGCATCAACGGCGAACTTGCAAGCTTCACGGTCAATGAGCGCGAGGGTTGGACGCGTTGGTGGTCGCAGATCATCCCGTTCTACGGACTCGTCGGACTCTCCCGCACGGCGAAGCGTCTGAACCAAGCGCATGGGATCGCGAGTTCATCCGTGACGGTATCACCGGTCATGACGTGGCTTTGGGCGCCCGCGTGGTTTGGATCCCACACCCGCTATCTGCAGCGCCGGATCAACACTCTCGCGGATATCCAAGCGAGCCAACAGGCGTACCCGGCGTGAGGTTTCACATCGGAAACCAGCACTTGAAGTATGCGTCATCTGCTCAAGCACTGAATGCGAAACGTCCGAGTCGTGGTTGGCGCACGGACCGCGCGAAGTAGTATCACCGGTGCGCGTTTGCCTCGCCGGCTCGGCGCGCAAGGCCCGCCTCGGTGTTACTGACGAGCATCAGGCGGGCCACCTGAACTGCATGCCGCTATCCGTGACGGTTGGCGGCATGCACGGCCCGTCGGGGGCTGGCATCACAATGTCCGGCGGGCCGCCTATGGTCCAGTCGACGTCTGGTGTCATCCCCAATTTTTGGGGATGAATTGGGGATAGTTCAACACTCAAGTATCTGTGACTTCACGAAGACTGGTATCCGACACTCAGTGCACATATTCTGCCACTGCGACCGCCGGATTCAAGTCGAGTCCTGGTGTCGCACTGCCTCGCCGGGACGCAAGTCACTCTGTAGATCCGGCGAGGCGCCACGAATTGCGCGGCGATGGGAAATCAAGGGCTCATCGACGTGCACGGCCCGCCGCTCTGACGCATCCGGAGCGGCGGGCTACCGGGATCGATCCCATGCCGCGACTGGGGAGTTAATCGGCATGTCAGGTGTGTCGGGCTGGCCCATTTCCTCCAGCCCGGCGCATCGCCGAAAACGGCAACGAGTCTTGACCTCTCGACGCGATGAGGCTGGGGATACTTCCTCTATCAAATTTGCGCAGGCCCGAGGATGGCAACCAAATGTCGCCGCGACGAATCTGCGTGGGTCGATTCCGCTGCGCACTTGCGATCCGGTGACTGTGCGGAAGATCGGCGACGGTGTGATTTCTCCGTGACGCCTACCGGCGTACTTCTCACGTGAAGGGACCAGACAATAAATGTGGATAGTGGACCTCGGCAAGGCTTTGGAAATCGGAGGTCTGGCATTGGCGGCGAGAGGACTCTTCCTCGCATGGCGACACTCCGCTGATGGCGCTCATCTGTTTCCCGAATGGGTCCGCGACTTGAATCCGTTCCCCCGTCGACGAAGCGCCACCGTCCACGCCACGGCGGCCACTCTCGCAATAGGCACAGCGTCGGCGCTCGTGGAGGTCAGCGTTGATCCCAATCAACCATTGGCGCCCAGAGTGGCTGCGCTCGAAGCGAATCTGAACGCCGCGCGCAGAGACATTTTCGAACTCACATCCGAGCTACGCCAGCAGGCACACAAGTTCGAGGCTGAGCACAAGCGGATCGAGCGAACTCTACTTTCTGCATTGGCGGAAGAATCCCGGAAGCAGACCGGCCACGCGGTGATCGAGCTGCGGACAGCGGTTCTTGGACTCTCCTTGTCGGCATTTGGAGTCTTGATCCAACTTCCGCAATCCCTCGGGATGTAGGCGTTCTGTGCAGCCCAGTCTGAGTATTCACGCTCGGTAGGGGTCCGAGCCGGTAGTGCCGTCATATACGACTGCACGCGACGACGCACGAATTGACGTCACTTACCGCTTCCCAGACGGAGATGAGCGCCAGGTCGGCTGGGAGTACATCCGTCCCTCCGCCGGAAACGGCTGAGTTGGCGAGGACAACGCTCGCTGCCGGATCGTGCAGTTGGATCTGTGGAACTCGTTCTCGCGTGCCCACCATGCTTTGGTGCCTTCGATGCCGCCACTGAGGAACCTGGTCGTCGTAGTGGGACTGATCATCCGGTGTTGTTTGGATTGAACGCCGTCGAGGCTGCTGCGGATGCGACGACTCGAGAGGGTTGCGCTCGGTCCTCTAGCACCCCCATTTGCGTTGGATACACGTTAACTGATCACTGAATGGAGGAGGTTGTGTACCTGCCGTGTACCTGTCACAGGATTTGGGGCCCAAACAAGCGAAGTTCGTCTGCCCCAAAAAGGACTCTGAACTGCGGAGAATCTGTGGAGCCGATGACGGGAATCGAACCCGCGTATTCAGCTTGGGAAGCTGATGTTCTACCATTGAACTACATCGGCGTCGCAGCCGACCGGACGTGTTTTCACCGCCGATCAACGTGCTTTCCGAACATTATCAGACGAGCATTCGAGCAGACGTATCACTGGCCGTCGTTGAAGAGAAGGCGCGTGTCGAAGTCGGCACAATTGGTGGATCTTCGTCTAAAAGTTATGCGCGGGAAAGCCTGTCGGGATGGAGAACTCGCGACAGGTGGGGCTGGGCTCTGCCGTGGGAGTCCAGAACCCGCGCATCGTGTTCGGTAGCCACAGTGTGATCGCACCCATCGATGGGTCGGTACTGCCCGCAGAACCGGTAACCTCTACCTGTGCTGCTCTCCGATCGTGACATCCGTGCCGAAATCTCCGTTGGACGTCTGGGTATCGACCCTTTCGACGATTCCATGGTGCAACCGTCGAGCGTCGACGTGCGCCTGGATGGTCTGTTTCGGGTGTTCAACAACACGCGGTACACGCACATCGACCCGGCACTGCGCCAGGACGAGCTGACCAGCCTGGTCGAACCAGCAGAGGGCGAGCCGTTTGTGCTTCATCCCGGCGAGTTCGTTCTCGGTTCGACTCTCGAAGTGTGCTCACTGCCGAACGACCTGGCCGGCCGCCTCGAAGGTAAGTCGAGCCTCGGGCGCCTGGGCCTTTTGACGCACTCCACTGCCGGCTTCATCGACCCGGGTTTCAGTGGCCACATCACACTGGAGCTGTCCAACGTCGCAAACCTGCCGATCACGCTGTGGCCGGGAATGAAGATCGGGCAGCTCTGCCTGCTCAAGCTGTCGAGCGCTGCAGAGTTCCCCTACGGAAGCTCCGAGGCCGGATCCAAGTACCAGGGTCAGCGCGGCCCGACTCCGTCGAAGGCGTACCTGAACTTCAACCGCAGCTGAACGAACCAACTTCGGGGGGAGTCGCATGATCGGAATTTTCTACGGTCTGGTGTTCATGAACTTGTTGTTCGTGACCAGCACCGTGTGCTTGATGAAGCCGTCGAAGGCCAGTGTTGTTGCGACCGTCTGCGCAGGAGTGGCGTGGCTCTTCTTCAACGGCCCGCTGGAAGGTCAGGTCTTGTGGTCGTTGAATCGAGAACACGGTCTGACGGTCTCGGATCTGATGTCGCTTGTTGCCTTCGGCATCGCCGCTCGTGGTTGGAATCAGGTCCGTAAGGTCCGCGAAACCGTCGACGCCGATCGTTACTGACCTGCGAGCTCACCTCAATTGAACGCCACGATTCGGGCAGAAGTTTCGACCTGGAGCACAACGGTCGGCGAATCGGGCACAATTACTGAGTATGTGGTGGATTGTCGGAGGCGTACTACTCGTATGGGTCGTGTGTTCCATTCCGATTGCCATCCTGGTCGGACGCGGTATCGCGCGCCGGGACCGCGCAGAATTCGACGGCCGAAATCAACAGTGGGCCGACGAGGTTGTCAGGTCGATAGAGAAGCAATCGGATCAGGACAATGCCGATCGGCGTAAGCCACCACTGATCAGCTGACCAGCTGAACTTTTCCGGAGGTGAGTGGGCGTGGAACTTCCATCCGATACTCCCGACGACGTCGTGGCCGCAGCCGCCGGAGGACCCAGGATTCCGCAGTTCGATCCCACAGTCGGGATTCCGGTAGTTCCGCCTGCGGGAGATGCTCCACACCGGTTGGTGGTCATCGGCGACTCGCTGTCGCAGGGATTTCAGAGCGGGGCGGTCTTCAATACCGATCTGTCGTATCCGTCGATCATTGCTCACCAGTTGGGCTGGCTCGAGCGGTTCCGCTTTCCCCGATACGGCGGTCCGGGCGGGCTCCCACTCAACATCGAACTGCTGCTCCGCACCCTCGAAGAGCGCTTCGGCCCACGGCTCGACCTCTGGGAGGTTCCGCTCGCACTCTTTGCTGCACGCGGGTTCATGGATCAGGTGGAGGACTACTGGGAGCGTGGGCCGGGCAGCGTGGCGCCGACGTTCTCGGCGATCAATCACAACCTTTCGGTCTACGGGTGGGATCTTCGTGACGCTCTGACCAAGACCGCGCATGGGTGTGAGGCAGCCCTGCACGAACCGCACGACGACCTGATCAGCCAGATCGTCGAGAACAACGGCGAACGCGCCGCACTGAGAGTTCTGCCGCGAGGCTCCGAGGCAGAGAAGCGCATGACGGCGTTCGACGCGGCAGCGGAACTGGGCAAGGAAGGCATCGAAACTCTGATCGTCTTTCTCGGGGCCAACAATGCGCTCCGCACCGTCACCGAACTCCGAGTCGAGTGGAGCGGCAACAACTTCCGTGACCCGGACGGCAAGCGCGAATACACGGTGTGGCAGCCCGAGCACTTCGCGTCGGAGTACGCCGAGGTGCTGGCCGCGATCCGCAAGATCAACGCCCAGCACGTCATCCTCTGCACCGTCCCACACGTGACCATCGCACCGATCGCCCACGGGCTCGGCGGCAAGATCGAAATCGGATCCCGCTATTTCCCGTACTACGCGCGACCGTGGGTGCGCGACACAGACTTCGACCCACAGCGCGATCAACACATCACCGGCGCGCAGGCGTGGGCCGTCGATACCGCAATCGATGTGTACAACGACGGAATCGAGCAAGCCGTCGCGAATGCCCGTCGGGTGGGGAAGGACTGGTACCTCTGCGATATTGCCGGGTTGCTCGAGCGCGTGGCCTCACGGCGCTACGTCACCGACGTCAATGCGCGGCCGTCATGGTGGACGCCGTACCCCCTCCCCAAAGCACTGACCGACTTGCAACCCGTGCCGGACTCGCTGTTCCTCTCCGCCGACGGTCGCGGCGGCCGCGCATCGGGCGGCCTCTTCTCGCTCGACGGCGTTCATCCCACGACAGTCGCGTACGGGGTGATGGCGCAAGAACTGGCGAACATCATGGTCACGGCCGGGGTCCAGTTCGACCGCGCCCAGGTCGATTTCGACCGACTCGTCCGACGCGACACCTTGGTGCGCACTCCGCCGCAGAATCTCGATTCCACGCTCGGCGTCATCGGCTGGGCCGACGAGCATCTCGGCTTTGCCAAACGTGTGTTCGGCCTCTGATTTTCAGCTTGCCTTCGACATCGTCGGTGCAACGATGCGTTCCGCGTACTCCCGCAACAGCACGACCAGGTCTACGTCGTCGACGGAAAGTCTGCCGGTCGGACCTATCGCAGCCAAGGCACCGACGACACACCTTTCCGCGTCGTGGATCGGGACGGCGACGGCGGAGCGTCCGACACGAATCTCGTCGACCTCACGGGCGGGCTCGCCGCGCCGGATCCGAGAGAGTTCGAGTTCCAACTGGTCGCCGTCGGTGATGGTGTGTGCAGTGACCTTTCGCAATGGGGCCTCGGCCAATTCGGGTCGGCTGGCGAGGAGCAGCTTCCCGATAGCCGACGCGTGAACGGCTGTGACCAGCGTCCGTTCGCCGCTGAGCTCGTGGTCTGGATCGCGATCGACCAGTCGAATTCTGTTTTCTGCAAACGACGCGAGGTAGACGCCGAACCGTAGCTGTTCGCGAAGTTCTTCGAGGAGCACCGAATTGTCGACGGGGGTGGGTTCGGCGGCAGCCCCGGCCAATTCACGGGTGCGTCGGCCCAGCGCGAAGCCGGAGAGGTCGGCGATCCGAACCAGGTAACCGTCGGCGACAAGGATGTTGAGCAACCGATACGCAGTGGCAGGTGGGATGTCGGCCAGGGCTGCAATGTCTTTGGCGGTGGCTCCCGATCCGAGCCTGGCCGCCGACTCGAGGAGGGCAAGGGCGCGCTGAACCGCTCGGGGTTCGTGCCCACCGAGGTCGCGTGGTCGGCCCACCATCAGCGGGCGCCGGCAGTCGGCTCGCCCACCAGCACGATGTTTCCGGCTGCGTCGGTGGCGAACACCCCAGCTCCTGGTAGTACGTCCTCGGTTTCGGGACTGTCGAACGCGCCGACGTGCAGCAGGCTCTTGGGGCTTCGGCGTCGCAGGTAGAACTGCCAGAGCGTGCCCGAGGTCAGGATCACGAGCACAGCGATCGGTGCAACGTACGCATGGTCGATCGTGTTGGCGTAAACGAGGTAACCGAGAACTATCGCACCGGCACCACTTCCACACGACGCGGCTGCGAGAACGCCGGGAGTGTGCTCTCCGATACGCGTCAGGAAGACAACCGATGCGATCGCCACCAGTGCATAGGCAACGATGACGGCACCGCGAACCGTCAGTCGAACGTCGTCGAAAATCTCTCCGCGCCCGAGAACGGCAAAGGTTCCGCCGCCCAGCAGGACGGTGCAGACCACGGTAGTCAATGCGAAGTAGGGCGTACGGAAGGCACTGTGAACCGAGGCGAACCGGCGGGGGAGTAGGCGTTCGACGCCGAACGAGTAGACCAGTCGCGACGCAGCATTGGACGACGCCATCGACGACGCCAGCCACGAGCACCCCAGACCGACGTTGAGCGCGATGACGACACCTGGACTCACACCCGTCGCTGTTCCGTGGAGATAGGCGTTGACGAGGGTGTCGCTACGTCCCGACCAAGCGGCCCAGCCCGCAAAGATGAAGAGCGATCCACAGATGATCGGGGTGAGAAGGACTGTGCGGGTGACGGTTACCAGCGGACGACGAGCTTCGGGGCCGAAGAAGGCCGCGCTCTCGAATCCGGCGAGAGCGAACACGGCAGCCAGGGCGGTGAGTAACAGCCCGTGGCCGGAGGTGGGCGGAACGATCTGTGCTTGTTGGCTTCCGGAACCGCCTAGAATCATGAGCCCGACGATGAACAGAAGTGAACAGCTTTCGACGACGAGGATCGCGAGAGCAGCAAATCTGACACTTCGAACGAGGGCACCGAGAATCAGCAGGGCTATCCCCAGATAGAGCGCGATGACGTGAAAAGTCCTGTCCACGTGCACACCCGCGAAGCCGAGCAAAGCGATTGCGGCCTGTCCTCCGTGATAGAGCGTCATCACCGCGCTGCCGACGTACTTGACCAGCATGGCGATGCCGGTGGTCAATGCTGCCCGGGTGCCCAGGCCACGAAAGACGAAGCTGTGCAGCCCGCCCGATGCTGCCATTCGGCGCGTGAACTGCGAAACGCAGAAAGCGATGAGCGTCACCAGCACGGTGGCCGCGATGATGGTGATCATCCCGCTCAACAATCGGCCGTGTGTCAGCATGGTGACGGGCAGAACGACCATCGACACAGCAGGGGCGGTGGTTGCCACCGACTGGGCCAGCACTTCGGCGCCCGAGAGTTGCCGACGGCCCAACGCGCGCAGCGGTGATCGCGCCGGGGGCTGCTTCTCGCGCGTGGTGAAGGACCGCGCGATAGCTTCGGTGAGAGCGGACATGTCGCGTCACGCTAGTCCGGTTCTGTAACGCGGATATTGCGGACATGCTTCCGCTGATCGCACTCGGGTGAGAGAGCCCGATGCTGATGCTCGCAGGTTTCTCACTCGGTCCCCACTGACTGTTTCCTGCGCGTCAAGTTCCGGACCCAACGCTCCTGAAGTCTGTGTTCAACACCAACCACCCGGGTCACCGGGAGCACACTGGGGAGCTCGAATGCCATACACACGTAGATCTTTCATGCGCAGTCTGGGAATCACCGGCGGCGCCGGCCTGGCACTCGGTGCTATGTCGTCCATCGGCCTGGCGCCGGCGGTGGCGTCGACGCCGAGGCGATTTCAGGCACCTGCCGCGGGTGACCTGATCGGAAAGGTCAAGGGAAATCACTCCGTCGTGATCCTCGGCGGTGGACCGTCCGGTCTGTGCTCCGCCTACGAACTGCAGAAGGCCGGATACAAGGTCACTGTCCTCGAAGCGCGCAACCGGCCGGGTGGTCGGGTGTGGTCGATCCGCAACGGCACCGAAGAAACCGACCTGAACGGTGAGACACAGACCTGTACGTTCTCCGAGGGGCACTTCTACAACCTCGGTGCGACGCGTATTCCGCAAAATCACAACACCATCGACTACTGCCGCGAACTGGGCGTCGAACTGCAGATGTTCGGAAACCAGAATGCGAACACCTTCGTCAACTACACCGGCAACAAGCCGCTGGCGAATCAGTCGATCACCTACCGAGCAGCCAAAGCCGACACCTACGGATACATGTCCGAGCTGCTGCAGAAGGCCACCAATCAGGGCGCTCTCGACCAGGTCTTGAGCAAGGAAGACAAAGAAGCACTCTCGTCCTTCCTCACCGACTTCGGTGATCTCTCCAGCGACGGCCGCTACGTCGGATCCTCGCGTCGAGGACACTCCGCCGAGCCGGGCGCCGGCCTCAACTTCGGAACCGAGATCGAACCATTCGGGATGAGCGATGTCATCCAGGGCGGCATCGGACGTGCATTCTCCTTCGAGTTCGGTTACGACCAGGCCATGACGATGATGACCCCCGTCGGCGGCATGGACCGGATCTACTACAAGTTCCAGGACGCGATCGGGATGGACAACATCGAGTTCGGCGCCGAGGTCAGCGGCATGAAGAACGTGCCGGAAGGCGTCACCGTCGACTACGTCGTCGATGGCAAAACCAAGTCGATCACCGCCGACTACGCAATCTGCACGATCCCACCGCACCTGATCAAGCGGCTGAACAACAACCTGCCCTCCGACATCCTGCTCGCGTTGGATGCAGCCAAGCCGTCGTCGTCGGGCAAGCTCGGTATCGAATACTCGCGTCGGAGGTGGGAGACGGAGGACCGCATCTACGGAGGCGCGTCGAACACCGACCGCGACATCTCCCAGATCATGTTCCCCTACGACCACTACAACTCCGACCGCGGCGTCGTGGTCGCGTACTACAGCTCGGGTAAGCGTCAACAGGCTTTCGAATCGCTCACCCACCGTCAGCGGCTGGCAAAGGCCATCGCCGAAGGCGCAGAAATCCACGGCGACAAATACACTCGCGACATCTCGTCGTCCTTCTCCGGAAGCTGGCGTCGCACCAAGTATTCGGAATCCGCCTGGGCATCATGGGCCGGCGCGGGAGATTCCCACGGCGGCATGGCAACTCCCGAGTACACCAAGCTGCTCGAACCCGTCGACCGGATCTACTTCGCCGGCGATCACCTCTCCAACGCCATCGCCTGGCAGCACGGGGCCTTCACGTCCGCGCAGGACGTCGTCACCCATCTGCATCAGCGTGTTGCGCAAACTGCCTGACGTGCTTCGTTTTCCATCACTTTCTCTGGAGGTCACATCATGAAATCTCGCAGCACCAAGGTCCTTGCAGCGGCATTCGCCGCCACCGCGCTACTGGGCTTCGCCACGGCCTGCTCGTCCGATGAGGCGGACGCCGAGACCACATCGAGTTCGTTCGTCTCCAAATCGATTCTCGAAGCGGGGCAGGCAAACCCGATGATCGCTCAGGGTGTCGCGATCGGCGGCGACACCGCGATCTACAAGACCAGCGGCATCGGCCCGTCGGCAGGAAACAAGGCGGCGCCGGAAGGTTCGCCGGAGTCGTACATCGACGGCCAGTTCTCCGGCGGAGTTCTGCCTGCCGGGGTCACCGTCACCGAGGCGCAGGGCATCAACGTACTCAAGAAGATCCGCGACAACCTCGAAGCCCAGGGATTGAGTCTCGAAGACGTCGTGACGATGCGCGTCTTCCTGGACAACGCGCCGGGGTCGGACAAGGCCGACTACACAGGATGGAATCGCGCGTACCGTCAGTTCTTCGCCAATACCAATCTCGACACCGGTGATACGGAGCTGGTGCCGATGGGCACTGCCGAGCCGATCGCTCCGATCGAGCGCAACAGCGCTCGGCCCACCCGCTTCGCCCTCGAGGTTGCCGGACTGCCCGTTGCCGGTTGGCTCGTCGAGGTAGAGGTCGACGCGGTGTACCCCGATGGCAAGGAACCCGCCTGATGGGCGCGCTCAGCCCGACCCACTGGGCAATCGTCGCAGTAGTGCTCGTGGTGCTGTTCGGTTCGAAGAAGCTGCCCGACGCGGCCCGCGGCCTTGGCAGGTCGATGCGGATCCTCAAGACCGAAGTCGGTGAACTGCACTCGGATACGGACCTCGCGTTGGAGAAGCGAGACTGACCCCTGTGCGCGGTTGAGGAGTCCCCACACTCCTCAACCGCGCACAGGTCTTCTAGATCAGACCTTCGGAACGCGCTACCGATGGTGGTGACGGCGGACCCTTCACGAAGACATCGATCAGCACGTCCTCGTCCTGGTACGACGCGAACTGCGCCAACCCCGGTGTCTGGCGCACAGCCGAATGAACGGCGTCACCGTTCTGCGGATACTCCGGTACGACGTGACGCCAATGGGCGCACAGCAGCGTTCCACCAGTCTCGAGATGCTCGACGACGTGCAGCATTGCCTCGATCAGCTTTTCGAAGGTCAGGTAGTAGCCGACCTCGCTGATGACGACGAGGTCGAAAGTCTCGTCGGGCCAGTCGTCACCCAACGCCCACAGACGAAATTCGGCATCACGTCCGGTAAGCCGCGCACGGGCGCTCTCGAGTGCGGCCGGGACGATGTCGGTGGCGAGAACGCTGTCGCAGCGCTCTGCCAACTTCTCGGTGAGAACCCCGATCGAGCATCCTGGTTCGAATGCGCGACGGTATCGAGGTTTGGGGAGCATCGCGGCGCTGAGCGCGTACTTTCGCTGCTCGTACCACCGGGATTCGAAGTCCCACGGATCGGATTGCGCCGCATACATCTTGGCGAAGTAGTCCGCGGGAAGCTCACGATCGGTCATACGAACACCGTTTCGTACGGTCGCAGTAGTCGTTCCATCGCATGTCGGGGGAGGATGGGTGCATCCGCGGGATGGTCGGAAAGCGGGGCGATCTGTGAAGTGAACTCATTGGCAGCAGCGGATTTTGCAGCCTGAACGTCGGAGGGCAAGGCCACTCTTCTGGCCCTTTCCCACGGGACTGCTGCATGATCCGGCTCAGCCCAATGCCACGCCCAGATGGGGTACTCGATCAATCGTGATCCAGTGTCCGCGCAGGCCTTCGCCGCTGCCTCCCCGGTGGCTTCATGGTCGGGGTGGCCGTCCCCGCGCCATGTCGAGGCGCACCAGGTACCCGTCGAGGAATCACCGAGAATCGAGCTGAGACGGTCGGTCAACTCCTGTCGGTTCTCCCTGATCTTCCCGTCGGGAAGGCTCAATCGAACCGGTGCGGGAATTCCGAGTACACGCGCTGCTCGATCCGACTCGGACCGCCTGAGATGTTCCATCTCAGGCTGAGTCACTGTTGGTGAATCGGGATGTGAGGCTCCACCGTCGGTGACAGACACCACGTGAACGTCGATGCCGGAAAGCGTTGCGAGAAGAGCAGTTCCACCCAGTCCGAGTATTTCGTCGTCGGGATGGGGAGCGACGACGATCAATCGCGAGCACCCGGTGAGATCCAGTTCCGGAAAGCTGCGTCCCCACTCCTGCCATGTCGATTCGGGAGTGCCGCCATCGTCGACAGGCTTCTGCGCGAACAGTTTCGAGTTCACCACGGCCGTTTCCCCTTGGCCGCAATCCGGCCCAGTTCGGCGAGATCCTTCTCGGCGTGGCTCTGCCGCAAGTAGACGGTGAGGTCGGCTACCCGCGCGGCATGCTCGGCGTCCATGCAGAGCGGTGCGGCGCCGAGAGCGCGTCCCACCCGATCCAGGGTCTCGGTGGCGGCGCGCTCGACAATTGCCCGCACACGGAGTGCCCGCTGCATGGCCTCGGCATTTTCGTCGAAAGGATCGGCGTCGATCTCCGCCGCCGCGACTGCGAGCGCGTTGCGCGCTGCGGCCAGCGCCGCATCGACCGCGCCGAGGTGGGCGAGTAGGTAGGGATCGTCGCTGCTTGCAGCCTTGTCGTACAACGGATCTGCAACGCCGCAGGCACCGCCGTACCAACATGCAGCCACGCCTATCGCGCCGTGCCAGAACCCCGGCCTACTCAGGTAGTCGCCTGCCGTCCCGACCGGTATCGCCGGAACCATGTCGAAGTCGACCGCGCTGGAGTCGCTTTCGGCCATACCGACGGCCTTCCACGAATCGGGAACGGGATGCACCCCAGGTGGTCCGAGCTCAACTGCGAAGAGTGAGGGTACTCCGTCGACCAAGGCGGTGATCAGTGCATGCGTGCAGGTGTTGGCACCGGAACACCACAATTTGCGGCCGGTGAGCGTCCAGATCCCTACGTGCTCAGACGCATTCACCACAGGTTCGGGTGGCTCGGCCGCCCACACTCCCCACAGCTGCCCGGGTTCGGGATCCGGCCCGTCGAGTTCGGTGAGTATCGCGACGGCATCGGTGTGAGCCTCAGCCATCCGCCCGAGAACCACATTCTCGCGCGTGAGCTCTGCCAGGGAGGTCCACCGCGCGGCTGTCGCGCCGCCGCCGGGAAGCGGCAAGTACAGTCCACCTGCGTCCAGGAGTGTGTGTAGTCGTTTCATCGTGCCAGCTCCGCTTCTTCGTTATCGGCGGTCGTACAACCCAGGTTACGGATATGACCGGCAAAGCCGCCCGGAGTTCGGCCGTCGAGACGCGCAGACGTGGTGACCGCAATGTCCTCTGCCCACGCGATACAGGCGCCAGCCTCGCTCAACCGCCGGACGAGATCGACGTCCTCGTCTTCTTCGAGATCGGAGAATCCTCCGACGCTCCAGTACATATCCGCGCGGACACCGAGGTTGGCCCCGTGGACGTGACCGTGTCGACCATATGGATGTGCGTGGTACATACGTTCGTATCGTTCACGAACGGAGTGTGGATGGCCTTCCCAATCCGCGATGCGTACGGTTCCCGCGACGACGTCCGCAGTACGCGCATACTCCAATTGGCGCGCAATCCAGGTGGGGCCGACCACCGAATCTGCATCGGTGGTGGTGAACCACGCCGAAGCTCCCAACTCTCGGCCGAACTCGGAAAAGCCCGTCGCTCGCGAACGTCCGACGTTCTGGTGCTCGACGCGGAGTACTTCGACCCCGTCGGGGATGACACCGGCGGTTCCGTCCGAACAGTTGTCGAGGACGGCAACCAGTCGGACGGGGACAACGCAAGCCGACGCCGCTGTTGCGAGTGCGCGAAGGCAATTGGGGAGGTCTTCGGCTTCGTTGTGGGCGGGAACTACGACAAGAACCTGGTCGATTGGCACAGTGACGATCCTTTCCTCACCCTGGTACGGTCGGGTCTTCTTTCGTCCCGGTTCTCAACAGATAACCACATTTCGGACGAGTGCCGCCGCTCGACCGCCAGCAGTCACGCAGGTCGAAAACTGTTTCGGTGAAACATCTCTGGATGCGTTTGGGAACTGTGACTTCGGGGTACAAGACGAGGTTTTGCGACTGTGCTTTAAGGTGCAAAACGGGGTTTTGCACCGAAGAATCTTCAGAGCCGGCGGTGGCGCACCGAATCGATGAGCATCCGGGCAACCTCGTGCAGTTTCACGTTGGTGTTCTGCGATTGCTGCACAAGACGGCTGAATGCTTCCTCGGCGTCGATGCCGTGGACGGCGATCAGGACACCTTTGGCTTGTTCGATCTCGGCCCGAGATTCCATGGCGCAGTGCAACTGTTCGATGTGCTCGTGTGCTTGACGCCAGCGTCGTGAATCTGCGATCGCCGCGCCCGCACCGGCGGTGAACAATTTCATCAACTCTTCGTCGAAGGCCTTGAACTCTGTCGAGGCGAATCCGTAGACGTTGAAAGCACCGAGCAGTTCGGTGTTCCCTTCGCCCATGGTGATCGGCACGGACAAGTAGGACCGGACGCCTTGTTTGCGGGCTTCGTCGGTGAATTCCGGCCATTCGTCGACGTGATCACCCACCTTTGCCCGAACCGAGGACACCGTGCGCGCGGCGTCAACGCACGGACCACGATCAGCGGAGTGCTGGGCGTCATCTATCTCGGAAAGGTAGTCCGCGGTGGACGCAGCAGTTCGTGGGCCATCGGTGGACAACACAGTCACGCTGACAGCATCGGCGTCAGGCAGTGCTTTGACCGCGGTCTCGGCCAGACGTTGGAGCATGGAGTCGAGATGCTCGTCCGTGTTCAGATTGGACCGGAGTCCGGCAATCGCTTCGGCGAGTGTGTCGAGCGAATCTGCCGCGGAAGCAAACGCCGCGGCTACCTGAGGAGCGTCCGCATTGCCTGTCATGACTCAGGTCTACTCCGCAATCTGCGACGATGTAACCGTTCCGGGCAGTCGATGCTGCGATGTTCGCATGAAATCCGAGGTTCCTGGGTAGCCACACGCAGCGATGTGCGATGTCGCCTGAAAAAGAGGAGCCGATGATGATCCTGCGTCTACCTGGTGTGTATCGACCGCAACACGACACGTCGTTACTGGCGGATGCGTTGCTGTTCGAGCACCTCACCGCTCGCAGCCGGGTCCTGGATCTGTGCACGGGGACCGGCGCCCTCGCCGTCGCGGCATCGGCGGCTGGTGCAGGCCACGTCGTCGCGGTCGACATATCTCGCCGAGCGTGCGCCAATGCTCGTCTCAACGGAATCCTCAACGGAACCCTTATCGATTCCCGTCGCGGCGACCTCACCGAGGCGGTACACGGCGAACTCTTCGATCTGGTGATCTCCAACCCGCCGTACGTCCCTGCACTGGCAGACGATCTACCTACCACTGGAATCGAACGGGCTTGGGACGCAGGCAAGGACGGACGCGCCCTCATCGACAGGATCGCGGCCACCGTTCACGAAGTACTCGTCCCCGGCGGCACACTACTTCTTCTGCAGTCGGTACTGTGTGGGGTCGACAAGACCGAGGCGATACTCGAGGAACACGGTATGGCCGTGGAGATCTCGGCCCGGAAGTACATTCCCTTCGGGCCCGTGATGCGCGAGAGGCGCACTATGCTCGAGGCACGAGGGTTGATCACCACCGGTCAGGAAATCGAACAACTCGTGATCATTCGCGCAACGAAGTCTCGCCCTTCTCCCAACTCGATGTGAGGTGATCGCCGAGAAGGTCGTCGAACGCGAGGCATGTTGCAGCGCCGAACAAGATGTCATCGGTGCGGTGCGGCTGCGAAGAAGCAAGACCGCCGGCAAGTTCCCGAACGGCGATCTGTTCGTGAACGGAATCCGCTTCCACGTGCTCGTCGTAGAACAGTGTCGCGTCCGAACCGAATCCGAGTCGGCGCAAGCCGGCACTGTACCGTTTGCTCGGCAGCGCCGACGTGGTCTCGACGGCGCACAGGTGCCCGACCAGCGCTCCGAGATGTCGGCGATGAAAACCGAAGAGCGAGAGAGCATTCAACGACGCCAAGGTTACCGCGGGAACTGCGTCGATGTAGTGGCCGTAGCGGTCCGAAAGGCCGACAGCCCGCATGGTGTCGGCAAAAAGACGCGAATGCATTCGCTCTGCGCTGCCCCCTCCGTACTCGTCGCTCTGCACTTCGACGAGGGCTGCTTTGACGGCACCGGAGAGGCGCGAAATTCCAAGGGTGTGCACATCCGCTTCGCGCAGCTGATTGAGCGAACGGTGAATCAGCACCTCCGCGAACTGATCGATTGTGGCGTCCTTCGCCATAAAGGACGCCAGCCCGGGGCCTGCACTGGGAGCCGTCATCGCCCACAAATCGGCTACGACGTCACCGGACGACGGAACCTTTCCCACGAGTTCCACGATGGCGGCCTCGAAATGCGTCTCGAGACGCGACCTCGCCGCGAGCAGGTCCAGATTCCACTCCCACGCGTCCGAGACGTTCTCGATTCCCTGCAAATGAAGCTCGTAGAGGAGCGTCAGAGTCAACTGAGCGTCGTCGTCTCGAAGAATGTCGTAGGTGGGGTCGATGGACTGTGCAACCTCGTACGCGTCAGCGGCAGCCGTAAGCTCCCTCGGATCGGCCGAGGAGCGCAGAATGGAAACGAGAGTGGCGCTCAGTGGGCCGCGAGCCTGTGGAACAGGCATGGAAGTGGGCACGCCAGTGGCCGAATCGAGAAGTGAAGAGGACATATGACCGCGTTTCCCGAATCGTCATCTGCCGAAACACCGAGTGTTGCCGGTAACAACACCACCATAACCGCCTGCTCGGACGGCCCGCTGCTGGTGCGTGGTGACTTCGAGTTGCTCCGTGACGACGGCACTCCGATAGAGAACAAGCGCTCTACGGTTGCTTTGTGTCGATGCGGGCGGACCGGCATTGCGCCGTTCTGCGACAGCTCCCACAAGAAGAAGCGGGCGCGAGCGACGTAACCGGGGCCAACTCGGAACGAGCCGGACCCGTAAACCAAGACGGCCCTGAAACCAAGAAAAGGCTGGATGCCGGCACCGTGCGGTGCAGCGTCCAGCCTTTTCAGTCTGAAGTCAGACTGGGATCGAACTCAGATGGCGCGAACGTTCTGAGCCTGGGGGCCCTTCTGGCCCTGTCCGATCTCGAACTCGACCTTCTGGCCCTCGTCGAGGGACTTGTAGCCGCTGCCCTGGATCTCCGAGTAGTGAACGAACACATCCGGTCCGCCACCTTCCTGCTCGATGAATCCGAAGCCCTTTTCACCGTTGAACCACTTGACACTGCCCTGAGCCATAACCAAATTCTCCTGGATCCATCGAGCCGAGCCCTCCCATCGAGAGTCCGGTCTCACACCTGATCCTGCCATGCTCTTCTTTTTCTGTCTCCAATTACATGCATGGCGAGTTGCAGTATTTGACGGGTTTGTCCCGTTCCGGGACCACGTCGGAAGCAGGTGATTGTTCAACTATGCGCGTTTACCTGCTGTGATGTATTCGTCGCTTCGATGTAGCGCGAAATGACAACACCTGTGTTAAATCTGGATTCGCGGCGCAGAATGCCACCCCGATACCCAGGAGGGGACCAAATACCCAACTCGATCGGGGTCGAGATCAGTCCGAATCGTCGGGTTTGGTGTGCCCGTCGAACGTCACATGGATGTTCTCGTGGGGAACCGCGCGTTGGGCTTTTGCTTGATCGGCGAAGGTACGCCGATCGCCTTCGATGAGTTCGGTGTTGTCGGTGAACGGAGCCAACAACGCCCGCGGATGGAGTTTGTCGACTCGCACGACGTTGATTTCCGCGCACATGACGATCGCGGCGGCAGCGAGGAACAAGAAGGCCAACAAACCCAGAACGATGGCAAAGACGCCATTGGTGGTCGAGGCACCCCGCACCACGGAGGTCACGTAGAGGGCACCGAAGGACTGAAGTGCTTGCCAGAGAACAGCAGCGGCGATCGCTCCAGGCGCCACATCGGCTACCGAGAGCGGGCGGGCGCAGGTGAGCCGGAAAGCGACGATGAAGATGCCTGCATTCAAGACGACTACCGCAAGGGTCAACAGGAAGCTGAACGAACCGCCCAGATGAAGCGCACCGCCGATGTTGGAGACAGCGGTGGTCCCCAAGATCGCGAGACCGATGGTGCCCAGGAGCAGTAACCCTTGAAGACGCCCGCGGATGGGATCCGGTCGCATGTTTCGGGGCACCGACCACACCGTGTTCATCGCATTCTGGCAAGCCAGAGCGACACCGAGGCCACCGTAGAGACCACCGACGATTCCGATCACCAGCCCTGTGACACCGCCGCCGATCTGTTGCGCATTGCCCAGATCGTCACCGATCACCGGAAACTGATGCAGAGCGGAGTCCAAGATCTGTTGCTGAAGCTCGGGGTTGCCAGAGAGCACGAAGCCGAGAATGGTCGAGAGCAACAGAAGAAGAGGGAAGAGCGAGACGAAGCCGTAGTACGCGATCAGCGCGGCGAGATAAACACCTTGATCGTCGAGGAACTTGTAGAGGACCGCTATCGGGAACCCCAGGGCCGGATGCTTCTGTTGCAAGGCATCGAGGCGCTTGGCGATTGTCATTCTCGGTCTCTCTCAGCTCGTCGGACAGCCCGACGAACCTTAGTCGCTGCGAGCGCGCGGCGCTCGACGCCGGTGCAGGCTTGGCGTCAGGAGGCTTCGAGTGACTTTTCTGCTTCGGCGAGCGCGCGCATTGCTCCCTCGACAGAGTTGGCGACCGGAAATTCCTCTTCCGCCCGTGCGGCCCGAAGCAAGCGTCGAAGCGGGTGTGACCCGATGACGGACCACTGGAAGTCGTGCGCTCGTGAACGGGAGTTCAGTTCGGCGAACAGTTCGAGACAGACCGCACCGACGAACAGTGAGTTGGACAGGTCGAGAATGACGCGGGACCACTCCGCAGCGTACGAGTTGAGAAGTTCTCTCAGTTCTGGGGCGGACAGTTTATCGAGGTCGACGTCGACCTGGATCAGGACTGTCGAGGGTGCTATCCGCCAGGCCGCGAAGCCTTGTGTGTCCACGATCGGACCCAATTGTGTTGAGGGATCGACGAAATCGATCGCTGTGTGGTCGAGTTCATTCAGATTCATGGCAGATCCGGTCTGTGTGCTTTTCGTCGAAAGGCTGACGACCGACCTGGCGGCACGGAAAGTGGAAGAGTCCAGGTGTGGAAAGCATTGAGCCCAATGGATGTACGCAGGAAGTTGTGACCTGAATCCAGAGTCCTGATGCGAACCGAGCGCCAGCGGCTTCAGCCCCGGCTGTATTCTCAACCTCGGTATCGCTCAGTGTAGCTCGAGGGCTTGGATCGGTCCAGGCTTGTAGTCGAACATTAAGCGGTGCAATGTTTTTGGCTCGACACTTCGGTATGGTTGGGGATCAGCGCCACCTGACGAAGGGATTTCAGATGAACGACCGCGATGCACTCACGGCCATCTCGACCAAGCTCGACACACTGATCGGCGCGGAGACCAACGGTCTGCAGGACGAGGTTCCGCCCGGTTCCAGTGTTCAGCGCACCGAGCAGGACGGCGAGCACGGCCGGTGGGGGCACGATTACCGCCTCGCCAACAAGTATCTCGAGGCTCTCGACATCGGCCAGCCCGGGCTCATTGACCGAGACGAGATGGAACGTCTTGCGCAGGAATACATCTGATCCTGGGGACCTACTTCAGAAGATTTCACCCATCTCGGTGCGCAGCTGCTTCAGTGTCTGAGTGAGGATTCTGGATACATGCATCTGAGAGATGCCGATCTTTTCGGCAATCTGGGACTGGGTGAGATGACCGAAGAATCTGAGAACCACGATCGTGCGCTCGCGCTCCGGTAGTGCAAGGAGCGCGGGTCGCAGGGTTTCGTGATTGTCGATCCGACTGATCGCTTCGTCGTACTGTCCCAAAGTATCGATCAGAGTCAGTCCGCTCCCGTCGCCGGCTGACGCGGTGTCGAGCGGTGTGGTTCGATATGAATTTCCGGCGGTCAACCCCTGTTCGACCTCGTCCGGCTCGATGTCGAGCTCCGTCGCAAGTTCCGCTACCGTCGGTGCACGGCCGAGCGTCTGCGACAACGACGTGAGCGCCCGGTTGAGGGCGAGATGCCGTTCCTGAAGGCTGCGAGGTACGCGTACGGACCAGCCGTGATCGCGAAAATGCTTGCGCACCTCACCCATTACGGTGGGGACTGCGAACGACAGGAAATCCGATCCTTTGTCTACGTCGAATCGCTGCACAGCCTGTACCAACCCCACGCGCGCAACTTGTTCCAAGTCCTCGAAAGGCTGGCCGCGCCCCTGGTAGCGACGTGCAACGTGGGTGGCGAGCGGTAGGCACAGTTCGATGATCGAGTTGGTGATCTTTTCTCGGGTCGGGTCATCCGGCGGAAGCGAGGCCATCGAGACGAACAATTCGACAGCTAGTTCGTACTGGTCCTTCTTGTCCGGTGGTACAGCCTTGTCCGGTGGGACAGTATCGTCCGGTGGGACAGCGGTCACGCACGCTCCTGGAGCAAGCCCTTTTCAAGCGTCATCGTCAGGGTGATGTGACCGTCCGCGTCGATTTCCGATTGCTCCAAACGGACCGAGTCGACCAGTGCTTCGAGAACGAACCATCCGAAGCTGTGGGACTTGTCGGGTATTTCGGAGTGCGCGATCACCGACACGACGATCCGAAGAGTGCGACCGTAGGTCTCGAATCGGCAGGTCAAGTCGCTGGACGGTATCGCATGGCCGATGAGGATGCTCGCGACTTCGTCCATCGCCAGAGCAAGGTCGGCTGTCCCGTCGACGTCCAATCCGGTGTTGTTGGCAACCGTGCGGGTGATTCCGCGCAGAGTCGGCAGTTGGGAGTACGACGCTCGGACGCGGAGCGAGGCAATGGAGTCGTGAGTAAGTTCGGCTTCGGTCGGACTCGACAGAGGAATCAAGGGGCTTCCTGTAGGTAGATGTGGCGTAATTCCGGCGGACCGAGGCAAGGAACGGTACCGGCCATGCGTGCCAGCCATCTCTACCCCGGAAGTATTCATGGCCTTCGATTACCCTTCGCCCGGCGAAGTAATCCTCTTTACCCGAACTAGAGGATGAATTGTGAGACACATCACCTGTGGTGCGCTCGTACCGAATCCCATCTTTCATTTGTGACCCGTTCGGGTACGTCCGTTTCATGGGCACTCAGGCGGACAGGCAAATCCCCGTACACGCACGACCGGAAGGCGTCACGGACGACGAGGTGAAGGCAGCGGGGGTGTTGTCGAACGCCCTCGAAACGGTGGAGCGGGCGCGAGGCGCTCTGTACGACTTCCATCAGCTGATCGGACATGCAGATCTGATGCTCGACGAGGTCGTAGAGCTACTGCGAACCAGCGGTAACGACGAGCTGGCCGATCAGGTCGAGAAAGAGTTGATGGGCCGGAACGTGGTCGAAGGGCGCTGGACCTTCCAGCTGGTCGAGGAGTTCGACGAAAACTACTGGTCCTTCTTTCGCGAATGCGAACAGGTGGTGCGTGACAAGCTGGCCGGTGGAGTGCCGCACCTCTTCGAAGCCGAGATGAAGGAGCGACGCCGCACGCACGGTTTACGACATCACGAGGCCAGGCCCTGAGGTTGCCACCTACTCCGGTGAGTTCGCAGCGGCACTGATCAGTGGTTCAGTTCGACCTTTACGCAACGATTCTCGTTCGGTCGCGGTCATGCCGCCCCAGATACCGTGGGGTTCCCCGGTCTGGATGGCGTGCACGAGGCATCTCTGAACGACAGGACACCTGGCGCACACCAGCTTCGCCGAACTCTCGCGTTTCGCTCGCCTGGAGCCGCGCTCGTTCGTGTCGTCGTAGAACAGGGCGGGGTCGGTGTCGCGGCAGGTGCCGGACAGCTGCCAATCCCACTCGTCGGCAAGGGGCCTGGGAGATGTGTAGGAGCGCATGAACATGGACGTTCCCTTCGCTGCGTGACGAACTCGACTCGGATCGGGGATCCAGGTCGGGTACTAAGGCAAAGCTCGGTCCCGCCGGCCTGAACCGGCGGGACCTTCGAGGCTCCTCCCTCGAGGGGGAAGATTTCGGGGGTACCTCTGGTCGGTCATTACCCAGCCGTACAACCTTTGAATCCCGGTCGTCAGGAATTCTTTTGATCGACGGCACGTCTCTCTGCTGCGGCGACAAGACCACCGGCGATGTCGCGCACCTTGACGTTCCATTCCTGCGACATCTCGACCAGAAGGTCGAAGGCTTGGTCGGCCGAGCACTCGCGCTCGGCCATCAGTAATCCCTTGGCCTGCTCGATCACGGGCCGAGAATCCAAAGCTCTTCTCAGTTCGTCGTTTTCCGCGCGAAGGCGGGTGAGGACGTCTGACGCTGAACTGGACTGCTGAGCCTGGGGTCGTTGAACCTCGTACACACGATGAAGCACTCCGATCACCCTGCCGTCATCATCGGTGACGGCGGAATTGACCGTATTCCAATAGCGCGTGACAAACAGCCCACTACCTCGCTCATCGCGCACGTCGTAACGCTGAGTCGGCAGTGCGTCCCGAGTTCTGGAGTGCATCGTGCGCTCGAATGACGCTGTCAACGAGAAGATTCCGTCGGCAAACGAGTCGTCGGGATTGTCGGGGAAGGCTTCGAACACTTCCACTCCGTGCAACTGATCGAGGCTGCGGCCGGACACGGCAAGGTATTCGTCGTTTGCGCCCTGGATACGGAAATCGCTGTCCACGAGCAGAAGAGAAGAAGTGCTTGCCGCAAATCGATCGCTTCGAACGATCGAGCGGAGAGTGCTCGAACTCATGATTGTGTCGTTTCTGTCCTGTCTTCGACGGCTGCGGCCCCTGATATTTCAGAAGTAATTGATCGCGAGAACTCCAAGGGCGGTGCCTGCCACGATCGATCCGAACAACAAACGCTGTTGCAACACGAACATCTGATACTCGCGACGCGTTTGTGCCGACGTGCCGCGCGAGTCCGCAGACATGCTCTTGCCCTTTCCTGTTGTGGGGATCGCGATTTCGGCCGACCCCCGATCGGCCGAAATCGCGGACGGAGCGTCAGTTCTGACGCGCCTCGTTTGCGGCATCCTGCTCGGTGGACGCGCCTTCGTGTACGAGGCTGCCGCCGGAGTTCTCGAGGTGCGCACGAACGAACCACTGGAACTTCTCCAACTGTGCCGTTTGGCCGATCAGCATGTCTTCTGTGATCGGATCGATCTTGCCGACGTTGTCGATTGCAGTGCGGCTGTCGGTGATGACCCCGGTGTAGACGAGGTCGAGCGCAGCCAGATGGGCGCGAGCGTCGTCGCGGCCGACGGAGTAGTCGTCCCAAGTCCGATCGCGCTCGATCGCTCCCGCTGTGCCCTTGGGGGAGTTGCCCAGTGCCGCGATACGTTCCGCCACATCATCGGCGTAGCCGCGAACCAGCTCTACCTGTGGGTCGATCATCTCGTGCACGCCGATGAAGTTGGGTCCGACGACGTTCCAGTGGACGTGCTTGAGCGTCAGATGAAGGTCGTTGTAGGCGCTGAGGCGTTCCTGCAGAATATCGGCGACGGACGAACCGTCTGCGCTGCTCAGTCCCGGTACGGTGAACTCGGACATATGTTTTCCTCTCGTCTTGATGGGGATCGCCCGCGAACGGGGCGGTCTCGCGCCATCGTCAATCGGATCGCGTGTCGGTCAGGTTCAGTGCGCGAGTGCTACTGGCTCCTCTGTCACCGGGTCGCCGTACATCATCGCGATTCGGCGCTTGACCTCTTCGGTTGTCAAAGTCGCGCTTGCAACAGTGATTCCGATGCCGGTGGTGCTCTCGCCCTGTGTGGGCGGGATGTCGATCGTCGTCATCTTGCTCCCGGTGAAGAGTGTGCCGTGAGGGAGTCGGCTGAACCACCGACTCCGACGTCTGGGTGTTCTACACCTTCGAGTGCCGGTTATGGCGCTTTCAAGTGCTACAAAATCTATATCAGCCGATGTAGATAATTGGCAAGGCTACTTCGATTCGACGGCTAAGGGAAGCTCCCTGTGCGATCTTGCCGAAATCGGCTTTGATCTGCCATTACATGCCTTCTCGGCTCGACGATTTTTGTCATGAGTGGCCCTGGACACGCTTGAATCTATGTCCTGGGCGTCAGATTCACTGCGTGATGATGCTAAGGTCGGATGACGCCGATTGAGACAGCCGACACCGAACTAGGAGGTTCCAGTGACGTCGGAATCCCAGACCCGGGCGCTGCGCGGCGTATACGGGATCTCAGTGATGTCAGAACTGTCCGGGGTAGGACCTCAGACGCTGCGCCTTTACGAGCGAAGGGGCCTGCTCACACCAACCCGCACGGATGGCGGTACGCGCCGTTACAGCGAGGCCGACCTGGATACGCTCGGACGAATCACCGCGCTGATCGACGACGGAGTCAATCTGGTCGGTATCCGTCTGATTCTGTCCCTGGAGGCCGAAAATGCAGTCTTAGCGGCTCGAATCAGCCAGTTGACCGCCGAGGGTCACTAGTAGCGTTGCTCCATACGATGCCGTTCAGGATGGAGTTTCGGTGCGGGTAGGGTCGCCGAAGTCCGCGTCGGCGGAGATCTTGTTGCCTGCCGCTTCGATCTGTTCGAGCGCGGCGTCCAAAGCATCGACCAACCATTGATGCGACGCTTCCGCGAGGAGGCGATCCGGTGTGTCGGTGTTTTCGGATTGGAAGAACCGCACCAGCCACGATTCTCCGTTGTCGGGTCGATCGGAGAGTCCGGCTGCGGTATTGGTCGCCAGAAGATAACGGTTGTATTCGAGATCGACACGAATGGCGTACTCGCCGAACAGGTTCACCACATTGGCCGGCCGATGAGTAGCAGCAGCGAGCGCGATGAGAGCGTCGTTGTAGGTTTCGGAGTACTTCACCGTGAGGGGCATGGTCGGCCTGTCTTTCTGGGCCGATGCAGCATTGCACGGCTATGTTGAGGAGATCAGTTCGCAGCCGCTGCTTGACGATGAACTGAAACCAATCCTAGCTCGAGTCTGCGCTCACCCTTGACGCAAGCCCACGGGGTCAGTTGTTGCGTGCAAAGTCAGACTCGCGCTCCGTGACGAACTGATTGTCCGGGCGCGGTTCGGGCGGCGAAAGTGCAGTCAGGAACGACTCGGCCCACTGATGCACATCATGCGTCATGACCTGGCGATGCAGCGCAGCCATACGGCGACGGCCCTCTTTCGGATCCTGATGAACTGCGGTCAGGATTGTATTCTTCACGCCGTCCAAATCGTGCGGGTTGACCAGGTATGACTGTCGTAATTCCATTGCAGCACCGGTGAACTCGCTGAGAACGAGAGCGCCTCCGAGGTCGCCTCGGCAGGCCACGTACTCCTTGGCCACCAGATTCATCCCGTCACGCATCGGCGTCACGAGCATGACGTCGGCGGCGACGAACAGTGCGATCAGTTCTTCGCGGTCGACCGGCTGATACAGGTAGTGAACTACGGGGCGGCCGATCTGACTGTGGTCGCCGTTGATGCGGCCCACCTGTTCCTCGATGACACTGCGAAGGTCGATATAGTGTTGCACGCGTTCGCGACTGGGCGTGGCGAGCTGCACCATCGTGTACTTCTCCGGATCCAAGCGGCCCTCGTCGAGGAGTTCCTTGAGGGCTTGCAGTCGCAGGTCGATGCCCTTGGTGTAGTCCAGGCGGTCGACTCCCAGCAGGATTTTTTCGGGATTTCCGAGCTCTTCCTTCAATTCGCGTGCGCGGCGCAGGACCGATTCGCTCTTCGACTGGCGCTCCAGCTCGGCCGAATCGACGGAGATGGGAAATGCCCCCACCTTGACGACGCGAGAGTCGAAATCCACATGCCCGAGCGCACTTCGAACACCGACGCCCGCGGTCGTTGTCTTGAGTCCGAGTAGTTTTCGGGCCAAAAACAGGAAATTGTTTGCGCCACCAGGCAAGTGGAAGCCGATCAGATCGGCGCCCAGCATTCCCTTGACGATCTCCTTGCGCCACGGAAGCTGCATGAAGAGCTCGACCGGAGGAAACGGAATGTGAAGGAAGAACCCGATCGTCAGGTCCGGGCGCAGTTCGCGCAGCATTGCCGGCACGAGTTGCAATTGATAGTCCTGCACCCAGACGGTGGCTCCGTCCGCGGCGCAACGGGCGGTTTCCTCGGCGAACCGCTGGTTGACCGCGACGTACGTGTGCCACCACGACCGTTCGAACGTCGGTGCCACCAGAACGTCGTGGTAGAGCGGCCACAGCGTGTCGTTGGAGAACCCCTCGTAGTACTCGGCGAGGTCCTGAGAGGTCAGCTCGACGGGAAACAGACGAAGGCCGTCAACCACTATGGGATCTACCTTCTCGTCCGCGACCCCCGGCCAGCCGACCCAAGCGCCGTCTCGCTGTCGCAGGATGGGTTCGAGAGCAGTGACGAGTCCACCCGGACTTCGCTTCCAGTTCTTGCCACCGTCCTCGTCGGTTTCGAGATCGACGGGTAGTCGGTTTGCGACGACGACGAATTCGGAGAGCTTTTCGAGATCGGTACTCACGCCGACATCGGCTCCGCCAGGGTCTCGTCCAGCACGGTGGTCGAGGACAGGTATGTGACCGCCTCGGCTGTCGAGTCGGTGAACACGATGTCTGCGTCCATCTTCAGAAGAGACAGCAGGCGCCTGACGGGGTGCGCTGCGACGAGCGTCCAAGGAACGCCGAGCCTTCGTGCCTTGGCCGACAGAGTCTCGATGATGGAAAGACCTCCGACGGAGATGAACTGGACGTCCGAGCAGTCGAGTACGAACGGGTGACGCTCACCGATCAGGTCGTCGACGCAGGCAGCGAAATCAGCTCGGGACCGGACGTCGATCTCGCCGCTGACCACGAGCGATTGAATGTTTTCCGCACACGTCGTGGTGAATGTGGGGGGACTGTCCGTACGCTCATCTGTAGTTCTCGAAAACTCGTTCATCGAAACTCCTGACGGATTGCTCGAAACGGATCGTTCGAACGGTCTGGTTCGAAACGGTTTCGTTCGAAACCGGGAAACGGCACGGGAAGCAACGCACGAACCGTGCTCGTCTTCAACGGCTGGGTACTCAACCGTGCTGAGTGCCTACCTTACCGCATCGCGAAAACCCAGGTGAAAAGCGTTAGATCCGTAAGGATTTCAAGGACCCGTGAGCGTCGGCCCACGGGACCTTGGTCCCGATGACTGAGCTCTTGCGCGATCAGTCGGTGTCGGTTGCCGGGCCGTTACTCGAGGCTCCACCCTCGTCGGCCCACGTACGCTCGCCCGACGGATCGGTCTGAACGTCCTTGTGTGCGGCATCGGCCCCGGTTCCGGGACCGTGGTCGGTGCCGGTGGTCTGCGGCTCGTCCGTCTGATCAGTGCGGTCGGTGGAATTTCGTTCACTCATGGTGGCTGCGTCTCTCTGAAGGTTGGTGTTCATGTACTTGTCGTTTCTTGCTCACCCGCGAGGGGTACTCAATAGGGGTAGTACGTCACGTCGAGTCAGTACGTCACGTCGAGCCATACCAGCAAAGTCAGCTGTCACCGAAGCAGGAGATTTCACGTGAACCATATGACCGTGACGACCGAACACCTGCGTGCACTGTTGGGCAGCGGGCCCCATTCGGAATTGGTAGCGGTTGGGGGTGAGATCGAGATCTACGTCCCCGATGAAGAAGGGTTCGGCCTCGATGGTATCTCGCTTGTCACTCGCGAGCAGTTGGCCGAGCGCCTACCGTCCTCGCCCGACAACCCCGACGAAGGTGAACTACGTATCGCCGCAGAATCGTTGAGCGAGATGATCGCCGAACTCGGCGGCTGAAGTCTGAAGTTCGGGGCAGCTGACTTCAGATCTGCGGGATCGGATCCGGGGGATACGGGTTCGGTGGCGTCGGAGTCGGTGGCACGGGCGGGGGATTCAGCGGATCGGGTGGTGCCGGCGCGGGTGGAGTCGGCGACCCCGGGTCGGGGACGGGGCCCGGATCCGGTGGTGGGGGAGTGGTCATGAGTGCCGGGTTCCCAAACACTTGCCGAACAAACACCTAGTGCTCGGAGTGGCTTTTGGTGTTCTCCTCGGCAGGTAGATCATCCACGATGTCGACTACGGCGATGTGGACGTTCTCTGCAGAGACGGGTGGGTCCATGTCGCCGAGGATCAGGTGAACGACATCGACGACGGTGAATCGAACCCGGTCCGACAGTTCGGCCAGATCCACTCCGTATGGCGCTGCCAGTTCGATACGTAGTGAACGTATTTCGTGGCCGTCGACGAAGAACTCGATACTGCTCGGCGAGCAGTGGTGTCGAGAACGTATCTCGGCGGCCAAATGGGTGCGGAGTACGTGATCGCTCACCGACACCGTGCCTAGACGTGGACCTTCGGACGCGTGTGCGTCGAGCGGCCAACCGGACGCCGAGGTCGACCGTAGCGCCCGGATCACCTTGTCGCTGATTCGATCCCAGCCTGGCTCGGGAGCGTTCCGCAGGACGTCGGATGCGTGCGCCATCAATGCGTCGGTTCGTGATTCAGTCATCGCCACCTCGTCATTCGTTCACTCAGGTTAGCCCGTGCACGATGGTGATGCCCTCGCACTGCATCCGGAGTGAGTCTCAGAATCTTGCCGATTTGAACGAACGTGAGCATCTCCACCTCTCGCAGCGTCCAGGCCGCACGCTGGCGATAAGGCAATTCACCCAACGCTTCTTCCAGTGCCTCCAGGAACGCGGCGTTCGAGGTCGTGTCGAACGGGCCGGCCTCGGGAGACGGCACGAGAGGATCCAGCAGCTTGTCGTCGATGGTTATCTCTAGCGCCGCATCAGGATGAAGGCACGGTAGGCACGGCGTGTCGGTC